>JBGPCZ010000074.1:0-28101 GCA_041482015.1 Planctomycetota bacterium | reverse complement strand
GCACGGAAGTCCAGCTTCACGGCGGCGGGGTGATGCGCGTGCGCACCGACGGCTCGGGCCTCGAGATCTACTCCCGCGGCCAGCGGAACATCTATGACGTAGCGGTCGATCCGTTCCTCAACGCGTTCACCCGCGACAACACCAACGACGGCGGCGGATGGGACGTCCGGCTGAGCCACGTCGTCCCCTCCGCGAACTTCGGCTATCCCTCGCTCTTCCAGCACTTCGGCGAGGAGATCGTCCAGCCGCTCGCCGACTCGGGCGGCGGCGCCCCGTGTGGGTCGCTCTACCTGGACGAGCCCGGCCTCGGCAGCGCGCTCTACACCTGCGAGTGGGGGAGGAGCGCCGTCCATCGCCATCCCCTCGTGGCCAACGGCGCGACGTTCAAGGCGAAGCAGGAGCCGTTCCTGGAGATCCCGCGGCCGACCGACATCGATGTCGACGGACAGTCGCGGCTCAACGTCTCCTCGTGGAAGAACGGCAACTTCACCTACAGCGGCCCGAACGTCGGATACGTGGCGAGGATCTCGCCGGCGGGCCTGAAACCCGCGCCCACCCGCGATCTGAAGAAGTCCACCGACGAGGCGCTGGTGCAGGACCTCGCGTCGCCCAGCGCGGTCTGGCGCCTCGCGATCCAGAGGGAGATCCTCCGCCGCGGGGACAAGCCCGGGTTCGCGTCGGGACTCTCGAAGCTCGCGCTCTCCGACGCCCCGCTCGCCGGCCGCGTCGCGGCGGTCTTCACGCTCCTGCAGCTGCAGGGCCCGCGAAGCCACGAGACCCTCATCAAGTTCCTGGACCACGCCGAGCTCCGCGAGTTTGCCCTGCGGGCGCTGGCGGACCGTCGAGGGCCCATGCCGTCGGACGTCATCACCCGGTTCTTCCGGGATTCGAATCCGCGGGTGCGCCTGCAGGCGGCGGTGGCGGTGGCCCGTCTTCAAAAGAAGGAAGCGGCCTCCGAACTGACCGGGCTGCTCGCCGATCCCGATCCGATCGTCGCCCACGTGGCGGTGAACAGCCTCGTGTCGCTCCACGCGGTCGACGAGTGCTTCGTCGCCCTTGAGGCCGGGACCCCGAATGCCGTGCGCGTCCTCCAGTCGATCCACGAAATGCCGGTGGTTGACGGCCTTCTCTCGCGGCTTGTGAAGGTGCAGGGACCCGCGGCGCGGAAGCCGCTCCTGGCGGCGCTCTGCCGCCTCTATACCCAGGAAGCCAAATGGGACGGGAAGTGGTGGGGCACGCGGCCCGACACGACGGGGCCCTATTTCAATCCCGTCAAGTGGGAGGGGAGCGAGCGGATCGCCAGGGTGCTGGCGAGCGAGCTCGGGGCCGGAACCGAGACGACGCGGTGGCTGCTGACCGAGCTCCAGCGCAACCGCGTCGACCTGCCGGAGGCGGCGGCGCTCGTCCTCAAGGAGGCTGCGAACGATCCCTCGTTCCGACCGGTCGCGGTCAATCTCCTCGCCGCCCGCTCGCCGATCCCCGACGAGGCCGTCGAGCTGTTCGTGGCCGTCGCCGTCTCGGAGAAGGAGCCCTCCGCGCTCCGGGCGAAAGCGATCCGGGCGCTGCTCAAATTGAAGTCGCCGCCGCTCGACGCGATTGCGCGCGGCCTGGAGAAGCCCGACGGCGACCTCCAGCCCGTGTGGGAGGAGTTCGTGCGCGACGCGCGCCATGCCCAGAACGTGGACTTCTTCGTCAAGCTGGCCGGCGAGCGCCGCGAGGTGGCGTTCGGGGTGCTGGCGAAGCTCTCCGCGGGGAAGAGCGAGGCGCGGGCCGCCGCGTTCCAGGCGGTGGACCGCGCGTGGACCCAGCCTGACGCGCTCGTGCCGCTCCTCCGCGCCGTGGGTCGCGCCCGCGTGGATGCCTACGCGCACCAGGTTTCCAGTTTCGCGAAAGACACGAGGCCGGACGTCAAGAAGGCCGCGGCGTGGGCCGCGGACCAGCTCGGGCTCAACAAGGTTTCCCAGGGGACCCCGATCGAAAAGCTCCCCTATGAGCAGGTCGTCGCCGAGGCGGTGAAGGAGAAGGGCGACGCGAAGCACGGCGCGACCCTCTACCAGCGCCAGGGCTGCGCGGCCTGCCACACGGTCTCCCCCGACGAGCCTCCCAAGGGCCCCTTCCTCGGCGGCATCGCCACCCGGTACAGCCGCGCCGAGTTGGTCGAGTCGATCCTCAAGCCGAGCGCGAAGATCGCGCAGGGATTCGAGACGCAGGCGTTCAAGCTTTCGAGCGACGACGTGGTCGAGGGCTTCGTCTCGCGCGAGTCCGGGGACGAGGTCGAGGTGAGGAACGTGCAGGGCACGGCGGCGGTGCTGAAGAAGAAGGACATCGTCGCCCGGGTCAAGCGCGAGACGTCGGTCATGCCGACGGGGCTCGCGGACCGGCTGACGACGGGCGACCTGGCCTCCCTGCTGGCCTATCTCGAATCGCTCAAATCCAAATAGGAAGCTCCCTTCCGAACCGTCGCGCATACAATGGACAGCCGGACATGATTCGCCGGGCGAGCGCTATTTCCTTCATGGGTCTCTGGCTTTGCCTCTGCCTGGGCTTTGCGGCTCCGCAGGAAGGGTCGGCCGATTGGCCGATGTGGCGCCACGACGCGGCCCACACCGCCTCCACGCCCCGCGCGCTCCCCGACCGCCTCCAGCTCCAGTGGACCCGCGATCTCCCGCCGCTCCGGCCCGGCTGGCCCGACCAGCCCCGCATGCAGCTCGACGCCGAGTACGAGCCCGTCGTCCTGGGGCAGACGATGTTCGTCCCCTCGTCGCGGACTGACAGCCTCGCTGCCTACGACACCCGCACGGGGATCGAGAAGTGGACGTTCTTCACCGACGGGCCCGTCCGCTACCCGGCCGCCGCGGCGGAGGGGCGCGTCTACTTCACGTCGGACGACGGCCACCTCTACTGTCTCGATGCCGACAAGGGCTCGCTTCTCTGGAAGTTCCTCGGCGGGCCGCGCGACCGGCGGATCCTGGGCAACGAGCGGCTGATTTCCACCTGGCCCGCGCGGGGTGCCCCCGTCGTCGCCGACGGGACGGTCTACTTCGCGGCCGGCATCTGGCCCTTCATGGGGACCTTCCTCTATGCGCTCGACGCGCGGACCGGGAAGATCGCCTGGTCGAACGAGGGCGACGGTTCGACCTACATGATGCAGCCGCACAACACGGAGGCGTTCGCGGGCGTCGCGCCGCAGGGGCCGATGGCCGTGATCGGCGACCGCCTGCTCGTCCCCGGCGGGCGTTCCGTCCCGGCGTGCTACGACCGGAAGAGCGGGAAGATCCAGTACTTCAAGTTCGCGGACAACGGCCGGCGCGGCGGACTCGACGTCGCGGCCGCCGGCTCGTACTTCTACGCGGGCGGCTCGGCGTACGACCTCGGCACGGGCGCCTACGCGGGCGACGTGGCGCGCGCGATCGTCGTGACCCCCGAGACGATCTGGTACGCGGGGAAGACAAAGGACATCCTTCTCGCCAAGCCGCCGGTCGCGACGACGATCGAGACGATCGACCGCAAGGGCTCGAAGAACTCGAAGCCCATGTGGAAGATGAGCCCCGCCCAGACGGTCGAGGCGCCGCGGATCGAGTGCATGATCCGCGCGGGGAACAAGTTCTACCTCGGCACCGAGGGGCGCGTCGCCGTCTTCGAGAAGAACAAGGAGATCGGGCGGATCGACGTGCCGGGGACGGCGGCCACGCTCCTCGCGGCGGACGACCGTCTCTTCGTCGTCACGCGCGAGGGACGGATCCAGTGCTTCGGGGCCGAGCCGATCCCGCCGATGGCCCATGCCGCGCCGCGCGAGGGGCCGTCCAAGGAGGCGGGTGTCTCCGATTTCGCCGAGACGATGACGGCGGGCGGGGTCGAGGAGGGCTACGCGGTCCGGTTCACCGAGTCCGGGGCGCGTTCCCTGGTCTGCGATCTCCACAAGACCCGGCTCCGGGTCATCTTCGTCCAGCCGGAGGCCGAGCAGGTCCAGGCCACCCGCGATTCCCTGCTCTCGTGCGGAGGGTACGGCGATCGAGGAGTTGTCCACCGGGGCGAGCCGCGCACCTTCTCGCTCCCTCCCTACTTCGCGAGCGCCATCGACTTCGGCCTCAACCGGCCGCCCGGGATGGAGGACCTCCGGAAACTCTACCCGGCCCTCCGCCCCTATGGCGGCAAACTGTTCTTTCCCGCGCGGCAGGTGAAGAAGGAGAGCGTGCGCGAGTGGATCGAGGCCGCCGGCCTGCTCGGCGCCGAGATCGAAGAGGTGAAGGACTACCTTGTCGTCGTCCGCGCCGGGGCGCTGCCCGGCGCCGGGAACTGGACGCACGAGCACGCCGACGCCGCCAACACGCGCGTCTCGAAGGACCAGATCGCCCGCGCGCCGCTCGGGATGCTCTGGTTCGGCGGCCCGTCGCACGAGGGAATCCTCCCGCGCCACGGCCACGGGCCGCAGCCGCAGGTGATCGACGGCCGCCTGGTCATCGAGGGCATCGACAAGATGCGCGCCCTCGACATCTACACCGGGCGCCTTCTCTGGGAGGCGCCGCTGCCTGGCGTCGGCGACTTCTACAACAACGTCGTCCACCAGGCGGGCGCGAACGGGACCGGCACCAACTATGTCTCGACCTCCGACGGGATCTACGTCGCCTACCGGAACAAGTGCCTCCGGCTCGATCCCGCCACGGGGAAGACCCTGATGGAGTTCACGCTGCCTGTCCTGGGCAAGCCCTCGATGTGGGGGTACATCAACATCGTCGGCGACCTTTTGATCGGCGGCGCCGAGCCGCTCCTGGACGTCGCCTCCGAGCGGAAAGTGGAAGGCGGGTTCGACGACCCTCTCGCGACGCAGGCCTCGATCGTCCAGCGGATCATCCCCTTCAAGGGTGACAACGACACGCTTTCTGCGAGCCGCCGCCTGGTCGCCCTGGACCGACACACGGGCAAGGTCCTCTGGCAGGCCCAGGCGCGCGCGGCGTTCCGCCACAACGCCATCTGCGCGGGCGGCGGGCGGCTCTACGCGATCGACCGCCTCTCCGGCCCGCAGGTCGAGCGCATGAAGAAGAAGAACGAGATCCCCAAGACGCCGCCGCGGATCGTCGCCTTCGACCTGAAGGACGGCGGCGAGGTCTGGGAGAGCGAGGACGATGTCTTTGGCACGTGGCTCAGCTACTCGGAGGGACGCGACGTCCTCGTGGAGGCGGGCCGCGTGGCGCGCGACACGCTGATCGACGAGGCCAAGGGGATGCGGGCTCACCGCGGATCGGACGGCGTGGAGCTCTGGAAGAAGAACTACCTCGGCCCCGCGATGATCCACGGCGACACGATCCTCATGGCCGACCGCGCGTGCGATCTCCGCACCGGCGCCGCGGTGGGCCGGCTCAACCCGTTCACGCAGCAGCCGATGGAATGGTCGTGGTTCCGAAATTACGGCTGCAACACGCCCGCCGCCTCGGAGCACCTGATGACGTTCCGCTCCGGCGCCGCGGGCTACTTCGATCTCGCCAACGACGGCGGCACGGGGAACTTCGGCGGGTTCAAGACGAGCTGCACGAACAACCTGGTCGTGGCCGGCGGGATCATCACCGTGCCCGACTACACGCGGACCTGCATCTGCAGCTATCAGAATCAGGCGTCAGTCGCGCTCGTCCCGATGCCCGAGGCGGAGGAGTGGACGTACTTCGGCGTCGCCGACGACAAGCTCAAGGGGCCCGTGCGCCGCATCGGCGTGAACCTGGGCGCGGCGGGCGACCGGCGCGCGGAGGACGGCACCCTCTGGGTGGAGCACCCGAGCGTGGGGGGGAAGTCGCCGAACGCGCCGGTCTCGATGAATCCCGACAAGCCCGCGATGTTCCGGAAGAGCGCGCTGCGGATCTCGGGCGCCGGACCCGCGTGGGTCGCCTCGTCGGGCGCGAAGGGGCTGAAAGAGCTCACGCTCTCGCTCGACAAGGACGCGAAGGAGGAGCGGCTCTACACCGTGCTGCTCCATTTCGTGGAGCCCGACGGGATGAAGCCCGGCGAGCGCGTCTTCGACGTCCTGCTCCAGGGGCAGCCGGCGCTGACGGCGTTCGACATCGCGAAGGAGGCGGGCGGGCCCGATGTCGCGCTCGTCCGCGAGTTCCGCGAGGTGAAGGCGAAGAAGGAGATCAAGGTCGCGTTCAAAGCGCGCGTGTCGGTCTCGATCCTCTGCGGGATCGAGGTCGCGCCCACGTGCCGGATCCCGCTGTTCCGCTACGCGCTGGAGCGGTGGAAGGCGGATCCTTATGAGTTCGTGGTCCGGGGAGACTCGACGATCGAGGTGGCCGGTGCGAACGCGCTCGTGCACCGCGTGGCCGGGCCGGTGCGCCTGGAGGTGGCGTTCCCGTCGGGGCGCGGGCCCCTTCTCTGGTCCGGCCCGCCCGATCCGAAGGCGGTCGCGGCGCTGCTCGACTCTCCCGCGCGGCGCGAGATCCTCCACCGGCTCCTCACGGGCGAGTCGGCGGTGTGGGTGCTGGTCGAGAGCGGCGAGAAGGATAGGGACGACGTGGCGGCGAACCTTCTCGATTCGACGCTCCGGGATCTCGAGGAGTCGCTCAAGCTCCCCGAGCCCCGCGAGGATCCCGAGGACGCGCTGACGAACAAGACGGTCCCGCTCAAGCTCGACTTTTCGGTCCTCCGCGTCTCGCCCCAGAAGGAGCCGCTCCTGGTGAAGATGCTCCTCCAGGCCGCCGTGGCCCATCCAGGGCCGATGGCGTTCCCCGTCTTCGGGCGCGGCCGCGTGATGGCGCCGACGGAGATCTCCGTCGAGGGGGTGAGGCGGGCGGCCGAGGCGCTGGTCGCGCCCTGCACCAACACGGCGAAGTCGTCGGTGCCGGGCGTCGATCTCCTCATGGCCGCGGACTGGACCGGGCTCGTGGGCGAGGTCCCCGGCAAGGTGACGGAGATCCCGGCTGGCGAGATGCTCCAGCACCCGCGCCCCGAGGAGGAGCTCGTGGGCACGCCCGGACCCGAGACGTCCTCGCCCCGGTCGCAGCTCACGTGGCTGCTCGCCGCGGGGGCGGTGATCCTCCTGCTGCTGCTGTCGCTCCGTCCGAGGAGGCCGTCGTGAAGAAGTGGCTCGCGTTCCTGGCCTCCATCGTGGCGTTCTCCTGGGTGGCGTGGCGGCTCGTTTCTCCGTCGGCGCCGGCGGAGGAGGGCGGCGCGATCATGGTCTATTGCGCGGCGGGGATCCGCCCGCCGGTCGAGACGGGCGCGAAGTCGTTCGGACGCTCCGTGGAACTGTCCTATGGCGGCTCGCAGACGCTCCTCGCCACCGCGGAGCTGAGCCGAAAGAGCGGAAAGGGCGATCTCTACATCCCCGCCGACGAGAGCTACATCCAGATCGCGCGCGCCAAGGGGCTCCTCGCGGAGTCGGTGCCGCTCGCCCGGATGCGGCCCGTGCTCGCGGTGCGCAAGGGGAATCCAAAGGGGATCCGGTCGGTGGCGGATCTCTCGAAGACCGACGTGAAGGTCTCGTTTCCGAGCGCCGAGGCGACGGCGTCGGGCAAGCTCGTCAAGGCGGCGCTGGAGAAGGCGGGGCGCTGGGCGGAGCTCGACGCGCGGAAGCCGGTCTCCAAGCCCACGGTGAACGACGTCGCGAACGACCTCAAGCTGGGCGTCGTGGACGCGGGGTTTGTCTGGGACGCGACCGTGCGCCAGTATCCCGAGCTCGAGGCGGTGAAGGTCCCGGAGCTCGAGGGCGTGACGGCGACGATCACCGCCGGAGTGTTCAAATGGAGCGCGCGGCCCGCCGCGGCGCTGCGGTTCGCGCGCTGGCTCGCGTCGTCCGACCGGGGAGGGCCGGAGTTCGCGAAGGAGGGCTACGAGCCCGCGGGGGGCGACGCGTATGAGGAGACGCCCACCATCCTGATGTTCGGCGGCGCGATGCTCCGCCCGGCGATCGAGCCGACGATCCAGGCGTTCGAGCGGCGCGAGGGGTGCCAGGTCACGCGCGTCTACAACGGCTGCGGCATCCTCGTCGGGCAGATGAAGGCCGGCACCCGGCCCGACCTCTACTTCGCCTGCGACCAGTCGTTCATGGCGGAGGTGAAGGACCGGTTCCCCGCGCCGAGGGACGTCTCGATCAACCAGCTCGTGATCCTCGTCCAGAAGGGGAATCCAAAGGGGATCGCCGCCCTCAAGGATCTCGCGAAGCCCGGCCTGCGGGTCGGGATCGGAAACGAGAAGCAGTGCGCGCTAGGCGTGATCACCCAGGAGACGCTGCTCCAGACGAAGCTGCGCGAACCGGTCGAGAAGAACATCGTGACGCGGCTTCCGACGGGCGACCTCCTCGTGAACCAGATGCGCGCGGGGGCGCTCGACGCGGTGGTCGCCTACCTGAGCAACGCGGCCGGATCCGTGGACGCGCTCGACGCGATCAAGGTCGACCTTCCCTGCGCGATGGCCACGCAGCCGGTCGGCGTCGATCCGTCCTCGCCGCGGAGGCAGATCGCGTCGCGGCTGGTCGACGCGTTCCTGTCGGAGGAGTCGAAGGCGACGTTCAAGTCCGAGGGATTCCGGTGGAAGCAGGAGTAGGCCCCGGGACATGACGCGCTCCGACAAGCCCTTCGTCATCGGGATGGCCCTCCTGGGCGGGCTCTACGTGGCGCTCATCCTTGCGATGATCGGGGCCGACGCGATCTACGCCTTGCGGGGCGGGCTCTGGAAGACGCTCACCAGCCCGGAGATCCGCTACGCGATCGGCCTGAGCCTCTTCGCCTCGAGCGCGAGCGCGGTCCTCTCGCTCATTGTCGCGGTGCCGCTCGGGTACCTCATGTCGCGCCACTCGTTCCGCGGCAAGCGGCTGCTCGACGCGGTGGTCGACATCCCGATCGTCCTCCCGCCGCTCGTCGTCGGCCTGAGCCTGCTTATCCTGTTCAGCTCGGTCCGCGGCGTCCCCTTTTCGATTCCGAGCGTGGTGTTCGCGCAGTTCGCGGTCGCGGCGGCGTTCGCGGTGCGGACGATGCGGGTGACGTTCGACCAGATCGGGCCGCGGAGCGAGCAGGTGGCGATGACGCTCGGCTGCTCGCGGGCCCAGGCGTTCGACCGGGTCGTGCTGCCGGAGGCGCGCCACGGGATGCTCGCGGCGCTCACGATGGCGTGGGCGCGGTCCCTCGGCGAGTTCGGACCGGTGCTCGTCTTCTCGGGCGCGACGCGGATGCGGACGGAGGTGCTCGCGACGTCGGTCTTCCTCGAGCTCTCGATCGGCCGGCTCGACGCGGCGGTCGCGGTCTCGCTTCTCATGGTCGCGGTCTCGGTCGCGACGCTGGTCGTCGTCCGCGCGCTGGGGGCGGGACCGACGTTGACGCGGGGGCTCCAGGCGTGATCTCGCTCGAGAAGGTGGCGGTGCGGGCCGGCGCGTTCTCGCTGGAGGGGGTCTCGTTCGAGGTCGCGGCGGGCGCGTACGCGGTCCTCATGGGGAAGACGGGGAGCGGCAAGACGACGCTGCTCGAGGCGGTCTGCGGGCTTCGGCCGGTCGCGTCGGGCCGCATCTTCGTCGGAGGTCGGGACGTCACCGCGCTCCGCCCCGGCGACCGCGGCCTGGCCTACGTGCCGCAAGACCGGGCGCTCTTCTGGACGATGACGGTGCGGGAGCACCTCGAGTTCGCGCCGTCGATCCGGAAGTGGGAGCCGCGGGCGATCGCGGACCGGGTGGAGGAGCTGGCGGGGCTGCTCGGGATCGCTCCGCTGCTCGACCGGCGGCCGGCGGGGCTGAGCGGCGGAGAGGCGCAGCGGGTGGCGCTCGGCCGGGCGCTCGCGGCGCGGCCCGACACGCTGCTGCTCGACGAGCCGCTGAGCGCGCTCGACGAGGAGACGCGCGAGGGGATGTTCACCCTTCTGGATTCGGTGCGGAAGAAGTCGCCCGTGACGGTCGTCCACGTGACGCACAGCCACGAGGAGGCGCGGCGGCTGGCGGACAAGGTCTACCTGCTGCGCGGGGGCGCGGTGCGGGAGGCCTCGCCGGCGGACCTGGAGGAGCAGCGGCGATGAAGGTCACGGTGCGGTATCTCGCGCAGGCGAGGGAGGCGGCGGGCCGGTCGTCGGAGGAGGTCGAGCTCGAAGGGGCGACGACGGTGCACGACTTCATCGTCCGCCTGGCGCGCCAGAACGGGAGCGCCTTCGCGAGGATGGCGCTCGACGGGACCGGCTGTCCTCACGCGTCGCTGCTCGTGATCATCGGGGACGAGCAGGTGCGGCCCGGGGAGGCGCGGAAGCTGAAGGGGGGCGAGACGGTGACGATCATGACGCCGATCTCGGGCGGATAGGGAAGATGAAGAAAGAGAAGATAACCACAGAGGCACGGAGGCAGGGAGAAGAAAGACTTCCTATGGATTCCCCCCCCAGCCCCCCCCGGGGGGGAGGGGGGAAGCCACAGAGAGGTTTTCTCTGTGTCTCTGTGTCTCTGTGGTTTTCCTTTCTTCGGGGCTCCCTCGAATGCTGACCCCGGAGGAGAAGGCCGTCTACGAGTGGCAGCTCGGGGTGCCGGGCTTCGGGGAGGCGGGGCAGGAGAAACTGAAGGCCGCGTCGGTGCTCGTCACGCGGATCGGCGGCGTGGGCGGGGCGGCGGCGTACGCGCTCGCGGCGGCGGGCGTGGGCCGGCTGGTGCTGGCGCACGAGGGGAACGTGAGGCCTGGAGATCTCAATCGCCAGCTGCTGATGACGGCGGACGGGGTGGGGAAGTCGCGGGTGCTGTCGGCGGCGCGGCGGCTGCGCGAGCTCAATCCGCGCCTCGATGTGGAGGCGGTGGCGGAGAACGTCGCGGAGTCGAACGTCGCGCGGCTGGTCGCCGGGGTCGATCTCGTCGTCGACGCGGCGCCGCTCTTCAAGGAGCGGTTCCTGTTGAATCGCGAGGCGGTGCGGCAGGGGAAGCCGATGGTGGACGGGGCGATGTACGACTTCGAGGCGCAGGTGACGACGATCGTTCCGGGGAAGGGCCCGTGCCTGGCGTGCCTGACGCCGGCCGACCCGCCCGCCTGGAAGCGACAGTTCCCCGTGTTCGGCGCGGTGGCGGCGGTGGCGGGCAACCTTGCGGCGGTGGAGGCGATCAAGGTCCTCTCGGGGGTGGGCGAGCCCCTGGTGGGCCGCCTGCTGGTGGGCGACCTGCGCTCGATGACGTTTCACACGGTCAAGGTATCGCGCAACCCGCACTGCCCGATCTGCCGGTAAGTCGCGAACTTTTGGAAGGCGAGACTCAGATCCTTTCTTTCCGAAACGAGATGACCACGCCTGTGTTTCCAGCCGGTGACTTTGAGCGCGATTATCTTTTCGCAAGTGGGAGGCAATATCGCGTGGATGACAAGCCCCGGGCACGATGCGATGGAAGCGGAGGATGTGCCGCCCGATCCGTGGGAAGCGATAAGAATAACCCCGCGGTCGTATTGATCTTTGGCAATCAGAATTCAAGCGGGCACCGTACTTGACGGGATCTAGACGTAGGGTTAGCATAAACTTGGTCGTTCAAGTCAAAGGAGCCAATTCTGAAAGCCTTCCTAGTCCTCGCGGATGCAGCGACCGCTAATTCTGACGGGACATTCAGCCTGCTTAGAGGAGGTATTTCTCAGGCTCATATTCCTAAGAATGCGCCTGCGTTCTTCCGGGGCGCGCTAGTTATAAGAATATGGGGAGACAAAGCGGAGGGGGGACGACCTCACGAGATGGTCATAAGGTGCGTTGATGAACGGAATGAGTCCCTCGGAAATCCAGAACCTAAGGCCGAGTTCAGAATTTCTCCTGATGGAGGAAGCGCCCACTCGGTCATTGAGGTTCAGATGATCTTCCCAACAGTGGGTTCAACGTATAGGTTCATCTTGATGGTGGATGGAGTGGAAGTTGCGGATTGGCCCTTTGAGGTTCTCGAGGCTAAGCCGTAAGGAGGTCGTCATGCCGAGCACAGCAAGCAATGTTACTATTCTGCCACTCCTTCAAATCAAGGACGAAGTCTATATGAAAGCCGTCATCTCCAAGGTGAAGGCAATAGGGACCAAAGCCACAAAGGCATTTCTCCAAGAGCCTCACAACACTGATTCCAAAGCCGCGACAATCACTTTTCCGGAGGAATTCAAGTTCACTAGAGAGCTATTCCTCAAGTTGAACGAGCTTCCCGACGATGACTCGGACGGCCCCATTCCGGAAGATGCGAACCTGTAGACTTTTTCAGTGCCTCCGTTCAAGCCGTGGCAAATCTGGAACGTGAAATGGATTTACCCTGATAAGCCAGGGGTAGTACAAGTGCGCCCAGCCCTCCTGCTCGCGGTTGAAGGCTACACCCCGGCAACTCCCAATGCTCTCCCGTTTGCCAAGATAACCACCAAGAAGAAGGAAGCACTCAAGAAGTGGACGCTGGATCTCATCAAGGATGAAGATCCAGAATTCGCTCTAACCGGGCTCACGGAGACCTGCTATATCCGCTTCGTCAAACCGCAAGAAATTGAACCCAGTGGCATCCTGACCTATCGCGGAGAACTCGGTCCCGACTCTATTGAACTCGCGAAGTATATCCTCCAGCAACCAAACACATAGCCTGTCGTCCGTTCGGAAAGTCATTCCGCCCTAAATTGGATAAAATGTGCCGGAAAACGTTCCGGTATGCGATCACAGTGGATGCGCCTTTCGTGTACGAACCGGGCGGGCGGCCCGTTTCGTCTCCATGCGTGCCGCCTCCTGCGCCTTCGCTCTCCTTCTGAGCACCGCCTCAGCGCCGGCCGAACCGCAGGCCGCCCCGGGCCGCACGCGCTACGCCGCCCACCTCTTCTACTGGGGACGCGCCGACGCCAACGATCCCCCCAGGGAGAAGTGCGCGTACCAGCCGCCCGGCACCCTCAAGCCTTATGAAGACGGCACCTGGTACTCCTACGACAACCCCGGATGGTGGCTCCGCGAGGTCAAGGACATGACCCGCGCGCGCCTCGACTACGTGCTCCCGGTCTGCTGGGGCGACAAGGTTCACTTCTCCACCAGCAAGCTCGCCAGACTCGTTGACGCCATCCGCGCCGCCAACTCGCCCCTCAAGGTCGGCCTGTACGACGACACCGCCGGACAGGACGCCGAGTACAAGATGGCCCACCCGGGCGCGGCGAAAGTCCCCCTCGCGCGCGACACGTGGCCCCTGTTCTTCCAGAAGTGGAAGTCGTTCTTCACCGTCATCCCCATGGACCTCTGGGCCACCCACAACGGTGAGCCGGTCGAGCGCGGTGGCCGCCCCCTCATCCTCACCTTCACGCCGCAGTTCTTCGACACCCTCGATCAGGCCGACGCGATGTGGGCGTGGTGCAAGGTCGAGTTCAAGAAGGAGTTTAAGTTCAAGGACCCCAAGGGACGCGACGTCGGAGTCGAGCCGTGGCTCCTCTTGGACTGGAAGTGGTCGACGGCCGCGAAAGCGTGCGACAAGGTGACCGACGGCTTTTGCATCTACAGCGCGTCGATCCGCGGGACCCTCACGTTCACCCACAAGGGGCCCACCGGCGTTCCCTACGTCTGCTCGAACCTCGGGCCCGGCCGCGACGACCGCCTGATCGGAAAGCCCGAGAATCACACGCCCCGGAGCGACGGCGCCTGGTTCCTCGAGAACCTGAGGAAGATCCCGAAGAACTGCGACCTCGCGGTGATCGAAAGCCGGAACGAGCTCTACGAGGGGAGCGCGATGTGCCGCATGGTCGACTGGCCGAAGGACGGCGGCGGCCTGCTCCCCGAGACGTTCTACATCGACCTGCTTCGCGACTTCCGCGGCGGGCCTCTTCCGTCTGAGAGGCGAGGCAGGTAACTCCGCTATTCGAGCTTGGGGGGCCTTATGAGGCGGTCGCGCTCGATTTCCTTCTTGGCCCGTGCGTGCCAGCGGCCCAGCATGGCCCGCACCTCGTCGTCCGAGAGCTTCGCGTGAACCCGATCGACCTCGGGCGCACCCATGCCGAGCTCCATGTAGAGGCGGATGAAATCCACCTCGTCCTGGGCGCGCCCTGACTTGACCTTCAACGCCAGAAGGTCGGTGAGGGCCACGACGTTCAGGGGATTCCTCGGAAGCTGCTCGACATCGGCCGGTGATGGGAAGCGTTCCTTCCGATGCGGAGACGTCAGCTCGCCTTCGACGCACAGGTCCAGGCCCGCTCCCGTCGCGTTGTGCCGGAAGCGGTCGATCCGGAGCTTGCTGAAGTGGGGCGACGCTTCAAGCCGCCGAATCAGCGTCACCGCTTCACCGCGCGACACCAGGAGGTCGACGCCGATCGTCTGACGCCGAAGGCCGTTGACGATGACGGCGATCCCGCCGATGACCACGGGCCTCACTTTCAAGTCCGAAGTGATCGTGGCAAGGTCCTGGATCAGGATCGCTTTCGGATCCTTCTCGGAAACGCCGTACGGCCCGGGATTGAGAAGGAAGATGACGCCTTCCAGGGCATCCTCCACCGTGACCGGCGCCCGACCTTCCTCTCGCATGATCGGATGATAGGCGACCCTGCGAGTGGGAACAAGGCCGGGGAAATGAGTTGCTTCTCCGTGCCTCGGTGTCTCTGTGGTTCTCTTTATCCGAACATCTGCGTCCAGAACCGCTCGTGGTTCCCCACGCCGATCTCGGCGTAGTCGCCCACCATGTTCTTGTGGTGGCCCAGCGAGAAGAACCAGGCCCAGAAGGCGGAGTCGGGGGTCGGCTGGCCCATGTAGATGTTCTCGCCGCGCGCGCTCGCGCCGTGGCGCTGGGCGCGGTCGTTCGGGGTCCGCTTGCCGGGCAGCGGCGACTCGTGCGCGAAGAAGTTGTGCTCCTGCATGTCCGTCGAGTGCTCGCGCGCCGCGTCGCAGAGCTTCGGGTTGACCTTGAGCGGCGGCTTCGCGAGCAGCATCCGGTACAGGTTCGTCTGCCAGATCTCCTCGTACTCCGGCGCCGGCACCTGGTCGCGCACCGCCGCGTTCGCCCTCATGATCGTCTCGTCCTTCTTCTGGAGGAGCGAGTAGAACTGCGACTCGTCCGCGCCCCGGAGCGCCTCGGCCGCGGGCTTCTCGAGCGCGTCCTTGTCCTTGTCCGTCACGCCGAGCGCCTTCTGCCAGGCGATCGCCTCGTCGAGCCGCTTCGTCGCCGCCTTCACCTTCTCGTCCGCGTCGGCCTTCGACGGCTCGAAGTAGAACTCCTTCCACATCTCCTTGACGATCGGCTCCATCGACTTGGTGTCGCCGGCGGCGAGGAGGTCGAGCAGCTTCTTCTGCTTCGCGGCGAATTCGGCGGGATTGAAGCCCTTCCGCGACGCCGCGGAGATCGACTTGACCGCGCGGGTCCGCTCGGCGACCGCCTTCTTCAGCCAGGCGGATGCGATCGTGCCGACGGACTTGCGGAGCCGCGACTGCGTGCTCGAGGCCTTGACCTCGCGCAGCTCTTCAAATGAAAGCTTGCGGACGGTGGCGTCGTCGTCCTGGAGGTCCTTGAAGTCCTCGTCGACGAGCGGCGCGGCGGTGTCCTGCGGCACGACGGCCGCCAGGAGGATCGCGATCCAGGCTCGCATGGTCTCCCGCTCCTTATGAATGGCCCATCAGGGATGGGACACCGGTTCCCCCTGAATTATAGGGGGCGCGCCTGCTTTTTGTCGAACCGTCCGAAATCCAGAACGTCTATGGGGGTATGGATACGAACCGCAGGGCATTCCTCATCCAGGGCGGCGCCACCTTTGGAGTCATCGGGCTGGGCTACCTGCTGTGGGATTCTGCCGGATCGCCGGAAGTCCCCGGCGACGCGAAACGGCCTCCAGTCTCGAAACCACCCACCGGTCTCCTGGCTGAGGCGCTGGCCCGCATGAAAGCCGAGAACAAGCCGGGCGTCGCCATCCGGATCCCCGTCGAGCCCAAGATGCGGCACGTGCCGGGCCACTGCATCGTCGAGAGTCTGAATAGACCGGACGCGAACGCCATCCGGCTCTACGCGCAATCCGTGTTCGTCTGCCTCGAGTCCGCCGTGCTTCAGGAACAGATTCGCGGCGCCGATCCCGCCGACTCCGCGGTCCTCTTCGACAGTACGCTTCGCGCGGTCGCGGGAATCCCCTTCAACTACGGGACCGATTGGGACAGGTTTGTCCCGGTACTCCTCGAGCTCGTCCAGGGGAAGGGGGACGAACGCCTCAGGTCACGCGCGGAATCCATCCGGCGGTCGGCCCCGGCTCCCGTGATGGACGCCGTGGACCGGCTGGACTCGGCGGGCGACCGGGCCACGGTGGCCGCCCACGCCGCGAAGATCGCGCCGCTCCTGGTGTACGAGGACCTCCAGCCGACGAACGAGATCCGGAAGAAAGCCCTCTCGCAGATCCTCCGCGGCTACTTCGACTCCACGAGCGCGACGGTTCCCGGACCGAAGCTCCCCTATGGAGTGAAGGCGTCGCCCGGGGGAGGCTGCGGCGACGGCTGCGAGGAGCGGTCTGAAGCGCAGCGCGAGATGGTCGTCGAATGCGGGATGGCCATGATGGGCCCGGGCGCCCGTTCCTTCGCCCGCTACCTCACCTCCTGACGGAGCGCCGGCGCAAATCGTACGCCCCGTCCCGTATCGGTTCCAGGGCGATCTGCTATAGTACGCATCATCCTTGAGGGAGGCATCGATGCGCATCGTCCTGACGGCCGTCTTACTCGTCGCCAGCTCGCTCTCCGCGTTCGCCCAGGCGGGCCCCGTCGACCGCTGGGGCGGCTTCAAGGAGGGGTCGTGGATCAAGGCGAAGAACGGGTACGAAGGCGGCGGCCAGAAGGCCGAGCAGGAGGTCAAGCAGACGCTCTCGGAGTCCAAGGCGGATGAGAACGTCATCACGCATGAACTCATCGGGGGTGGCATGGCGACGATTCGCTTCCGTCGCGATCTGCTGAGTACGATTGCCGGCCTGGAGTGCGTTGTCGTCGAGCGCAAGGATCTTGCGGACGAGGAGATCACGATCGCTGCAAAGGCGCTCAAGTGCCAGGTGCGGTCGATCCGCTGGAAGCTGTCCAAGGAGGCCAGGATCGTCGACTCGCTCAAGCTCTGGGAGAGCGACCAGGTGCCCGGGCGCGTGGCCAAGATCGAGGGGACCCTCCACGATTTCGGGGCGCCGGAGGCGGGGGGCTGGACGTATGCGGGCCAGGTCACTTCGCTGGACACCAAGGTCACCATCGCCGGCAAGGAGTTCCCGTGCGCCCTCCTCGAGCTCTCGGCGACCGGCCCGGGCACGTGGACCAACAAGGTGTGGGTGAACGATTCGATCCCGAGCAAGGTCGCGCGAAGCCTCGGCATCCGCGAAGCGGAGGGCAAGAAGGAGACGGGGGAATGGAAGGTCGTCGAGTTCGAGTCCAAGAAGTGACGGTGGCGCAAATCGTACGGGAGGATTTGCGTCACTACCGGTTCCCTCGCGCTGCCTCCAGATGGCGGCGGAGCTCCTTCTTGATCTCGTAGAGCGTGGCTCCGAATCGCGTGGTGGCGAAGCGCGACATCAGGGCCATGGTTTCCTCGTAGAGGGGATCCGCTTCTCCTCCCCTTGACTTCCATCGCTCGATCTTCCTCAAGAAGGGAGGCACCTCCTTTTCAGCCAGCCGTTCCACCTCCGCCTCGGAAGGATCGACAGGGCGCGAATCGCGCCGGTCCGACGTGTCGCGCCCCGGGGTCGAGTGAGGCGGATCGGGCGGATCCATGACCAGCCGGATGACCAGCCCGAAGAGGGGGATGGCGACGGCGATCAGGAGAAAGGCCGAACTCGCACTCGAGAATTGGACGGGTCGTGGAGGAGGCATCTCCACTGGACGCCGCGCGAGGAGGGGGTGTTCGGAGGGGAGAAGTTATTCTCTGTGCCTCCCGCCTTCGCAAGGCCTTCGGCGGGCAGGCCGTGTCTCCGTGGTTTTCTTACTTCGTCTTTGCCGCTTTTGCGGGCGAGAGGGCCTGGATCTGCTCCATGAGGAGCGCGTTGATCGCCGTGGCGTAGACCTTTCCGCCCATCAGGCTCCAGCGGTCGTCCGGCAGCCAGGAGCCGAGCGAGCACGTGTCCGCCGACTGCTGGAGCGTGATCGACTCGCGCACCGCCGCCTCCGACCACGTCTTCCACCCCGTCCCCTTGCGCTGCTCGCGCTGCGCCTGGAAGGTCGTCCCCAGGTACCAGTAGCAGAAGTCGCGCCGGAGCGGGTCGGGGTTCGGCAGGTCCATCGACACGAGCTTGTCCGCCGTCGCCACCGTCGCCGACGCCTTCCCCTCGATCTGCATCCGCATCAGCCCGCCGAACGCGCTCAGCGTGTCGTGGTGGAGGTACACCTCGTTGCCCGCCAGGTTCACCTTGCCCATCTGGGCCGGCGCGTAGCCGAGGTGGAAATCCTTCTTGTCCGTGCAGGTGGAGTACCAGGCCGTGATCCAGTCGAGGTTGACTCGCGGGACGTCCACGCCGCCGTCGCGCGCCGCGAGCAGCGCCGCCGCGCCCCACGAGGTGACCCACGAGTCGCTCGGCGCCAGCGGCGTGTAGCCCCAGCCCGCCCCCTTGTTCTGCAGCGCGAGCGCCGCCCGGAGCGCCTTGAACGCGTTCTCCTTGAGCGACTGCTTGTCCTTGTCACTGAACGCCTCGCTCGGCGTGATCGAGTTCGCCGCCGTGAAGAGCGCGTAGGTCGCCAGGAGGTTTTCGTAGACCGGCTTGATCGAGCCCGCCCCCTTGCCCCCCCCATGCGCGATCATCCCGTCGGGCTGCTGCTGCGACAGGATCCAGCCGATCGCGCGGCGGATCACGCTTCCGGCCGTGACGTGGCCGAGTTCCAGGTCGCTCTCCGGCCCGAGGCCCGCCGAGACGAACGCCGTGAGCGCGAGGCAGGTCACCCCGATGTCGAAGTCGGCGGCCCTCCCGCCCGCGGGCGCCACGCAGCCGGGCTCCTTGCACGCGGCGCTCCAGCCCGTCGTCCCCCAGGATCCGTCGGGCGACTGGTGGCGCGCGAGCCAGCGGAGCGCATTGAAGAGCGAGCGCCCCTCGCGCGTCCGGATCCACGCGGGCATCCGTGCGAACTCCTTCAGGAACTTGTCGAACAGCCGGCCGTTCCCGTCGCACACCGGGCAGGGCCATGCCACCGACTTGAAGAGGCTCCCCTCGCCCTCGCACGGGTCGCAGAGGCCGAGGTCGGACAGCCAGCGGTAGCCGCCCCCCGCGAGGCCGGGCTTCGACTTCTTGCCGTCGCAGTTGGCGCACTTGAGGTTCTTCTGGCCGTTGCACGTCGCGCACGTCGCGCCGCCGCGCCCCTTGCAGCCCAGGCAGGTCACCTTCCCGCCGTCCGCCGGGTCGAGCACTTTCCCGGCCCCCTTGCACGTGGGGCAGAAGGTCGCCCCCTGCGCATTGCAGGTTGCGCAGGGAAACTTGCCCTGGCCCAGGCAGACCTCGCACGCCGTCGACAGCTTGAAGCGCTCGGCGAGCGTGTCGCAGGCCTTCGTCCACGCGGGGTCGGGCGCGCCGACGCCCAGCTTCCTCCAGCGGTCGGACGCCTGGAGCGCGTCGAACGCCGCGTCCTTGGTGACGCAGAGCGTCCCGAGCACGCGGGTGGGGAAGTCGTTCGCCGTGGCCGAGGCCTCCGCGGCGCGCGCGATCCAGAGCCCCGGGGCGCGCACCAGGAAGCGCGCCATCTCGATCCGCGCGAGGCTCGCGGGCGGACCCCAGAGGTCCGTCGCGCCCGCGCGGAGGAGCCCCGCCTGCGCCAGCACCTGCGGGTCTGGCTTGCCCTTGCGCGTGACGAGGTCGTCCAGGTGGGCGCACGCGAAGAACTGGAGCGCGTCGGCCGGGACGTTTCCGCACGCCGCGATCTTCTGGGCGAGCGCCGCGAGGATCGGCGCCTCCTGCTCCGGCGTCAGCGTCTCGGCCAGCGCGAGCTCGGGCGTGGCGAAGTACTCGTCGAGCGCGGCCTTGACGGGCCCGTCGACCTTCCAGTCCTTCTCGTCCTTCGAGAGGAAGTAGGCCGTGGCGCGGAAGAACGCGGACTTCGGCGCGTTCACCGCGAAGAACGCGGCGGACTCGGATCGCTTCACCGGGTCGGTGCGGTCGGCGCTGGCGAGGATGGCGAGCTGCGCCGTGACCGCTGGTGGCGGGACGGCGGGCTTCACGCCCTTGGCCGACTTTCCGCTGCGCGGGGCGGGATCGGGCGCGGGACCGGGGGGCACGGGGTTCTTCGGGTCGGGGCGCGGCTCGGCGACGACCGCCGGGCCCGGCGCGGGCTGCGGCGTCTCCGTCTTCTTCTTCGCCATCGCGGATTCCTCGGCGATGCGCCCGCGCATCTGCTCGATCTGCTTCTCGAACTCGGGGCGGTTCGACGCGTCGAGCGCCATCGACGCCTTGAGCGCGTTGAGCTGGGACGCCGCCTCGTCGAGCCGGCCCGCCGAGAGGGCGGCGCTCACGCCCTGCATCCCGGTGCTGAACTTCCCGTCGATCGCGCGGGCGAGCTCGAGCTCCTTCGCCGCCACGCGGCTGCCGGCCGCGGTCCCGGAGAATTCAGAGGGGAACTTCTTGAGCGCCCGGAGCGCGTCGCCGGGGCGCCCGCCGGCCTGCGCGCCGGCCGCCTCGGTGAGGACCTCCGTCGCCCTCGCCTCCGCCTCCTTCGATACTTTGCCCTCGAAGTCGACCCGCCGGGCGGCAAAGTGCACGCTGTTCGGGGTGCCGCGGTAGCGTTCCTCGAGCTTCTTCCACTTGTCGCTGACGGCCGCGTACTCCGACGGGTTGCCCTCGGCACCGGCCTGGAAGGCCGCGGCTTCGTCGAGCAGCCTCTGGATCTCGGGGTCGATCGTGGCCGCTTTCGCGGGCTGCGGGGGAGGGGGTGGGAGGTCCTTCTTGCCGCCCGACCCGAGGACGATCGCGAGGACGATCGCGATGAGTCCGACGGCCGCCGCGCCGCCGATCAGCACCATCTTCTTCTTCCGGGCCGCCGGGTCCGCCGCCACGGAAGGCGAGACGCCGAGGATCTTGTCGATCGCGCCCAGGAGCTCGGCGTAATCCTTGAAGCGATCGGCGGGCTGCTTCCGGAGCATGCGGAGGACGAGCAGGTTCGCCGCGTCGGAGATCGCCGGGTTGACGCTCTTGGGGGCGGGGGCGGGCTCGGTTACCTGCTTCGTCATGAGCTCGCGGGAGGTCGCGGCCTGGAAGGGCCGGCGGCCCGTGAGCATCTCGTAGAGCGTCACGCCGAGCGAGTAGACGTCGGAGCGGTGATCGAGCTTCGCCTCGCCGCGGCACTGCTCGGGCGACGCGTAGGCGGGCGTGGTGTGGAGGAACTCCTCGTCCGCCTGGTTCTCCGCGGCGCTGACGTCGCGCGCGAGTCCGAAGTCGCAGAGCTTGGCGGTCACCTCCGCGGTGATGAGGATGTTCTTCGGCTTGATGTCGCGGTGGATGAGGCCGAGTTGGAGCGCGTGGTGGAGGCCCCGGGCGATCTGCCGCGTGATCTCGAGCGCGCGCGCCTCGGGGATCCGCTGCTGCTTGTGGATCTGCTTGAAGAGCGTCTCGCCCGCGACGTACTCCATGACGAAGTAGTAGCGGCCGTTGGCCTCGCCGCAGTCGACGGCGCCCATGATGTTCTCGTGGGTGACCCTCGCGGCGGAGCGCGCCTCTTTCAAAAAGTGCTCGACGTACGTCTTGTCCTTCGCGAGCTCGGGAGGAAGGAGCTTGATCGCGACGAGGCGGTCGAGGCTCGCCTGGCGGGCGAGGTAGACATCGCCCATCCCGCCCGCGCCGAGGCGCTTTTCGAGCGTGTAGCCCGGGATGCTGACGTTGAGGTCCGGGGGTGCGGGGGCGCCGGGCGGGCGGCGCCCGGTCTTCTTCTGGGCGGACGGGGTGGTGACGGGATCCTGTCGGGGAGGCGGGCCGGCCTCCGGCTGCGGGGACGGAGGCGTCCCCGGGGTCCGGTCATCCATAGGTGCCTTCTTCGACGACCCGCGCGCCGCCCGGATCCAACTTCCAGTTTCCAACTACCGGCGACGCGAACGACGGTGGCCCGCTCCAGGGGGCCCGGAAGGCCCCTCAGTAATCCTACGTTCCGGGCCCGCCTGTCGGTGTTACATCAAAAATGTGTTCCGACGCGCGGGGCCGGCGCGGTTCATCGCCCGGTGAACGGGACGCCTAGCGCCGCTTGGCGAAGCAGTCGCTGCAGTAGACGGGCCGGTCGCCGCGGGGCTTGAACGGCACCTGCGTCTGCTTGCCGCATTCGCCGCAGACCGCGGGGAACATTTCGCGGCGTCCGCCGCCCCCGGCGCCTCCGCCGAATCCGCCGCCGCCTCCGCCGCCCCCGCCGAATCCGCCCCCGCCGCCGCGCGGGGCGCCGCCTCCGCCGCCGGCCGCCTTCTTCGCCGCGCGACAGGGCGAGCACCGCTTGGGCTCGTTGGTGAACCCGAGCTGCGCGAACTTCTCCTGCTCGGCCGCCGTGAACGTGAACGCCGTTCCACAATCCACGCAGCTCAACTGCTTGTCCTCGTAAGCCATGTCAACCATCCCCGGAACTAGACTCGAAACCCCCTGCCGTGTCAGCGGCCGGACCGTATGATTACAATCCCGGCGGCCCCGCCGCGCAACAGAATTCGCACCCCGGGGGGAGGGCCGGTGGGGAGTTCACGCCCGGCGGGCGTACTCCTCCTCCAGCCCCCGCAGCGACTTCTTCGTCGTCTCGATCTCCTTGCGGACCGTGACCGACTTCGTCGCGTCGAGGTACACCGACGGGTCGGCGAACGACGCCTCGAGCGCCGCGCGCCGCGCCTCGAGGACGATGATCTTCTTCTCGATATCCTCCGTCTTGAGGTACGAGAGGGGCGACCCGGCGCGCGCGGGGGCGGCCGCCGGGGGCCGCGCCGCCGGTCGCGCCGGTTCGCGCGCGGACGCGGCCGCCGATTTCCGCGCGAGGCGGGCGTCGAGCGCCTCGGCGAATCCCCCCTCGGTCACGTGGCCGGCCCCGTCCTCGATCCACAGCACGCGGTCCGCCAGCTGGTCGAGGAAGTGGCGGTCGTGGCTCACGAGGATCAGCGTCCCGTCCCACGCGCAGAGCGCGAGCTCCAGCGCCTCCCGGCTCGGCAGGTCGAGGTGGTTCGTCGGCTCGTCGAGGAGGAGGACGTTGTTCCCCGCGACCAGGAGCTTCGTGAGCACGAGCCGCTTCCGTTCACCGCCCGAGAGCACGGAGACGGGCGTGTCGATCTGGTCGCCCTGGAAGAGCATCGCCGCCAGCAGGTCGCGGAGCTGCTGCTCCGTCCGCCTCGGCGCGGCCTCGCGGAGGAACCGGTACGGGGTCGTGGAGTCATCGGGGAACTCCTCGTGCTGCGAGAGCAGGGCGGGCTGCACCCGTTCGCCCCACCGCGCGTCGCCCGAGCGGGGCGCGAGCAGGCCCATGAGGATCCCGAGGAGCGTCGTCTTCCCCGATCCGTTCGGGCCCGCGATGCCGAGCGTCTCGCCGCGCGCGAGTTCGAGGGAGACGCCTTCGAAGAGCGTCCGCTCGCCCGCCTGGGCCGAGAGGTCGCGGACCGTGAGCACCTTCCGGGCGGCCAGGGTGCCGGACTCGAGGCCCATCCCCATCACCCGCGCGCGATCCTGGGGGCGCTCCAGGCGCTGAAGCCGCTCCAGCCGTTTCAGCCGCCCCTGGGCCTGCCGCGCGCGCTGGCCCGCGCCGTAGCGGCGGATGAACTCCTCCTCGTTCGCGATCGTGTCCCTCTGCTTCCCGTATTCGCGCCACGCCGACTTGAGCCGCTCCGCGCGGAGCTCGCGGGCGCGGCTGCAGGGCGCGGGGTAGCGCCAGAACCGGCCGCCCTCGATCTCCCACGTCTCCGTCGTCACGCGGTCGAGGAAGCGCCGGTCGTGCGAGATCACGATCGAGCTCGCGGGGCTGCGCGCGAGGAACTCCTCGAGGAACAGGAGGCCGTCGATGTCCAGGTGGTTGGTCGGCTCGTCGAGCAGCCAGAGGTCGGGCTCGACCATGAGGATGCGCGCGAACGCCACGCGGCTGCGCTCCCCGCCGCTGAGCGAATCGACCGGCGCGTCCCGGCGGTCGCGGGGGAACCCGACGCCTTCGAGGATCCGCTCCGCGCGGGGCGCCACGTCGTAGCCGCCGCGCTGCTCCAGCAGGGTCTCGAGTTCCGAGAGGCGGGAGAGAAGACGCTCCGCCGCGCCGGTCTCCAGCCGCTCGTGGATGTCCCGGATCTCGGTCTCGAGGGCGGCCCGCTCCGCGTCGGCGTGGAGGAGCGCGTCGCGGACCGTGATGCCGGGCGGGAAGTGCGGGTCCTGTTCCAGCGTGGCGATGCGAAGGTCCTTGCGGCGCGCGAGGGTGCCGCCGTGGTCCGGGTCGCCGAGCAGGAGGCGGAAGAGGCTGGTCTTTCCCGTCCCGTTGGCCCCGATCAGCCCGACGCGCGCGCCTTCGGCGAGCGCGAAGTCCGCGTCCCGGAAACAGAGACGGGTTCCGTAGAGCTTGGATAGGCCCGAGGCCGAAATGAGACTCATGCTGGGGGAGCGGTCGCCTTACTCGGGGGAGGGGGATCAGGCCTCGTCGTCGCCCTCGTCCTCCTCGTCGTCCTCGTCGCCGTCCTCGTCCTTGTCCTTGTCTTTATCTTTGTCCTTGTCCTTATCCTTGTCTTTGACCTTGCCCTTGACCTTGACCTTCTCCTTCTCGCCCTCGGCGCCTTCCGCGCCCTCGGCGCCCTCGGCGGGCTCCGCGCCCTCGGCACCCTCCTCCTCCTCGGTGGGCAGGGCGATGGGCTTCTTCTTTTTCTTGACCTCGGAGTCGGCCTTCTTGCGCTTGGGCTTGGTGTCCAGGACGCCCGCGGCGAAGGCCTCGAACGCCTTCGCGCGGCCCTCGGGGGTGGGCTCGAACTCGATGACGGGCTGGTCGAGATCCGTGGGGACCAGGTACCACCCTTCCTTCTGGCGGTAGGTCATCTGCTGGATCCGGACGCCGGTGTTGTGGATGAAGAGTTTGTCCGAATCCTTCTCCCATCCCTTGGGCGTGCTCAAGCTCATCGTGTCCCTCGGCGCTCTATGGTTGTCAGGCTTGATTGGTCCGGGTGCGGCGTCTACTTCCTCTTCCACGAGAACCGCGGGCGCGGGGCGGGCGCGGGCTTCGCCGGCGCCTCGTCCTCGTCCGGCGGCGAGATGAGGGGCACCGCGTCCTCCGGTTCCTGCTCGCGGGCGGAGGCGGGGAGCGGGGTGGCCTCGGCCACGCTCGTGCGGATCGGCTCCTCCTCCTCGATTTCCGGCTCGGGCGGTGCGGACCGGACCACCGGGATCGCGACCTCCGAGGGCGCATCGACCTTGCCCCGGACCTCGGGCCCGGCTTCCGTTTCCGCCGTGACCTCCTCCCCGGCGGCCTCTTCGGCGGGCGGTGCGAACTCGAAGCCGGCCTGCGAAAGCGCCGGGGCGGGCGCGGACTCCGGCTCGGCAGGGGCGAAGCGGGCCAGCGACGCGGAGCCGACCGCCGGGGCGGGCTCGGGCTCGGCGGGCGTCGTGATCGTGTCCTTGAGGCGGCGCATGCGCTCGCGAAGGTTCGAGAGGAGCGACTCCACGCTGTCGAGGTTGTGGTCGAGGTCGGAGGCGAAGTGGCCGGCCTCCTCGAGCCGGGCGCGCGCGCCCTGGGCGCTGCGGGTCCGCGCGGCCTGCGAGTCCATCTCCGAGCGGCGGAGCTGCTCGAGGTCGTTGACGCGCTTCTGGAGGTTCTCGGTCTTGGCCCGGAACGAGGCGAGGGTCGCCTCGATCGCGGAGAGGGCGGCGGTCTTCTCCTTGACGGTGCGGTCGGCGTTCTCCTGGAGGCGCGAGAGGACCTCGCTCAACCGGCGGCGCTCGCCCGCCTCGCGGTCGATCACCTGGCGCTGGTCGGTGATCTGGAGTTCCTTCTCTGCGATCTTGCGCTCCAGCTCCTCGCGGACCTGGGCGAGCGCGCGCTGGTGGCCCTGGCCGACGCGATCGAGTTCGGAGCGGTCCTTCTGGTCGCTCTCGCGGAGGCGGTTCTCGAAACTGTTGAGGTCCGCGAGGCGCTGGAGTTCCTGGGCCTCGTGCTGCTTCTGGAGCTGGTCGGTCTTGGCGCGATAGGTGGCGACGCTGGCATCGAGCGCGTCGATCGTCTTCTGCTTGCCCTCGAGCGTGCGCGCCTGGGTCTCCTCGATCCCGTTGAGCCGGCTCTCGAGCTTGCGGCGCTCCGCGCTCTCGCGCTCGGCGGCCTGGCGGGCCTGGGCCAGTTCGAAGTCCTTGTCCTTGAGCTTGCGCTCGGACTCGGAGCGCAGGTTGAAGAGCTCGCGCTGGAGCTTGTCGGCCTGCTCGGCGCCCGCGCGGAGCTCGCTGACCTCGGACGAGAGCGGCGCGGACGTCTGGGATAGGGCGGGGCCGGAGCGGTCCCCGATTTCACGCTCGAGGCGGTCGGCGCGGTCGCGGGCTTCGTTCCGTTCCGACTCCAGCGTGCGGATCCGGGTCTCCTGTTCCTTGATCTTCGGCTCGGCCGCGACCGAGGGCGAGGAACCCCCGGCCTGGCGGAGCGCGCCGCCGCAGACGGGGCACTTCGTGGGCTGGTTGGCCGCGTCATCGCGGACGCGGTACATCTTTCCGCAGGCGCACTCGAGGATCATGACCCACCTCCCGCTGAAGACCGGCCAGTCCAGAGTCTAACAAGGGATACAAGCGAGCGCAAACAAGTGCGGTCCGGAAACGCCCCGCCCCGGGGAGGGTGCGGGGAAGAACCCATGGATTATCGCGGCCGGCGGCCCCGCTCAGCGCGAGCGGAGCGCGGTCACGTACGTGTCGGCGATCGTGAGGGCGTGTTCCATGAAGCTGGTCGCCTGCCGCCGGTGGTCGTCCGGGTGCTCCACCCACAGGCGGGCCCGGTGGCGGCCCTTCGGCGCCGAGACGAGGAGGCCGATCGCGATCTCCATCGCCTCGCGTCCGTGCCCGCGGAGGCCGAGGCTTTCGAAGTACGCGCGCGCGTCGCGGATGAGCCCCGCCGCCTCGGAGCGCACCTTGAGGAGCTTGTCGAAGAAGCCCGCCGCGCCCTCGTTGAGCTCGTGCTCGTCGCCCGTGTCCTTGAGCCGCACGAGCCGCTCCATCTCGCGCCGGGCCTCGTGTCCCTCCGCGGCGATGACGCAGAGGACCTCCCACGTCTCGATCTTCTGCGCGGTGACCTCGAAGATCGAACGGAGCCGGTCGACGCGCTTGAGGTCGAGCAGCTTTTCCAGGTCGATGCCGGGGGACGGGGCGCCGCCGACCCCCGGGATCGGGAGACGGTCGGCCGCGAACTCCGACTCTTCGCGGTCGCGCACGGGGGCGAGCACCGCGGCGTGGGCCTCCCCGTTTCCCCCGTCCCCGGGCCGACCGGTGAGCTTGTGGCTCGCGAACGTGTCGGACGGCGGCGCGGGCGTCGGGGGCGGCGTCTCGGAAACCGGCGCGGGCGTCGCGGCGATCGGCGGCGTGTCGGGGCTCTCGCCCGAGGGGCTGACGGAGCGGACCCTGTAGTAGACCGTCGACCCGTTCGCCAGGCCCGTGTCGGTGTACGACGGCGCGGTCGGGGTCGCGATCGGAACGTAGGGGCCTGTGGAAGAAGCCCCGCGCTTCACCGAGTAGCAGGTCGCCCCCGGGCAGGCCCTCCAGAGGAGCGTGACGTGCGAGTCGCCCGGGGCGGCGGTCGCGTCGGAGGGGATGGGCGGCGGACCCTGCGGCGCGGCCTGGGCGCGCGGCGAATCGGCGCTCTCGCCCCCGGGGCTCACCGCGCGGACCGCGTACGAATAGTTTCGCCCGTTCTCGACTTTCGCGTCCACGTACGCGGTGCCGGACTGCTCGGCGATCCGGGACCAGTCGCCGTCGGCCGCCTCGGCGCGGAGGATGCGGTAGGTCGCGGCGCCCGGGACCGCGGTCCAGAGGAGCGAGACCTTCGCGTTGCCGGGCGACGCGGCGAGGCCCGGGGGCGCGGCCGGCGGCGCCGCGGGCGATGCGGAGGCGCGCGGGGAGGGCGGGCTCGCGCCCCCCGCGTTGAACGCGCTGACGATGTAGTAGTACGTCGTGCCGTTGGCCACGTTGCGGTCGACGTGGCCCAGCTCGGCGGTCACGACGAGCGGCGTGTACGGCCCGCGCCGGTCGAGGGATCTCTTGAGGCGGTAGCGACGCGCCTCCGCGCTGGGCGTCCAGGCGAGCGTCACGGCGCCGTCGCCCGCATCGGCGACGAGGCTCGCCGGGGCCG
>JBGPCZ010000073.1:0-28140 GCA_041482015.1 Planctomycetota bacterium | reverse complement strand
GGTCCCGATCGTGATCGTGACGGCCTCGAACTCGGTGCAGGACGCCGCGGCCGCGACGCGCATGGGCGCCACCGATTACCTGTCGAAGCCGATCGACCCGGCCCGGTTGGCCGTCTCCGTCCGCAACGCGATCCAGCTCACGCGCCAGAAGGAGGAGATCGACCGCCTGCGGCTGAAGGCGGGCGATGCCGAGCTGACCTACCCGCTCGACGAAATCCTCCGCCAACTGGTCGAGCGAGGCGGCTCCGACCTGCATCTCAAGATCGGGCGCCCCCCGCTATTCCGGCTCTCGAGCGACCTCGTCCCGAGCGACTTCCCCGTTCTCGACGAGCCCACCATGCAGGCGATCCTGCGGAAGCTGCTCGGCAAGCAGGGCTTCCTCGACCTCCTGGAGAACTTCGAGCACGACTGCTCGCACCTCGTCCCCTCGCTCGCCCGGTTCCGCGTGAACGCGTTCAAGCGGATGGGCGTCTTCGGGGCGGCGCTCCGCGCGATCCCGCTGGCCACGCCGACGATCGAGTCGCTGGCCCTTCCCGCGGTGCTCAAGGACATCTGCCGGTCGTCGCAGGGGCTGGTCCTGGTGACCGGCCCGACGGGGAGCGGCAAGTCCACGTCGCTCGCGGCGATGATCGACTATTTGAACGAAACCCAGCCGCTTCACATCGTCACGATCGAGGACCCGGTCGAATTCGTCTACACGGACAAGAAGAGCACGATCAACCAGCGCCAGCTCGGGAGCGACGTGAAGTCGCTCAAGGAGGCGCTCCGGCGCGTCCTCCGCCAGGACCCGGACGTGATCCTGATGGGCGAGATGCGGGACGCCGAGACGATCGAGCTCGCCATGCACGCGGCGGAGACGGGCCACCTCGTCTTCTCCACGCTCCACACGAACGACGCCAAGCAGACGCTCGACCGGATCGTGGACACCTTCCCCGTCGACGCGGCCCACCAGGTGCGCTCGATGCTCGCGATGACGCTGCAGGCGGTGGTCAGCCAGCGGCTGGTCCGCCGCGCGGACGGGAAGGGGCGCGTGGCCGCGTTCGAGATCCTGATCAACGCGGGCAACATCCGCGAGCTGATCGCCGAGGGGAAGACCTCGTCCATTGAGAAGGCGATGGCCCAGGCGGGCGAGTACTACCGGATGCAGACGTTCAACCAGTCGCTGGCCAAGCTCGTCCTGTCGAAGACGATCACGGAGGAGGAGGCGATGGCGGCCGCGACGAACCCGGGCGACCTGCGGCTCCTCATCAAGGGCGTCACCTCGGGATCCTCGAGCGCGCCCCCGGCGGCCAAGCCGCCCGCCCCCGTCGCGACGGCGGCGGCGTCACCGCCCCAGGGCGACACGGGCAAGATCAAGCTCAGCCGGGGGTTCTGAGGGTATACTTCCCCACGAAGGAGCAGGATGGCGACGCTGGCGCGGATCATGATGGTGGAGGACGAACCCGACATCCAGGCCATCGCCAAGATCGCGCTCGAAACCGTGGGCGGACTCGCGGTCGAGATCTGCAGCTCGGGCCGGGAGGCGCTCGAGAAGGCGCCCCTCTACAAGCCGGAGCTCATTCTCATGGACGTGATGATGCCGGGCATGGACGGCCCCTCGACCCTCAAGGAGCTGCGCGCGCGCCCCGATACCAAGTCGATCCCGGTCATCTTCATGACGGCCAAGGTCCAGCCCCAGGAGGTGGCCAACTTCAAGATGATCGGCGCACTGGGCGTCATCGCCAAGCCGTTCGACCCGATGACGCTGGCCTCGACGGTGCGTTCGATCTGGGAGAAGGACCATGCCCCCGCCCGATGAGATCGAAGTGCAGCTCGCCGAGCTGCGCAAGGGCTACGCGAAGCAGCTTCCGGAGAAAGTCCAGCGCATCGAGACCCTGTGCGAGGCCTTCTTCACCCAGGCCTGGGAACAGGAGCGCTGCGCGACCGCCTGCCGGTCGGCCCACAGCCTGGCGGGGAGCAGCGGGACCTACGGCTTCGGCGAGCTGGGGAAGGCCGCCAAGACCCTGGAGCTGCTGATCAAGGCAAGCCTGGAGCGGAAGGGTCCTCCGACTCCCGCCGAGCTGGAGCAGGCCCGGATGGCGCTGGCGACGCTGAAGGAGATGGCCGCCGCCGCCCGCGGCTGACATTTTTGTAGCTCGCCCCCCGCAGCGCCAGTCCGTGGATGCGCAGAGGGGGACCCCCCTCCGCCCCCGCCGCAGGAACCCTCGTTTCATGCGTTTTTCGCGTTATTCATGGGCTAAACTTCACCGGAACGCCGGGGGCCCGTGCCACCACCGTGGCATGAGGATTGCATCTTGAGGCGCACCTGCCGGGGGCGGGCCAGTCTGTCTGCATGCATTTGCCTGGAGGTCGTCCATGTCTTCCGTCACCCTCGCGTTCATTGCCATCCTGGCGGCGCTCCAGGACCCGAAGCCACCGCAGAACCCGCCCAAGCCGCCGCAGGACCTGACGGAGATGAGCCTCGAAGATCTCATGAAGCTCGAGGTGACCTCGGTCTCCAAGCGCGAGCAGCAGCTGATCGACGCCCCCGCGGCGATCGCGGTCATCCGCGGCGAGGACATCAGGCGCACCGGCGTCACCAGCATCGCGGAGGCGCTCCGCATGGTGCCCGGGGTCTTCGTCGGCCGCCTCGACTCCAACAAGTGGGCCGTCGGGGTCCGGGGCTTCAACGATCTCTTCTCCAACAAGCTCCTCGTCCTGATCGACGGCCGGAGCGTCTACAACCCGCTCTTCTCGGGCGTCTTCTGGGACGTCCAGGACACGCTCCTCGAGGACGTCGACCGGATCGAAGTGATCCGCGGACCCGGCTCGACGCTGTGGGGCGCCAACGCCGTGAACGGGGTCATCAACGTCACGACCAAGAAGGCCAAGGACTCCCAGGGCGGGATGGTGTCGCTGGTCGGCGGGAACCAGGAGCAGATGATCGCGGGCGCCCGCTACGGCGGGAAGGTCGGCGAGGACCTCTACTTCCGGACCTACGTCAAGTATTCGAGCCACGATGCGTTCACCGGCGGGAATGATGACTGGTCGGTCGCCCGCGCGGGCTTCCGGGCCGACTGGTCGCCCGACCGCGAGAGCACCCTCACGCTCCAAGGGGACGTCTACGACGGCGAGGCGAACAACCTCCTCAAGCTGGCCACGCTCGCCCCCCCCTTCGTCTCGGAATTCACCGCCCCGACGTTCGTCCACGGCGGGAACTTCCTGGCCCGCTACGAGCACGACTTCGGCTCGAAGACCCAGTTCCGCGCGCAGGCCTACTGGGACCACACGGCGCGCCTCTACGATATCCTCGACGAGACTCGCGACACGGCCGACCTCGACCTCCAGATCCGCTTCCCGCTCTTCGGGTCCCAGGAGATCACGGTCGGGGCTGGGTACCGGTGGACCTCGAACCACACGTCGGGGAGCTTCTCGGCCTCCCTCGATCCCGCCCGCCGCGCGGATAGCATCGGAAACACCTTCATCCAGGACGAGTTCGCACTGCTCGAGAACCTCACCCTGACGGCCGGGTCCAAGTTCGAGTACAACAGCTACACGGGGTTCGAATTCGAGCCCAGCGCACGCCTCGCCTGGCGTCCGCACGAGCGCCATGCCCTCTGGGCCTCGGCCGCCCGGGCCGTCCGCACCCCCTCCCAATTCGAGGATGACGTCATCGCCAACGTCAACGTCCAGCCGCCCTCCCTCCTCAACCCCTTCCCGACGGCGGTGCGCTTCCTGGGCGATCACACGTTCAAATCCGAGGTCGTGCACGCCTACGAGATGGGGTACCGGACCATGCCGGTCGACCCGGTGATCGTCGACCTGGCCCTGTTCTTCAACGACTACCATGGCCTGCGAACCTCGGAGTTCGACACGCCCTTTCCCGAGGGAGGCCCCCCCCCCACGGACATCGTCCAGCCGCTCACGGCCGACAACCTGATGGAAGGCCACACCTACGGGGCGGAGCTGGCCGCCACGTGGCAGGTCGCCGAAGGGGTGCGGTTCTACGGGGCCTACACGTTTCTCCGGATGAACCTCCACACGTTCAACCAGAGCACGGACTCGGCTTCCGCCGGCAAGGTGGAGCGCGCCAGCGCTTCGAACATCGTCTACCTGCGCGCCTCGTGGGACCCCATGAAGGACGTGACGTTCGACCTGATGGGGCGGTACGTCGACTCGATCTATTCGTGGGACGTCCGGCACTACGTGGAGATGGACGCGCGCCTGGCCTGGTCGATCACCCGGAACCTCGAGGCGGCGATCGTGGGCCAGAACCTTCTGCACACGGGCCACTTCGAGACCAGCGACTCTCCGATCGGAAACCCGGCCACGCAGGTCCAGCGGGGCGGCTACCTGTCCGTGACGTGGAAGTTCTGAGGATATCAGGGGATGCCCGGAGATAGAGCGATGGGCCCGCGGAAGTCCCGAGAGGAAGCATCTTGATCGCACGGCTTTCAGTCCTGATCCTTGGTCTTGTCCTCGCGGCTTGGGGGATGCCTCAGCAGCCCCCCAAGGAGGTGCCCGAATACGACTTCAAGGCCACCTGGCTCCTCAACTTCGCCCGGTTCGTCGAATGGCCGGCGAAGACGTTCGAGAAGGAGACCACTCCGTTCGTCGTGGGGGTCCTGGGTGACGACCCGTTCACGAAGGACGAGCTCGCGAAGGCACTCAAGGACAAGACGATCGGCAAACGCTCCTTCGAGATCCGGAAGTCCGACAAAGCGGCCGACCTCAAAGGGTGCCAGATCGTGTTCATCCCCGCCACCGAGAACGGGCGACTGGACGACATCCTCGACATCTACAAGGGGCTTCCCATTCTGACGGTCGCGGAAAAAGAGGATTCCGCGCGCAAGGGCACGGCCTTCAACATCCTCATCAAGAACAAGAAGCCGGTCCTGGAGCTGAACAACAAGGCCGCAGAAGCCGCCGGGCTGAAGGTGAGCTCCCAAGTCCGCGACTGGTGTGAAAAGGTCGACCCTTGAGAGCCCTCAAAGACGTCTCGATCCGATCCAAGCTCCGGACCATCATCGTGGCGACCGTCGTCATATGCCTCGGGCTCGCCTGCGCCTCGTTCCTGGTGTACGACTGGCTCTCGTACCGTCAAGCCATGGGCCAGCGACTCCTCGTGCTGGCCGACGGCACCGCCATCCAAGTGTCCGCCGCGGTCGCCTTCAACCAGGCCGGGACCGCCGAGCGCATGTTGGGGTCCCAGTCCAAGGACGGAAGCATCCTGTGTGCGGGTGCTTACGAGGAGAATGGGGACCTGCTGGCCAGCTACGTGCGGAAGGGGTCGGAGGGGACGCTCGTCCCACCGAAGGCGCCCAAGGACGGCCTCTCTACCGAAGGCAAGCACCTGGTGGTCGTCCACCCGGTGGTCTCCAAGGACGGCGCCCGTATCGGCACCGTGTATCTCCGCTCCGACCTCCCACAAGCGGGCCGAAGGCTGGCAGAGAACGCGCTCATCCTCATCGTCGTCCTGCTCGTCGCTGCGGGGATCTCCATCTTCCTCTCCCTGCGTCTGGAGCGCTTCGTCACCGACCCGATCTCCCACCTCGCCGAGATCGTGAACAAGGTCACCACCGAGCGCGATTACACCGCGCGCGCCGAAAAACACGGGCACGACGAGCTCGGCGTCCTCGTCGACGGCCTCAACGACATGCTCTCGCAGATCCAGGTGCGCGACGGCGCCCTCCAGCTGGCCCGCAACGAGCTCGAACTTCGCGTCGAGGAACGCACCGCCCAGCTCACCTTCGTGAACGAGGAGATGAAGACCGAGGTCGCCGAGCGCAAGCGCGCCGAGGAGTCCATGCGCGAGAGCGAGGAGCGCTACCGGCAGCTCGTCGAGCTCTCCCCCGACGCGATCGTCATCCACTCGGGAGGCCGGTTCGTCTACGTCAACAGCTCCGCGATCAGCCTCTTCGCCGCGAAGTCCCCGGCCCAGCTCGTCGGCCGCTCCGTCCTCGAGGTCGTCGCCCCGGAGCACCGCGGCGAGATGGCCGGCCGCATCCGCAAGGTCTACGAGGGCAACGTCCGGACCGCCCTCACCGAGGAGAAGATCGTCCGTCTCGACGGCGCGATCCTCGACGTCGAGACCGCGGCCCTCTCGTTCACCTACCAGGGGCAGCCCGCCGCCCAGGTCATCATCCGCGACATCACCGAGCGCAAGGAGATCGAGCGGATGAAAAACGAGTTCGTCTCCACCGTCAGCCACGAGCTCCGAACGCCCATCACCTCGATCCAGGGGTCGCTCGGCCTCATCGCCAACGGCGTCATGGGCGTGATTCCCCTCGCGGCGAAGCCCCTCGTCGACATCGCCTACAAGAATTGCCAGCGCCTGGTCACCCTCATCAACGACATCCTCGACATGGAGAAGATCGCCGCGGGCAAGATGAAGTTCGCCTTCAAGGCGATGGAGCTCGGGCCCCTGGTCGAACAGACCATCGACGCCAACCGCGCCTTCGGCGCCCAGTTCGACGTCGCCTTCGCCCTCCGCATCGACGCCCCCGGAGTCTGCGTGAGCGCCGACAACGACCGCCTCATCCAGGTCGTCACCAACCTGCTCTCCAACGCCGCCAAGTTTTCCCCCCGCGGCGGGACCGTCGACGTCACCGTCTCCGAGCGCGACGGCTGGGTCCGCCTGGCCGTCGCCGATCACGGGTCCGGCATCCCCGAGGAGTTCCGCAAGCGCATCTTCCAGAAGTTCTCCCAGGCCGACTCGTCGGACATGCGCCAGAAGGGCGGGACGGGGCTCGGGCTCGCCATCTGCAGGACCATCGTCGACAAGCACGGGGGAAGGATCTTCTTCGAGTCGGAGGCCGGAAAGGGAACCACGTTCATCATGGAACTCCCGCTCTACGAGGAATCCCCGGCCGACGTCCAGGTCCAGAAGCCCGCGACCCCCCACGTCCTCATTTGCGAGGACGACCCGCAGATCGCGGCCTTCATCCGGCTGGTCCTCTCGAAGGACGGCATCCAGAGCGACATCGCCGGCGACACGGCGCAGGCCATGAAGATGCTCGGCGAGAACCGGTACGACGCGATGACGCTGGACCTCGTGCTGCCCGACCGGGACGGCATGTCGTTCCTCGAGGAGCTGCGTTCCCGGGAAACCACCCGGCACCTTCCGGTCATCGTGGTCTCCGCCTTCGCCTCCTCCCACCCGGACCTCCTCAAGGGCGCCGCCCTCCAGGTGATGGACTGCCTGGACAAGCCGATCGACCCGCAACGCCTGCTCTCGGCCGCGCGCAGGGCCGTCCGCTCCAAGGACGCCGCAACCGCGCGGATCCTCCACGTGGAACCGGACGCCGACATCCGCCAGCTGGTGACCCAGACCCTCCGCAACGTCGCGGAGACCGCGGGGGCCGCCAGCCTCGCCGAGGCGCGGGCGATGCTCGAGAAGGAGGCCTATGACCTCGTCGTCATGAACGCCCAGCTCCCGGACGGGCCGGGGACGGATCTCATCCCCCTGTTGAATGGATCCGGCCGCGCGCGTGTCCCCGTGGTATTCTTCAATGCCGGGAAGGACGATCGCGGGGCGACGAACCTGCTCGCCGCGACGCTCGTCAAGTCCCTCGCGGCGCAGTCGGAGCTTCCGGAGTCGATCCAGTCGTGGGTTCGAAACGGGACCGCGGAGTTTCTTGAAGGAGCCAAGCCGTGAGCACGCCGGCCAAGCCCGTCATCCTTTGCGTCGACGACGATCCGGACATTCTCGAGTTCATGAAGCCCCTGCTCGGCAGCAAGGGATACCAGGTCCTCACCGCGACGAACGGACTGCAGGCCCTCGGCACCGCCCTCAAGGAGAAACCCGATGTCGTCCTCCTCGACGTCACCATGCCCGACATGAACGGGTACGACGTCTGCGCGAAGCTCCAGGAGAACGGGGAGACCGCCTACATCCCCGTGATCATGGTCACGGCGCTGGCCAACGACAAGGACAAGCTCCGCGCGCTTCGGGCCGGGGCGGCGGACTACCTCGTCAAACCGTTCGAGCCCGCCGCCCTGCTCACCGCGGTGGAATCGCAGCTCAAGACCAGCGGTCGGTGGAAGGAATTCAAAGGGGAACCCCCCACCGCGCGCGCGGACGACCGATGGGACTCCCGCCTCCGCCCCGCCGAGTACACCCGGTTCAAGGACTTCCTCGTCTCCGCTCACAAGCTGACGGTGGATGGGAAGGCCTCCCTCGGCCGCGTCGCCGCGCAGGACCTCTACGCCGGCGCCAACGCGCTCGGCATCGCTTCGAAGCCCCTGGCCATCGAGCTCGCCGAGTTCCTCAAGATCCCGTACTCCTCGGAGATCGATCCCGCGACGGTCAAGCTGGGCGTCCTCCCCACCGCGTTCTGCAAGACCAACGGCATCGTCGCCGTCACCGACTCCTCCGTCCCGGTCGCCTTCGTCCTGAGCAACCCGTTCAACTGGGAGGTCCTGGACGCGATTCGCCGCTCGCTGGAGCGCGGCCAGCCGGCGCCGAAGCTGACCCTAACCGAGCCCGAGAACGTGGCGAACCTGCTCGACCCCAAGAGCGTCGCGGCCAAGGTCCCCGGAAAGAAGGTCGAGTTCTCCGAGATCGAGGCGAAGCTGCGCGAGGAGTACCAGCCCGACGACCCCTCGAAGTTCGACGCCAGCGCCAACGAGGAGTCCGCGCCGATCATCCAGCTCGTCAACAGCATCATCGACACTGCCTACACCCGCGGCGCGTCCGACATCCACATCGAGCCGGCTGAGGAGGAGGTCGTCATCCGCTACCGGGTGGACGGCGACATGGCGGTCGCCAACCGCCTGCGCCCCGCGCGCCTGATCAATCCCATGGTGGCCCGGCTCAAGATCATGAGCAGCCTCGACATCTCGGAGCACCGGCTGCCGCAGGACGGCCGCATCAAGTTCAAGCAGTACTCGACGCAGGGGAAGGACTTCGACCTCCGCGTCGCCATCGCGCCGCAGAACCACGGCGAAAAGGTGGTCATGCGCATCATCGACAAGCAGAAGTCGGTGCTGCCGCTGGAGAAGCTGGGCTTCTCGCAGCGGAACCTCGAGCTCTACCGCGACAAGATCGCGGCCCCCTACGGGATGGTCCTCCACGTGGGCCCCACGGGGTCGGGCAAATCGATGACCCTCTACGCCGCGCTGAACGAGGTCAAGTCCGACTCGATCAACATCCAGACCGCCGAGGACCCGATCGAGTACACGCTCCCCGGGATCAACCAGCTCCAGACGAAGAAGGAGATCGGCCTCACGTTCTCCCGCGCGCTCCGGAGCTTCCTGCGCCTCGACCCCGACGTGATCCTGGTCGGCGAGATCCGGGACCACGAGACGGCGGAGATCGCGATCGAGGCGTCGCTCACGGGCCACCTGCTCCTGTCGACGCTCCACACGAACGATGCGCCGTCGACCGTGACGCGGTTCATCGAGATGGGGATCGAGCCGTACATGGTGAGCTCGTCGCTGCTCATGGTCTGCGCGCAGCGCCTCCTGCGGCGCCTCTGCCCCGAGTGCAAGGAGGCCTACACGCCCGATTCGCTCCAGAAGGAGTTCGTGGGGGGCGCGGAGGGCGAGCCGCTCACCCTCTACCGCCCGAAGGGCTGCGAGAAGTGCAACCACGCGGGATACAAGGGCCGCACCGGGATCCACGAGATCCTCGTGCCCAACGACGAGATACGCGCGTCGATCGTCAAGAAGGGCGTCACCGCCGAGACGCTCAAGAAGATGGCGGTCGACGCCGGCATGACCACGCTCTTCTGGGACGCGATGGAGAAGGTCCGCAACGGCCTCTGCTCCGTCGAGGACGCGATGGCGAACGTCCGGCCCGACGAGTTCGACTCCAAGCCCCAGTGGATGAAGGAGAAGAAGCCCCTCCATCAAGCCGTCCGGAACTGATGGAGAAGCCGGCGCCGCTCATCCTGGTCATCGAGGACTCGCCGTCCGTGCTGGAGACGATCGTGAAGACCCTCCAGCTCTCCGGCTTCAGGACGCGGCAGGCCCCCGACGCGCTCCAGGCCGTCCGCGCGGCCCGGAAGGAGCGCCCCGACCTGATCCTGGCCGACGTGGGGCTGCCGGGCATGGACGGGGCGACCGCCACGTCGCTTCTGAAGGACGACCCGGATTTCCAGGACGTGCCCGTCATCCTCATCTCGGCCATGTCCCCGGAGGAGCTGGGCCAGCGGAGGTCGGAGACGGGCGCGGTGGCGATCCTCTCCAAGCCCTTCAGTCCGGGCGACCTGGTCCGCGCCGTCCGCCGCGCCGTAACGAAATAGACGGGTTGTTGGGTTACAGCTTCCGGGTCTTCTCGGCCCGGAGCTCCGCCTCCACGACCACCGCGGCCCGTTCGATCTGGACGACCCGCGACTCGATCCGCGGCCAGTCGCCCGCGCCGGCAATACCCTGTAGGTCGGCGCAGACCTTCGACAACTCGCGCGCCCCCAAGTTCCCACAGCTCCCTTTCATCGTGTGGGCGACCCGTTCCAGCACGGCCGTGTCCCGGTCCTCGAACGCCTTGCGCAGCCTGGAAAGGTGCTGCGCCTGCTCCTTGAGGAATATGTCGATCAGCTCGGCCAGGAAGGTGGGCGACCCGCCGGTCTGGAGCGCCCGCAGCTCCGCCATCACCTGGGGATCGATTGCCGCCATCCGTCCATTCCACTCATTTTGGCTCCCCTGTCAAGAGAGTGAGACGGTGGTATACTGGGGACCATGGCGGGTGAATTCAGCGAGGAGGCGGCCTGGACCGCCGCCCAGAGGGTCGAGGCCTGGGCCGGCGAGGTGCGGGTCAACCTGATCCGGCTCGTGGCCATCGCCGCCTTCTACGGGCACCATCTCCTCAACCGGTACGCCCTCAAGGTCGAACTCCCGCCCGGCTACCATCTCGCCGTGACCGCCATCACCGCGGGATGGACCCTCGCCGCCCTCGCTCTCCACACCGCCCTCTCGCGCCGGTGGAATCCCCCGTGGCTCCGGTACGCCGCCGTCGCCTTCGACGCGATGATGATCGCCTCGGTCCTCCTGGTTTCTGACGGCCCCCGCGGTCCGTTCTTCATGCTCCTCTTCCTCCTGATCGGGACGGCCTGCCTCCGCGTCGACCTCCGGCTCGCCTGGACCGCGACGATCCTCGCGATCCTCGCCTACGGGCTTGCCTGCGGCCACGACCGCTGGGTTCGGAAACTTCCCGACCGCGACCGCGTCCCCCGCCAGCAGCAGGTCATCGTCGTCATCGGCCTCGCGTGCTCCGGCCTCCTCGCCGGCCAGGCCATCCGCCAGGCCCGCCGCTTCGCCCGCGACTACGCCGACCGCATGAAGCCCGAGGAGCCTGCGTGAAGTGGGTCCGCTGCCCGTCGTGCCGGACCGTCAACGACGTCGACCGCTACGCGATGTGCGACGGCTGCAACCGGGAGCTGACGGGCGAGCCCCCGGTCGAAGCTCCATCCTCCGGGCGCGCCGCCCGAGAAGGGGAACGCGACTCGAACTCCGGCCATCGCGTCCTCTGGGTGATCGCAGTGGTCGCGCTGGTCGCCACCTTCTTCCTCCCCCCGATCGTCTCGATGGTCTCGGCGCTCCTGAGCTTCGTGATGCTCACGTGTCTCTTCATGAACCTCGGCCTGCGCAGCGTCTGGCGGTCCCGGGTGGGGACCCTTCTGAAGATCGGCGGCACCCTGCTGGCGATCGTCGCCGCCCTGGGCGGCGCATTCCTCCTCGTGGCGATCGCCTGCTCCGTCTCCCTCCAGGGGCTCCGGCTCTGATGAGAGGGGTTCGCTGCCCGAAGTGCCGGAGCTTCTGCGATCCCGAGCAGATCGCACGCTGCCAATTGTGCGGCGCCCCCCTCCCCGAAGCCGCCCTGCGACCGGAGCGCGCCGCTCCCAAGGTCCATCGGGAAACGCGCCGTGACCTGGGCTCAACCCGCATCACCTTCGCGGTCATCGGTGGGCTGGCCCTCCTCAACTTCAGCTTGGGCCTCGGGGTCGGCGGCTTCAGGCTCCACTCCCCGGTCGTCCTGCTGATCCTGGTCGCCGTCGCGGCCCTCTTCGTCCGCCGCAAGAAGTTGCCCGATGTCGATGGGGCCGGCAGGGTGATCCTCAATATCTTCGCCACCATCGGTATCGTGGTCGTAGGTGCCCTCTGCATCGGCTTTGGGCTCCTCCTCCTCCTCTTCATCGCGTGCGCCACGGGAGGACTCAAGCTCGGATGACCACCCTCCGTGACTACACGTTCCTCGGTACCACGCAGAGCCTCTGCCCGCGCTGCCTCAGGCTCGTCCCCGCCAAGATCGTCGCGCGCCACCAGCGCGTCTATTTTCGAAAGACCTGCCCCGAGCACGGCACGATCGAGGACTTCGTCTGCTCCGATGTCCGCTACTACGACCGGCACGAACTCGACGAGCCGGCCAAGCAGGTCCGCCTCCACGCGACCGAGGTCTCCAAGGGCTGCCCCTATGACTGCGGCCTCTGCCCCGAGCACGAGCAGCACACGTGCGTCGGCCTCGCCGAGATCACCTCCGCGTGCAACCTCGAGTGCCCCATGTGCTTCGCGGGGAGCGGCCCCGGCGGGAAGCACTGGACGTTCGAGGAGTACACGGGCGTCGTCGACCGCTTCGTCCGGCAGGAGCACGAGGTCGACGTCCTCCAGCTCTCCGGCGGCGAGCCAACGATCCACCCCGAGATCGTCCGGATGACGCGGTACGCCTACGAGCAGCCGATCCAGGTCGTCATGATCAACACGAACGGGATCCGCCTTGCGAACGACCCCGCGCTCGCGAAGGCCCTCGCGCCGATGCGCGACCGCCTCGAGGTCTACCTCCAGTTCGACGGTTTCTCCGAACGAACCTATAAAGAGCTCCGCGGCGAATCGCTCATGGCGGTCAAGCTCCGCGCGCTCGACAATCTCGCCGAGCACGGCATCCGCTCGACGCTCGTCTGCACCGTCCAGCACGGGGTCAACCTGGACGAGATCGGTGCCATCGTGAAGTTCGGCCTCGAGCGGCCCTGGGTCCGCGGCGCAAGCTTCCAGCCGGCGACGTATGTCGGGCGACACGTGAATCCAAAGGACCTCGAGAACCGCGCGACGATCCCCGACGTGGTGAAGGCGATCGTTTCGCAGACGGACGGGATCTTCCGCGAGGAGGACTTTCTCCCGGTCCCGTGCGCCCACCCGAACTGCCACATGATGACGTACGTCTACCGCGGCGAGGGCAAGCCGGTGCCGGTCTCGCGCTTCCTCGACATCCGGAAGAACACCGACCTCGTCGCCAACACGCTCGTCTACACGCCGGCGAAGGCGAAGGCGATCGTCGCGGCGTTCCTCGAGAGGCAGGAGGGCTGCTGCGACCCCGCCGGCGCGAAGTTCGTCGAGTCCGCGCTCGCCGAGAAGTTGACGGGCGCCGAGGTCTTCCGGATCACGCTGACGGCGTTCCTCGACAAGCACATCTTCGACGTCCGCCGTGTCATGAAGTGCTGCATCGGCTTCCTGCTCCCGAGCGGCCACACGATCCCCTTCTGCGCCTACAACACGCTCTACCGCGACGGCACGGTGCCCCTGCCCCCGCTGAAGAAATGACCGGCGCGCGGCTCTACGCGGTCTTCCAGGTCCTCGCGCTCCTCACGGCGATCCTCCTCCGGAAGCGCTCGACCCTTCCCTGGAAGCAGCGGCTCGCGGTCCTGGCCGGCGCGCTCGCCGGCGCGGGGATCGCCTCGAAGCTGCCGTTCGTCCTGGCCGGCGGCGGGTGGCTCACCGACGGAAAGACGATCCTTGCGGGCTTCGCCGGCGGCTACCTCGGCGTCGAGATCGCGAAGCTCCTGGCGGGGATCACGGAGAAGCAGGGCGACGGGATCGCGATGCCGCTCGCGGCGGCCGTCGCGGTCGGCCGCTGGGGCTGCTTCTTCAACGGCTGCTGCGGTGCGCCGCTCGTCCCGCCGATCGAGAGCGCGTTCCACGCCACGATGGCGGTCGTCCTCTGGAGGCTCGGCCGCGTTGAGGCGCTTCGCTGGCAGCTCCTCAAGCTCTACCTGATCGCGTACTCGGTCTTCCGCTTCTTCATCGAATTCAAAAGGACGGAGCCGCGCGTCGCGCTCGGCCTGACGCCCTACCAGTACGGCTCGGTCGCGATGGCGCTCGCCATGGCGCTCCTTTGGTGGCGCGACGAGCGGCTCAAGCGTTCCTTGTCACCGCCCGCACCGACCGGTACGCTTCAAGGGTGAAGCGGCTCCTCCTCGTGCTCCTCTGCGGCTGCGGCTCGACGCCCGCGCGCATCGAAGGGGACCGTGCCGTCCTCGAGAACGGCTTCCTCCGCGTCGACTTCATGCCCGAAGGGGCCGGCGTCTCCGTGAAGAAGTCGAACGGCTGGATCCCCGTCGCGCTCCTCCGCGGCCCGAAGTTCGAAGCGGCCAAGGTCGAGGAGCAGAACATCGTCTTCCCCACGGCGCGGTTCTCGCTCGACGGGACGAAGCTCCATTTCAATTCGAAGGACGAGCTCCGCGTCGAGGTCCTCGGGAAGAGATCGATGGCGCTCTTCCCGGGCCTCGAGTTCCTGGAGGACGACGAACTCTCGTCAAGCGACCGCGACGCGCGCGGCGCGCTCGCCGACCGCCGCCGCCCGGAACCGTGGAAGATCACCGTGCCGCTGATGGCGTACGAGTCCAACGGCCGGCTCGTCGCGCTCCTTTGGAAAGACTCGCGGCCGGCATTCTTCGAGACGGGCAAGAAGAACCTGATGGCGGTCGCCGGCGAGGGGCTCCTGCTCGTCGAAGAGGGCTCGACGATCTACGACGCGGTGCCGCGCTGGATGCAGACCTATGGATTCCCCGGGCCCGAAAAGTGGCCGCGGACCCTCGACGAGGAGCTCGCGCTCTGCAAAGCCGGGTTCAAGACGGTGAGCGCGCCGCTCGGCAAGTACCGCCACTGCGTGGGATGGGAGCCCGCCTACGCGCCGGGCTTCGCCGTCCTCCTCCACCTTCTCGGCGAGAAAGTCGACTGGGACGATTTCAACGACCTCCTCAGCACCCAGAACTGCCACATCCTCCTGTGGGAGGCGCCCTTCTACGCCGGCGATCCGAAGGCCGTGCTGCGGCTGAAGGAGCGGATGGGCCAGCTGATCCAGCTCCGCCATGAAGGCGAGTGGGGCTTTCACCCCATGGACGAGAAGCAGGGCACGCTCGGAAAGGCGGGCGACCGCGTGCTCGGGACGAGCGCGGACCATGCGCTCGCGTTCGCCAAGGCGGCGCGGATGACGGGGGACGAGGAACTCAAAGGGATGGCGCTCGACACGCTGCTCCGGATGCGGGCGTACCGGGTCCCCCGCGGCGCACAGGCGTGGGAGTGTCCACTCTACGAGCCCGACCTTCTGGCCGCGGCGCTCGCCGTCGGTGGCTACGTCGAAGCGTTCAAGCTCACGCGCGAGCCGGTGTTCCTGAAGGAGGCGGTGCGCTGGGCGAAGGCGGGCCTGCCCTTTCTCTACCTGTGGAGCCTGCCGGAGCGGCACGGGATGCTCTACGCGTCGATCCCCGTGTTCGGCACGACCCATTTCACCCACCCGTGGTTCGGCGTGCCGGTCCAGTGGAACGGCCTGGTCTACGCGTACCATTTGAGAAAGCTCGCGCCGCTCGACCCCTCCTTCGACTGGGTGCGCGTGGCGGACGGCATCACCGCGTCGGCCGTCCACCAGCAGTACGCGGACGGCCCGTCGAAAGGGTGCTATCCCGACGGCTTCTACGACCAGTGCACGCGGCGGGCCCCGCCCGACATCAATCCCGAGGACATCCTCGTCAACATCCTCACCTCGATCGGCAGGGACCCCGACCCGGATTTATCGATCAAGAAGTGACGAAAGCCCTCTCCGTCGTTATAGTAGTCGGACCCGCAAGGAGAAAAAGGAGAAAAGACGATGTTGAACTCACCCACCCGGCGTGACGTGCTCAAGTGGACCGCGGCGGGCGCGCTGGCGACGGCGCTCCCGTTCCAGGCCCCCGCCTTCGCAAGGCCTGCGGCGGGCAAGCAGGACAAGAAGCGGATCCCGATCGCGCTCCAGCTCTACTCCTTCCGCGACATCAAGGACATCGACGTGGTCCTGAAGAATACCGCGGACCTCGGGTTCGAGGGCGCGGAGTTCGCGGGCTACGGAAAGTACGCGAACGACGCGGCGGGGCTGAAGAAGAAGCTCGACGAGCTCGGGCTCAAGGCCGCGGGCACGCACATCGGCGCGGGCAACTTCGTCGGCGATGCGCTCAAGAAGACGATCGAGTTCCACAAGACGATCGGCTGCAAGTTCCTGATCGTCCCGGGTGACGGCCGGTTCACGAAGGCGGACCAGAGCAAGGAGTACGCCGACTTCATGAACAAGACGGCCGAGGCGCTCAAGCCCGAGGGATTGTTCACCGGCCACCACAACCACACGGGCGAGTTTGCGAAGTCGACGGAAGGGGACAAGACCTATTGGGACCTCTTCGCCGAGCGGACGAACAAGGACGTCGTTCTTCAGCAGGACATGGGCCACACGATGGCGGCCGGGCTCGACCCCACCGCAATCGTCAGGAAGTTCCCCGGCCGGATCAAGTCGACCCACATCAAGAACCGTCCCGCGAAAGCCACGGGCAAGAAACCCTTCGTCGGTGAGGACAACTTCGACTGGAAGGGCTACATCACCGCCTGCTACGAGGTCGGCGGGACCGAGTGGTTCACGATCGAGCAGGAGGAATACGACGGAAAGACCTCGGTGGAAGGCACAAAGATCTCGATGGACGCCTTCAAGGCGATCTTGAAGGACATGGGCAAGTAGTCCCGCACGCGGAACCCAAAAGGGGCGCCGGAACCCTCCGGCGCCCTTTTTTATTTCTTCTTCTGTTCCTCGAGGAACGCGCGGAAGGCGGCATCGTACGCCTTGTTCGGACCGCCGTGCCCCGACTGGGGCGCGAGGAAAACCTGGCTCGGCCCCTTGAGCTGGTTGACGGCGGCGTAGATGCCCTCGGGCGGACAGGCCGTGTCGATGAGACCGACCCCCACGATCGCCGGCCCTTTGAACTTGGGCGCGAAGTTCATGGCGTCAAAGTAGCGGCCCGTCTCGACCCGCTTGTCGACGTCCTTCTGCCACGTCTTGTTGCCGAATCCGGGCCAGCCGGGCGCGCGGCCGGCCTTTTTCCCCGTGTGGTCGCAGCCCGCGGGGACGCTCGCGGCCATCGCGGTCACCGCCGGGTGGATCCCCGCCGTGACGATCGCCTGGTAGCCGCCCTGGCTCCCGCCGTGGACGAGGAGTGTCTTCTTGTTCCACTCGGGCCGCTGGGTCAGGTACTCCACCGCGCGGTAGCATGAGAGGAACATCCGGAGGAAGTAGCTCTTCTCGCGGTCGTCGCTCCCCATCTGGGGATAATCGGCGAGATCCTTCTCCGCCTTCTGCTTGTAAAACTCGGCGGGCTCGTCGATCGGCAGGTCGTGCGCGAGGATGTTCAGCGAGAGCCATCCGTTCCGCGCCTGGTTGACGACCCAGTCGCGGTTGAGCGGGTAGACGCCCGCCCACTGGACCTGGAGCATCCCGGGGAGATCGGTCTTCCCCTTCGGCTTTGCAATCTGCCCCTGGATCTTCGAGCCGCGGAGGTTGTCCATCGTGACCTTGAAGTACTCGACGTTCGCGTCGCCGACGTCGACCGGCGTGAGCTGGACGTTCATCGGGACGGCGGCGAGCTCGGCAATCTTGTCCTTCCAGAACGCGTCGAAGTCGTCGGGCGGGGGCGCCGAGGGCGTGATCTTCTCGGGCGCGAACGCCGCGCCGCCGAGCGCGACCGTATCCTTGGCCGCACCGGCGGCCTTGTACTTGACCTCGAGGAGAAGCATGCCGGGGTTCGCGCGGGTCGCCGTGACCTTCGCCTTCCCCTCCACAAGCTCGGCGTCACCCTTGGCCGATTCGCCGGTGCCGCCCGGGCGCACGACCCAGCTGACCTTCCCGGTGCCGGGCTCAGCACCGTTCTTCACCTGGACCGTCCAGGTGACCTCTTTCCCCGGCTCGTAGACGCCCGACTCGACGTCGGAGGTCACGGTGATGACGGGGTCGACCGCGCCGATGGCGGTGGAAAGGGCTACCGCGAGGATCCATGCAAGTCGAATCATGCTGGAAAGTCTATCAGAAGGAGGCGTGGAGAAGCCCAAAACCTGCGTGGCAGGTTTTTGACCGGGCCGGAGGCGGAGGATAGTGCAGCGGCGCGCCGTGAAGGGACGAAAAGGTCACGGAGGGGAGAACGACATGTCCGAAGCGATCGACCGGCCCAGCGAGGAGAAGTGGCGCATTCCCGCCTACGTGCGCGTGGTCATCGGCGTGCTGCTGGGAGCCCTCGCGGGGTTCGCCCTCCAGAAGGGGCTCCTCCCCGCAAAGATGGCGGACAAGTCCAGCGAGATCGGCCTGATGGTCATCCGCTTTCTGAAGGCGCTCGCGACGCCGCTCATCCTGTTCGCGGTGCTCGACGCCCTGCTCCGCACGCGCATCCCCGCGCGGAAAGGCGCCCGGCTCGTCGCGATCAGCGTGGTCAACGCCGTCGTAGCGACCTTGATCGGCCTGGGCGTCGCCAACCTGCTCCGCTCGGGCGAGGCGTGGCAGGGCAAGATGGACGGGATCGCCGCGCAACTCGGCGTAAAGACCGGGACGGCCGGCCACCCGGCGGACGGCCCGACGCTCGATCCGATCCGCAACCTGGCGAGCTTCGTGCCCGACAACTTCTTGGACCCCTTCCGCAGCAACAACGTGATCACCGTGGTGATCCTCGCGATCCTGTTCGGGGCCGCGCTCCGCCGCCTGAAGGACCGCGGCGGCCCCGAGACGTCGCAGGCCGTCAAGCTCCTGGACGACGGGATCCACTCGATCTTCCAGGCGCTCACCCAGATCCTGGAGTGGGTCGTCTGGCTTCTTCCCTTCGCGATCTTCTTCGTCGTCGCGGGCGTGGTGGGCAGGACCGGGGCGGGGGTCTTCAGCCTGCTCGCCTCGTATGTCGGCACGGTGCTCCTGGGACTTTTCATCCACGCGGTCGTCTACTACAGCTTCCTGCTGTTTTTCGTCGCACGGGTCTCACCGATCAAGTTCTTCGCCGGCGCGCTCGACTCCATCGTAACGGCGCTCTCCTCGGGCAGCAGCCTGGCGACACTGCCGGTCACACTGAAATGCCTGGCGAAGAAGCTCCGCGTCTCGGAGAGCTCGGCGCGGCTGGCCGCGTGCGTGGGCACCAACCTGAACCACGACGGCATCATCCTCTACGAGGCCGCGGCGACGCTGTTCCTCGCGCAGGCCCTCGGGCACAAGCTGGGCGTGGAGACGCAGGTCGTCGTGGCGTTCGCGTCGATCATGGCGGGCATCGGCATCGCCGGCGTGCCCGACGCGGGGCTCATCACCCTCTCGCTGGTGCTGGGCGCGGCGGGGCTGCCGGCGGAGCTCTACGTGCTCTTCGTGCCGGTGGACTGGCTGATCGGCCGGTGCCGCGCGGCGACGAACGTGATCAGCGACATGACCGTCGCGCAGATCCTGGACCGTTTCGACCCGGAGCCCGCGCCGGTGGAACCGGAGGCCCCGGCGTGATCTCCCGGATCACACGGCCTTTTTCGACCGCCGCTTCGCGCCCTTGAGGGATTGCCTGCGGATCCGCACGTAGTCCTCCAGGCGCCGGTCGGCGGCATCGAACGCGACGCGGATCGCCGTCGGGAAGTCTTCGCCTCCCTGGCGATCGATGGCGATCTCCGAGCCCGGAACCAGGAGGGAGATGCGCACCCGGACGCGGTCGCGCAGGGGATGCTGTCCCGGGCCATCCACGGTGACCCGGCATCCCTTCACGCCGTCGAAGAAGTGGGCGAGTTTCTGGGTCCTTTCCCGGATGTGCTCGGCGAGACTTTCCGGGAGCAACCGGTCGCGGTCCATCAGCTTGAGCGGGATGGGCATGGCACCTTCCTCCCTATCTCTTGACCGGCTCCGGAAGCGCGACCTTTACGCCGCCAATGGTCTCCTTCAGGGCCTCGCGGACCTTTTCGGAGGCGGCGGATCCCACCTCATCGGCCCCTTCGAGAGCCCCTTGAGCCACGGAGGAGGCCATCTTGGCCCGGTCCACGCCCGCGTCCTTGGCGCCCGCGATCGCTCCGAGGACGAGCCCCTTCGCTGACGCCGCCAGGTCCCCCCCCAGTTGGGCCGTGATGCGAATCACGGTCCGCGCGGTTTGCGAGAGCGTCTTGAGCGCGGCCTCCTCTTTTTCCCCGGTGCCACGGAGCACGCCCACGACAATCGCCTTGGCCCCCAATACCAGGTTGCTCCCCGCCTTGGTGGCTTCGCGCACGGAGCCCTGGACGATCTGCGCGACGGCTTCGAGAACGCGGGCCGCGTCCTGCCCGGTCTCCTTGACCGAACGGCCGATCCCCTCGGCGATCGACTTCACTGTCTTGGCGAAGAGATCCCCGGGGCCTGGAGCGGCGCCTTCAAGGCCCCCTTCGATGGGTCCATCGCCGTTTCCAATCTTTTTCTCTTCAATCATCGGCATCTCCTTAATCCACATCTGATCCACATCCACGAACCCTGCACGCTGACCCAATGGGGTAGAGAGCAAAGAAAGGGCCATTAGAATCGGAATTTCTCGGGTGCTCGCACGGCTTCCCGGAGGGAGAGCTCTCCAATAAGGGCATCAAAACGATCGGGATCGATATCATTTTGATCGCTTAACGGGAGGTCGGAGCGGGCGATCCCGTTTCAAGCGTGATCGAAGCTCTCGCATCCCCGACGAGTCGCGGAATCGAGCGCCATGCTCATTCCGATCGAAAAGGAGGCTGGTCTCGACATCCAGGAGACATCTCCTCCAAGCGGACCCGCGTGAAAGCCCGGTCAATCGCGAGTTCCAGCATCTCCATGGTGAAGGGCTTTGTGAGGTACTCGACTAGGGAACCGGGAGCCCTCGCTTCCTCGCAAGGGCCGCCCACGAGCAGGATGACCGGAATCGAAGCTCCATGGGCTCGAAGCTCGCCCACCACCTCACTCCCGGCCAGGCTCTCCCGCCTCACATCCACGATGAGGAGCGAAGGACTCTCCGCTCCACACCGCTTCAGGATCTCCCGGGTGTCGATCCCGCACGGGTCCATCGGGTATTCGGCCCGGGAGAGCGCTTCGGCGATATACCTGCGGAGATGAGCGTCCTCCGTCGCCACGAGGACACGGCGGAAGCGGTGCTGGCGGAAGCGATGCGCCCGATCATCCATTCTCATCGGAGTCAACCCAACCTCAGGATCCGCAAGAAGCAATTCGAGTGCCAACCAGAGGCCTGGCCGGGGAAGAAGAGAATCTGAGGCCGGAACAGACTGAACTGGCATGCCTCTTGCTCATTCCGCCTGCAGCCGCATACGAGGAGAAGCGTCCGTCATGAACTTTGACGCCCTATCGCTAAAACACAGGGTCGGTCTGTGCCGGCGCGCCGCGACGGCCGCCGCGGGCCGTCTCAGGATGCTCGCGCAGCGCGTCGAGCCCGGCGACGAACCCTTGCGCCGGCTCTTCGAAAACCTGGCGGTTGACGAGGAAAATCATCTCGCGGAGATGGGCCGCTTCGACGCGGGGATCGATCCGCCTCCCCAAGGGGGGATCGAAGAAGAGGACCTCGATCGAATTGTATATCGGTTCATCCCGTCCCTGTCGATCACGTCGGGTGGACGATTCATCGATCGCGAAGTCGGAACCTACCTTGCTGAATGCCTCCAGGTGGAGTCCGCCCGCCTTTACCGCGCGCTGGCGGACCAGGCGCTGGACGAGGAGTCGCGCGCCTTCTTCCTCCATTCGAAGGAAGCGGAAGAGTCCAACATCAGGTTCGTGCGGCAGGTCCTGCTCTGACGTTTCTCCCCTCCCACCGTGGCCTGCGGATTGCGCACAGGGGGGCGGACTGATGGAATCAAGGCCTAGAGGAAGGGGAGTTTGATGAGCTTCAGTGTGCCGTCCGGATGGAACCAGGATTCCGAAAAGCTGTATGTCCACACCAGTCATGTCCGCATCCAGCGGATGACGTATCGCTCGAATGAGGGCTGGATCCTGATCCCGCAGGGGGCCGACGACCCCGTCCTCCAGTTCCCCCCCACTTCCGAGGGCCGCGACATGGCCTTTGCCGCGTTTGTCACCGGCGCGTTCGGTCGGAGCGGCGCGGGAACGCCGGCCGCCGCCGACAGGAAGCTCGGAGAGGGTTAGCGCGCCGTTTGAGTTTCCAGCGGTGCCGCTAGGCGAGGTCGAACAGCAGGATCTCGGCCGGTTCCTGGGCGGTGAAGGAAACGGAGGCCTCGTCATCGAGGGCCGCTCCGTCCCCGGCGCGCAGGTCATGACCCCGGAGCAGAATACTTCCCTTGACGATCTGGAGCCACGCCCCCCGGCCCGCCCCCAGTTCGTGGATCAGGTGATGGCCATCCAGAAGGACCGAGGAATACATCCGCACATCCTGGTGAATGCGGAGCGATTCCTCCCTCCCGTCGGGGGAGACGACCAGCCGAAGGACCCCTTCTCGATCGGCGATGGGGAAGCGCTTCTGCTCCTGGATGCGCCGGGACTCCACGCCCCCGGGCGTGATGCAGCTCTGGAAGACGTGCGCGGTATGGATCAACGAATCGTTCAGGGCACGGTGGGAGATCCCGTGCCGGGCGCTCGTGTGCTGGAATTCCCCCGCTCCCAGGTGACCCAGCCTCCCGGACCCATTCTGGTGGACCAGGCTGCCTTCCCGGACGTACGTGACGATTTCGGCATCATCGGGGGAGTGGGGATAGAGGCCCATCTCCGGGGAAAGATTCTCCTCGTTGAGCGACTTGAGCGCGTGAAACCCCCGGCGGAGAGGCTCGCTTCCGTTTTCCGGATCGAAGGTCATCCAGGTGTCATGGGCTCCGCTCTTCACATGGCGACGATCTTCCGACTTTCGCAGTGTGATCATACTTCCACGTCTACGCGTTCCTCTCGGGCGTCATCCCCGGACCGAGCACCCGGGAGGCATGGCAGCAAAGGAAGGGCCACGCGACTCCCGGGAGGGGCGGGCTTGGGCGAGGAATCACAATGATATCTTGCATGGCCCGCTTTAACCTCGAAGCGGGAGCGACATCATATTGATCCCCATACTTCCTGTTTCGCGGGGGATTGAGTCCCAAAGCTTGGTAGAGTGGGCCTGCGAGAATCGAGGTGACGGTGCGCGTCGAGGAACTTGACCTGAAAGAACTGCTGGAATTGGACCCTGGAGGGGGTCTCGTTCGCTTCGCGGGTCACCGCGCGCTCATCTTCGACGCCGTGGCGCAGGGGCTCCTCCGGAAGGAGCTGATCGACACCTTTGGAGTGAGGGTGGCCCGGGGGATCCTGAGCCGATTCGGTTATGTCCACGGCCGGCGCATGGCCGAAGCAATGCGCACCCAGTTCAAATGGGACAGTGACGACGACTGGCGGAGGGCCGGCGCCAGGATCTATGCCCTCCAAGGACTCTTCATGCTCGAACCCGGGAGCCTCACGTCCTTCGCCTCGGAGGGGGGGACCTGGCGCGTTTCGTACGAGGCCGAGCAGCACCTCCTTCACCTGGGCCAGGCGGAGTACCCGGTCTGCTGGACCCTCTGCGGTCTTGCGAGCGGCTACTTGAGCTTCGCCGAAGGCAGGGAGATGTTTGCCCTCGAGGATCGGTGCATGGGAATGGGAGACACGGCCTGCCACGTCACCATCAAGTCCATGGAGGAGTGGGGCACCGCCGCCGGTGATCAGCTTTCGGTCTTCAAGCGGGAAGACATCGATTCGGCGCTCAAAGAGGTCACCCAGGCGCTCAAGCGCACCGAGCGCCAGCTCCGCGAGCGGATGAGGAAGCTGGCCCAGATCGCCCGGATCGAGGACGATCCGGCGGGCATCGTGGCGCGGAGCCCGGACATGCGCCGGGTCATGGAGCTGGCCAAGACCATCGCGAAAGTGGACTCCACGGTGCTCGTCACGGGGGAAAGCGGCACGGGAAAGGAGCGCGTCGCGAGGTTCGTGCACGAGAACTCGGCGTGCGCGGACGGGCCGTTCGTGGCCGTCAATTGCGGCGCGATCAGCGAAACGCTCCTCGAAAGCGAGCTCTTCGGGCACGCCCGCGGGGCCTTCACCGGCGCCACGGTGGACCGGCCGGGCCTCTTCGAGGCGGCCAATGGCGGGACGCTTTTCCTGGATGAAGTGGGCGAGATCCCCCTCTCCATGCAGGTGAAGCTTCTCCGGGCGCTCCAGGAGCGGGAAGTGCGACGCGTGGGAGAGAACAAGAGCCGCCCGATCAGCGCTCGCATCATCACGGCGACGAACAAGGATCTTGTCCCGGAGGTGGCCGCGAAGCGGTTCCGGGAGGATCTCTACTACCGCCTGAAGGTCATGGAGCTGGCCGTTCCGCCGCTCCGCCAGCGAAAGGAGGACATCCTCCCCCTGGCGCGGATCCTCCTCGCGGGGGTGGCGCTCCACATGAAACGCCCGGTCGAGGGTTTCACCCCGCGGGTGGCCGACCGGCTCATCGGTTACCCCTGGCCCGGCAACGTGCGCGAGCTGGCGAACGTCATGGAACGCGCCGTCGCGGTGGCCACGAAGACCCGCGTCGATGTGGAAGACCTGCCTCCCGAGGTGCGTGCGACGGCGCCCTCCCCGAACCTCGAAGGAGTCATTCGTCCTCTCGAAGCCATCGAACGGGACTACATCCTCGCCATCCTCGATGCCAAGGGGGGGAACCGAAAGCAGGCGGCGAGTTCGCTCAAGATCGGGGTGGCGACCCTCCAACGAAAACTGAGCGGCTACAAGAAGAACCCCTGATCGACGTCTGATGGCTCCAGTCCGCTAATCACCGTCGCTTGTCACATCCGCAGACGAATCCCACCCACCCCCCCCGTGGCATGAGGATTGCTTACTTGACCTCCAATGTACGACTCAGCGAAGCGACCGAGACGGCGGGTGCCGCTGGTCGTGAAGGACACCCTCGCGGAAGAGGTGCGGGTCACGGGGGACTTCACGGATTGGGTGCCGGAGGGCATCCGGCTGAGCCATGACGGTGACGGTCTCTGGCGCACCGTGCTTTCCCTCGAGCCGGGAGAGCACCAGTACCGACTCCTCGTCGATGGGAAGTGGAAAGACCACGCGGAAGCGACCGGGCACGCGGCCAATCCGTTCGGGTCGGTGAATTGCGTCCTCAAGGTGATGTAGTCTGTTTCCTGCGGCGCCGACGCAAGCAGATGTACCACCAGCAGCCTCACGCTTGTCCCGGTGAGGCTGCTGTGGGCGCCGCCCGGCACGTGAGGGTCGAATGACCACGACCTGCAAGATCCTGGTTCCTCTTGACGGCTCGACGGCGGCCGAAGCGGCGCTCCCCGAAGTGGAGCGGATCGCGGTCGGCGGGGCCGAGGTCCATTTCCTTCACGTCGTCCCCTCGCTCCCCCTGGCGCTGGGCGCCTCGTCTGCGGACATGATGGAGTGTCACGACCAGGCGCTGTCCTATCTCGAAAATCTCCGGCGCAGAATCCCCGGCGTATCCGGGCTCGACCTCATCCGCGCGGGCGAGCCCGCCGACGCGATCCTCCAGGTGGCGCTGGAATTCAACATCGACCTGATCGCGATGTGCACGCACGCCCGGACCGGCCTGGCCCGGTGGTTCATGGGCAACGTGGCCGAGACCGTCATCCGGAGGGCGCAACTTCCCGTGATCGTCAAGCGGCCGGGCATGCCGGAGCCGCGCCGGGTGCTCCGCCGGATCCTCGTCCCCCTGGACGGCACCGAGGAATCGTTCACGATCCTCACCGCGGTCAAACGCCTGGGTCTTCGGACCGGGGCCGAAGTCGTCTTCCTCCACGTGACCGAACGTGCGCTCGCCCCCCTCGCACAACGGGGCACCCAGGGCGGGTCGGGGACTTACGAGGATCCGGATCAGAAGCTGCTGAACGTCGCGGACAGGCTCGGCCATTCCGACCTCATCTACTGGCAGGTGACCGCCCAGGGGGACCCGGTGGACGAGATCCTCCATCACGCGCTGACGCTGGACGCGGACCTGATCGCCATGTCCACGCACGCCCGGGGCGGACAGGAGCGGGCGATCTTCGGGAGCGTGGCCCAGTCCGTCCTCGCGCGCGCGGATCGAGCCGTGCTCCTCCAGAAACCGGTGATCCAGGCGGCCGCCCCGGGGCCCTGGAGGTTCCAATGAAGACCCTCACCCGTTGGGGCTTCGTGTGCGGCTTCCCGGTCATCTTCCTGTCGCTCGCGACCAATCTCTGGGCGACGGGGCGGGCGTTCACGTCGACCCCCGGTCCGGAGCTCGCCTTCTCCTTCGTCATGGCGCTGAACCTGTTCCTCTTTCCGGTCTTCTGCGCCGGAGTCCTGTTCGACTATCGACGGAAGGGCCGGCCCATCGCGTACCCGCGGTTGCTCCCCGTGTTTCTTGGGAGAGAGGTCCCATGAACGCGACCCTGGGCCACGGCGAGGATGGAGCTCTCAGCGCCGGCCTCGCCGGGATCATGGGCCCTCTCCGGGGGCACCCCTTCGGACGCTTCGAGGGCGGGGCCGAGAAAGCCCTCCACCGCGAGGCCGACCGATTCGTGGAGAGACTGGCGGGGCACCTGCGGTATGCGGAGGACACCCTCTTCCCCGCCCTCCGGGAGCTTGAGCGGGACCCGGCGTGCGACATCGAGGAGCTCGAAAAAGACCATCGCCTCCTCCATCTCTACGCGCGAGACCTGGCCGTCCAGATCCGGGGCCGGGACAACGAGGGGGCGTACGGCGTTGCGCGATCCTTCCTGGCCGTGCTGCTGGACCACATCCACCGTGAGACGGAGGACGTGGACCGGTTCGTCCATTCCCTGGATGTCTCGGACGCCGGGCGGCTGTCGAGGGCCCTGATCGAGCGACGGTCCCCATGAACGATCCGCTGAAGAGATACCCGAGGGAGATCGCCGGTCCCCTGAAGGTCCGGCCCATGAAAGCCTCGGACGAGTCGGCGCTTCTTTCCTTCTTCAAACGGATCCCCATCGATGAACGGCAACTCTTCAAGGACGATGTGACCCAGGTCGCCGTGATCCAGGGCTGGATCCGAAACCTGGACACCACGAATATCCTCCCTCTCCTCGCCTTCGATGGTTCGCGCATCGTCGCCGATGCCACGATCCATCGCGACCGGAGAGGCTGGGCGCGCCACGTGGCGGAGATCCGCGTGACGCTCGACCCCGATTATCGCCACCGGGGGTTGGCCCACGCCCTGGTGCGGGAGTTCATCGACCTCGCCGGCCCCCTCAAGATCGCCATCCTGCAGGCGGACGTCCTGGAGGTGCAGGGGGAGGCGCGTCGGCTCTTCGAAGACATGGGATTCGAGGGCGTGGCCACCCTGCCCCAACACGCGATCGACCTCGCGGGCCGCGTGCATGACCTCCTGATCTACTCCCTTACGATTTCCCAGCCCGAGAAATTCGCGCTCGAAGGCAGCGTGGCGGAAGTCGATGCGGGTGTCGGGGGTGGTTAGTCGTACGCGCGACTCGTTGGGTTGGCACGCGGCTTGCTCTAACTACCACCCTCTATGAACTGTCGGCACCCGGGGCTTTCTGGAACGCCGGCCCGACTCCAACGTATTGAACGATCTTTCACGTTCCAGGTCCGAAAACAATAACAACGGAGGCTCATCCCATGGAATCGATCAGGCCGCTGCACGACCGGGTGATGGTGGAACGGAGCGAGGCGGAGAAGAAGACGGCGGGGGGGATCGTCCTCCCGGACAACGCCAAGGAAAAGCCCAAGCAGGGGACCGTGATCGCCGTCGGCTCCGGACTCATGCTTGAGAACGGCGAGATCAAGGCCCTCGAAGTGAAGAAGAACGACCGCGTCCTCTTCGACGCCTACGCCGGCTCCGAAGTCAAGGTGGACGGCAAGGAGTACCTCATTCTCGCCGAGAAGGAAATCCTCGCGATCATCAACTCGTAGGAACACAAAAGGAGAAACCCAATCATGGCCGCCAAGAGAATTGCATTCGACCAGGAGGCGCGCGAGGCGATCCGCCGCGGCGTCAGGCAGCTCGCCCGCGCCGTCAAGGTCACCCTCGGACCCCGCGGCCGGGCCGTGCTCATCGAAAAGAAGTGGGGCGCACCCATCGTCTCCGTGGACGGCGTCACCGTCGCGAAGGAGATCGAGCTCAAGGACCCCTTCGAGAACATGGGCGCCCAGATGGTGAAGGAGGTCGCCTCGAAGACCAACGACGTCGCCGG
>JBGPCZ010000072.1:0-28171 GCA_041482015.1 Planctomycetota bacterium | reverse complement strand
CTGGTCGAGGCGCTCGGGGAACGGACCGCCGCCGCGCCCGCCGACGTCGCGGTCACCGCCCCGCTCCTGGCCGGGCCACCGACTGCCGCGCTCGAGGAGGCCGTCGCGCAGGTGCTGGAGGGATCGCCGCGACTCCAGATGATCGACCGGCTGATCGAGATCGTCGGCGCCGCCGCGCCCGCCGAGGTGCCCGCGCAGGAGGTCCCCGCGAGGCTGGACCAGGCCCTGCGCCTGGTGCGCGCCGCTACGCCGGAGACGCTCGACGAAACCGCGCGCGCTCTCCCGCAGCTTCCGAAGGAGGCGCTGCGGCAGGTCCTCCAGGAGCTTCACCAGCTGGAGCGGCGCGAGATCGCGTCGATTCCCGAGCTTGCCCAGGCGCGCGACGCTCGCGGCGCGGTCCTCGATGCCGCCCAGCGGATGACCGACGTGCGCCTCGTCAACCAGCTCGCGCGGCTCCGGGACGACGGCGTGCTGGCCCTCGAGATCCCGCTCCGCGCCGACGGCCGGCTCGTCCACGTCCCGCTCCGCATCCGGCGCGAGCCCGACAAGCCCGGATCCGCGGAGGCCGGCCCCCGGTTCTCCGTGACGCTCGACGCGGACCTGAGCCGCATCGGGTTCGTCCGCGCGCGACTCGACTCCGCGGGCCGGACCCTCCGCGTCCGGTTCCGCGTCCGCGAGCGCGGGGTCAAGTCCCACCTCGAGCGGGGGGCGGGCGGCCTGGCGGAGTCCCTGAAGGCTCAGGGATACGAGGCGTCGATCGCGGCGGAGCTCGTGTCGACGCTGGAGCGCGAGTCGATCTTCGACGTCTTTGCCGCGCCCGACGGGGAGATCACGCTGGACGTGAAGCTGTGAGCGACCGGCAGATGGCGGTGGCCCTGAGATACCTGAGGGGGGCGGACGATGCCCCGCGGGTCGTGGCCAAGGGGCGCGGGGCGGTCGCGGAGCGCATCCTCGAGATCGCCCGCCGCCACGGCGTACCGGTCCACCGCGACACGGACCTGGCCGAAGTCCTGGTGAAGCTCGACCTGGGCGAGTGGGTCCCGGCCGAGCTCTACAAAGCGGTCGCGGAGGTGCTGGCGTACCTATACCGGATGAACGGGATGTATACTTGATTTGAGTTCCGGGCGTGCTAGACTAACGACTGACCCATGAGCACCAAGAAGGTCGCGCTGATTTCCGACCTCCACTCGAACATCGAAGCCCTCGAAGCCGTCCTCGCCGACATCAGCTCGCAGGGAGTTGACCAGATCTATTGCCTCGGCGATCTCATCGGCTACGGCCCCAATCCCCGCGAGATGCTCAAGCACGCCTTCAACTGGTCGTGGTCCCTCCGCGGGAACCACGAGGACGCGCTCCTCTTCCTCGCGCTCGACTTCAACCCCGAGGCCGCCCAGGCGATCGACTGGACGCGCAACCAGCTCAACGACCAGACGGGGTCGAAGGAAGACAACCACAAGATGTGGAACTACCTGGGCGACCTGCCGGACATCCGCGAGGAGGACCACGTCACCTACCTCCACGCCTCGCCGCGCAACCGGACCAAGGAGTACGTGCGGCCCCACGACGTGCAGGACAAGGAGAAGATGGAGGAGATCTTCTCCATGATCAAGCATGCCTGCTTCTGCGGCCACACGCACGAGCCGGGCGTCTTCACCGAGGATTTCAAGTTCTACCCCCCGCGCGCGTTCGCCAACAAGGTGAAGCTCGCCGACGGCCGGAAGTACTACGTGAACATCGGCTCGGTCGGCCAGCCGCGCGACCGCGACACGCGCTCGTGCTACGTGATCTGGGATCCCGAGTCGCAGGTGGTGGAGTTCCGGCGCGTGGACTACGACTTCAAGAAGACGATGGACAAGATCTTCGCGATCAAGCACATCCCGCGGAGATTCGGCGAGCGTCTCGAAGTCGGCCGCTGAGCGACCTGGCTACCTACTACCGCGGCGCCCTCTTGCGGTGGCCGTCCACCTTCCACGAGCCGCCCTCGTCCACCATGCCGTAGATCTCCGGCTCGTTGGCGCGGTTGCGGATGACCACCGTCACGCCCATCTGGTCCGTGCTGACCTGCGTGACCTTGAGCTGCTTGAAGTCACGAGCGATCTCGGGCTGCGCGTCCTGCAGGTACCCGAGGAGGAGCGGCGTGAGCGAGGGATCGGCGAGGACGCTGCCCGGGAGCGTTGTGACCCGGCCCCGGGTCGTGTCCAGGCCCGCCTGCGAGTACCACAGGTCGAGGTCGGTCCGCGCGCCGCCCTGCAGCCGGGTCTTCCACATCAGGGCCGTATGGTCGCCCTCGTTCATGCGGTCGTAGACCCATTGCGACCGCAGGCTCAGCGTCATCATCTCCAGGCATTCGCGGACCTTGCCCGCGATCATGAAGTCCTTCCAGCGCTCGAACGCGATCTTCGCGTCCTCCTGCTGCGCGTCGGCCTCGTTCGGGAACGGCTCGCAGGAGGCGAGCAGCGCGAACACCGCGATCATTTTTCTCACGTCGTTCCTCCCCGGAGGGCGGCCTTCGCCTCGTCGAGCGACACCAGGCGCTCGGCGCCCTCTTTCATATCCTTCAGCTTCACCTGGTTCTGTGCGGCCTCCGACGGCCCGATGAACAGAGCATACCTTGCGCCCGACCGGTTCGCGCTCCTCATCTGCGCCTTGACGCTCCGCCCCTCGAAATCCATGTCCCCGGAGAGCCCCGCGCGGCGGAGCTCGGTGACCATCGAGAAGACCTTCCCCCGGAGCGACTCGTCGACGGCCACGCCGAAGAAGTCCATCGCCCGCGCGGCCGCCCCCTCCTTCATCGCGAGCAGGATGCGCTCCATGCCGGCCGCGAAGCCGACGGAGCCGACGTCCGGCCCGCCCATGTCGCGGACCAGCGTGTCGTACCGCCCGCCGCCCGCGATCGCGTTCTGCGCCCCGAGCGCGGAGGAGCTGAACTCGTAGACGGTCCGCGTGTAGTAATCCAGGCCGCGCACAATCCGCGGGTCGATCCGGTACTCGACCTTCGCGTCGCGCAGGGCGCCCTCGACCGCCTTCATGTGCGCCTTGCACTTCTCGCACGTGTGATCGATCGCCGCCGGCAGGTTCTGCGTCTTCTCCGCGTCGACCTTGCAGTCGAGGATGCGGAAGACGTTCCGGTCGATGCGCTTGTTGCAGTTCGCGCAGAGGGTCGGGAGCAGCGGACGCACCGCGTTCTTGAGGACCTCGCGATAGCCGCCGCGGCACTCGCCGCAGCCGATCGAGTTGATCCGGAGCTTCGACGCCACGCCGACCTTGTCGAGGATATCCGCGAGGAGGATCATCGTCTCCGCGTCGACAAGCGGATCGGCCGACCCGACGGCCTCGACGCCGAGCTGCGTGAACTGGCGGAAGCGCCCCTTCTGGGGCCGCTCCTTCCGGAACGCCGGCCCGAGGTACCAGAGCTTCCACGCGGCCCGCTTCGCGAAGAGGTTGGCCTCGACCAGCGCGCGGATGACGCCGGGGGTCAGCTCCGGCCGGAGCGAGTAGGTGCCGTTCGTGTCCTCGGGATCGCCGAACGTGAACATCTCCTTCTCGACGATGTCGGTCGTCTCGCCGCTGGACTTGTGGAAGAGGGAGGTGTACTCGAAGACGGGCGTGCGGATCTCCTCGTAGCCGAACCGGTCGAAGCACGAGCGCGCGGCGTCCTCGAGCCGCCGCCACCGGGCGACCTCCTCGGGCAGGACGTCGTGCGTGCCCTCGGGGGCGCGGAAGTTCATGGCGGCGGGATTCTAGCCGATCGGGGGGCGTCGCTCAACGGCTTTTCTTGCTTGACGGCGCCCGCGTCGACGGCTACAGTCGCTCGCATGGCCGTCGCCCGCGTCACCGAGATCACCGCCTCCTCCTCCAAGGGGATCCAGGAGGCCATCGAGGAGGGCCTCAAGCGCGCCTCCAAGACCCTCCGCGGCATCACCGGCATGGAGGTCGTCTCGGTCAAGGCGAAGGTTTCCAAGGGGAAGGTCCAGGAGTACCGCGTCTCCCTCAAGATCACCTTCGTGCTCGAGGAGTAGCCGGAGACGCCGGGCCCCATGCCGGTCTCGGAGTTCTACGCCCGCCGCCGCCGGTTCGCCACTTCGATCGCCATCGGCTGTTCCCTGCTCCTCCTGGCCCAGCTCCACCTCGGCCTCCAGAAGGAGGAGTACAACCGGCCGCGCGTGGCGGCCGCCGCCGGCGGCGTCGCGGTCGTCCACCGCACGATCGTCCCGAGCGAAGATTCCGGGCCGGGCGCGCGACTCGTCATCCTCGACCCCGACCTGGGCGTCCGCGGCTCGATCTCGTTCGGCGGCGACGCGGCCGCTATCCTCTCCGAGGGGGACGAAACCACCGCCTTCTTCGGCTCGCACGTCTCCTTCCTCCGCGGCGGCGACACGGTCCGCGGCGAGGATCTCGGGCAGCCGTGGGACGTGCGGGACGCGGTGGTCGACCCCGCGCGCGGGCGGATGTGGATCTTCGGCTGGAACGAGGGGAAGATCCTCGCGCGCCACCGGACGGCGGCGGGCTGGTCGGCCGAGATCGAGGTCGCGGAATCCAAAAGGCCCGTCCGGCCCGTCGCAAGCATGGACGGAACCCGTGGCCCGCTCGTCGCCTGGCGCGACGCCGGGTCGACGCGCATCCGGACCGCGCTCTTCGACGGGGCGACCTTTGTCCCCCGCACCACGTTCGAGGAGGCATCGGACTATTGGGACGCGGTCCTCGTCAAGGACCGGATCCTCCTCGTCTCCTACCGACGCGCGGACCGGACGTTCCACGCCGTGACGCTCCGCCTCCAATGTTGCGCGGAGTGCGGGCAGCCCCCGCCGCCCGGGCAGATCAAGTTCCTCGACCCGGTGCTCCTGTTCGGCCGCGGCGTCACCGGCCTGGCCGCCGCCTCGGCGGCAGACCGCCTCGTCGTGGTCCTGACGCGCGAGACGATGGTCCTGGCGGGAAAGGCCCCGGCCGGGTCACTCCTCCCCGAGTCCGGGGCGCGGCTCCTCCCGGTCGCCGTCGAGCCGTTCTGGCGGCGGGTCGCGGGGGCGTACGCGCCAATCCTCCTGTTCACGTGCGCCGTCGCGCTCATCTTCCTCGGCATCTCGATGTTCCGGGAGCGGGGCCGGGTCATGACCCCGGGGGCGCGGTCCGCGGAGGGCCGGCCCTATGCCGACGTGCTCGAACGGTCGATGGCCCAGGTCCTCGACACCCTGATCGTCGTCCCGCCGGCCCTGGCCGTCCTGTCGGAATTCATGAGCGCGACCGCCGAGGCGTCCGAGCCGTTCGACCTGGGGTTCTGGACCGTCGCGGGCGCCGCGTTCGCGGCGAAGGCCGCCTACCATGCCCTCATGGAGTCCACGCTGGGCTGGACCCTCGGAAAGAAGATCCTCGGCCTCAAGGTCCTGCAGGCCGACGGATCGCGCGCGACCCTGGTGGGGGCCCTGATGCGGAACCTCGTCCGTCTCCCCGACGCGGACGTCGGCCTTCCGGCCATCCTCGTGATGGCCAACACGCGGCACCGCCAGCGGCTGGGCGACCTGCTCGCCGGCACGATCGTCGTCCGGGAGCGCCCGACCGCGGAGGCTTAATTCACCACAAAGACACAAAGATCACAAAGTTTTACTTGGTGTAGGGTGGGTATCCAACTCCAGCTCGCTCGTGAAAAACTCCGGCTACTTGTTACGCCTGATATCTGAATGGCATTATTAGCCCGTACAACAGGAAGCAAGAGAGCGCAACAAATGCGAGACCGTAAGCCACGCTCACGAGCTGAAGATCGGACTTGATTCGACTCCAGAGAGCCAGGATGCCTAGGCTTGCCCCGGCACAGATTAGAGGCATGTAGGGAGCCAGGAACAGCCCGAGCTTGGTTTCAACCGACAGACCCCTAATTCCCAATCTCTGGAGCTCCCCCTCCGAGTGCTCGCCATACACAGAACAAACAAGCGCAAGTGTGAAGGTCGCAAGACCCACAAGAAACCAGATGACCAATTGCTTTGCAGATGATCTTAGCCTCGCCAAGATCGCTTCACTCCAGCTCATTTCATAAGACTCCTTACCATCAAGGGGTTCAAATGGTGCCCTTTGTGACTTTGTGGTGAATCTTCCTAGCTCGCGCCGCGCGAGGAGAGCACCGCGGGGATCGTCTTCAGGATGATCTTCAGGTCGAGCCCCAGCGACCAGTTGTCGATGTACTCGAGGTCCATCTCCATCCAGCGCTTGAAATCGATGCCGCTGCGGCCGCTCACCTGCCAGATGCACGTGATCCCCGGGCGCATCGACAGCCGCCGCCGCTGCCAGCGCTCGTACTTCTCAACCTCCGCCGGGATCGGCGGGCGCGGACCGACGATCGACATGTCGCCGCGCAGGACGTTCCAGAGTTGCGGGAGTTCGTCGATCGAAAGCTTGCGCATCACCTTCCCCACGCCCGTGATTCTCGGGTCGGCCTTGATCTTGAAGACCGGGCCGTCCATCTCGTTCTTCGACTCCAGCTGCGCCTTCAACGCCTCCGCGTCCTGCACCATCGTCCGGAACTTGTAAAGGGTGAAGACGCGGCCGTTCATGCCGGAGCGCTTCTGCCGGAAGATCGCGGGGCCCGCCGAGGTGAGCTTCACCGCGATCGCCGCCAGGAGGAGGATCGGCGACGCCGCCACGATCGCCGTCGCGCTGAGGGCCACGTCGATCAGCCGCTTGAGGACGAGCGCCACCTCGTCCCGCGGCGCGGAGGAGAGGGTCAGGAGCGACGTCCCCGCCATATGATCGAGGGTCGGGCGCGAATTGAGCTTCCCGAGGAGGCCCATCACGATCCGGACGGTGACTCCCATCTCGTCGCAGACGCGCACCGCCGAGTCCAGCCGCTCCAGCGTGCGGCGCGACACGGCGAAATGGACCTCGTCGACCACCTCCCTCTTGAGCAGGTCGGGCAGGTCCGTGAGCGGGCCGAGGACCTTCAGCCCGGCAATCTCGTCGACCGCGAGCCGGGGGACCTCGGAGAGGAGGCCGCGCACCTCGAGGCCCCATTCCGGGTGGGCCCGAAGCTCGTCCACGTGCTTCCGCGCCGCCCGGCCGGTCCCGGCGACCACCACGTAGACCCGGTCGTACCCGCGCTTGCGCTGGTGGTGCGCCACCGAGACGCACGCCATCCGGAGGAGGACCAGGAGCGCGGCGTCGAGCCCCGCGAAGAGGCCGAGGAACGCGCGCGACGGGTCGAACTTCCGCACGACGATCGCCGCGACCACCACGAGCGAGCCGACGACGACCGTCTTGACGATCTTCCAGAGCTCCTCGCCGGGCTGGTCGGTCCGCTGTGAGCGGTGGAGGCCCCACCGCCAGAGGAGCGGCGCCCAGACCGCCACGACCACCGGGAGGAGCCAGAGGTGGCTGTGGAAGTCGAACGGCTTTCCCGGCTCCGCGGGGAACTTCGCTCGGATCCAGGCGGCCAGGAAGAACGCGCCCGCCGTGAGCGCGGTGTCGCACAGCGTGAAGACCAGCGCGCTGAACGTGCGGCGCCGATTGATCATGTGTGAAAAATTCTAGGACCGTCGGCGGTGCGATTCAAGCGCGCTCTCGACGTAGTCGCGGATCCGGCCCTTGTGGTCTTCGCGCGCGAACCGGAGCGCGTTCCGGCGGCACGCGGCCGGATCGAACGTCCGCGCCTCGAACGCGCGGATCCCCTCGGCGAGCGAGTCCCGGTAGAGGACGCCGGTCTCCGCCGTCACCGTGTCGAGCGCGCCCCCCTTGGCGACCGCGATCACCGGGGCCCCGCAGAGCTGCGCCTCGACGGGCACGATCCCGAAGTCCTCCTCCCCCGGGAAGAGGAGCGCCCGGCAGCGCCGGTAGTGGTCGCGCACGACCTCGTCGGGCTGCCAGCCGAGGAACTCCGCGTAACCGAGCGCGCGGATCGCCCTCTCGTGCGATCCGGATCCGATCACCTTGAGCTTCCGTCCCATCGCGCGGCACGCCTCGATCGCGAGGTCGACTCGCTTGTAGGGCACCAGCGCCCCGGCAACGAGGTACCAGTCCTCGCGCGCCTGCTCCGACGGCGTGAAATACGCGTCGTTGCCCGGCGGGAAGAGGACGTCCGAATCCCGCCCGTACCAGCGGCGGATCCGGTCGCGCACCTCGTTCGATATCGCCACCCAGCGGTGGACCCGCGGGACCGTCTCCGTGTCCCACCGGCGGAGCCGCGAGATCATCGGGCCCGCGAGCCACCGCTTGAGCCCGCGTCCGAAGTAGTCGTCCACCTTGTCCCAGACGTACCGCATCGGCGTGAGGCAGTAGCAGACGTGGAGCGCGTCGGTGACGGCCCCCTTGGCCACGCACTGGCTCATCGAGAGGACGACGTCGTACCCGCGGAGGTCGAGCGACTCGATCGCGCCCGGCATGAAGCCGAGGTAGTACGGGTACTTCGAGTGGATCGCCGGGAAGTCCTGAAGGTAGGTCGTGCGGATCTTGTGCGACTCGATCGCGGGCGTCAGGGCGCCGCGGGTGTGGAAGAGGGCGTAGATCTCGGCGTCCGGCCAGACTTCGCACCAGGCCTCGAGGACCTTTTCCGCCCCCCGCATGACGGGGAGGAAGTCCTTGACGATCGCGATGCGATAGGACGAACCCCGCGGCGCGGCCGCTTCGTGATTCGTGATTCGCCTCTACGTCCCTTCCTGCCAGGTCGCCAGGTACTTCTTCTGCTCCGCGGTGAGCTCGTCCATCGAGACGCCCATCGTCTTGAGCTTGAGGCGGGCGATCAACTGCTCCATCTCCTTGGGGACGTCGAGCACCGCGACCCTGAGCTGCGACTTGTTCTTCACGCACCACTCGGCCATGAGCGCCTGGGTGGCGAAGCTCATGTCCATCACCGCGGCGGGATGGCCCTCGGCGGCCGCGAGGTTGACCAGGCGTCCTTCGCCGATCACGAAGATGGACCGGCCGTCCTTCAGGATGAACGCGTCCACGTTCTCGCGGACGCCCTTCTTCTCCTGCTTCGAGAGCGCTGCCAGCGCCTCCAGGTCGAGCTCGACGTTGAAGTGGCCCGAGTTGGCCACGATGGCGCCGTCCTTCATCGCGAGGAAGTGCTCCTTCCGCACCACCGCCTTGTTGCCCGTCACCGTGCAGAAGATGTCGCCGATCTTCGCGGCGTCGGCCATTGGAAGCACGATGAACCCGTCCATCGTGGCTTCAAGGGCGCGGATCGGCTCGACCTCGGTGACAACCACGTGGGCGCCGAGGCCACGCGCGCGGCTCGCGAGCCCGCGTCCGCACCAGCCGTAGCCGGCAACGACGAAGGTACGGCCGGCCAGGAGGACGTTCGTCGCGCGGATGATGCCGTCGATCGTCGACTGGCCCGTCCCGTACCGGTTGTCGAACATGTATTTCGTCTGCGCGTCGTTCACGGAAACGACGGGGATCTTGAGCGCGCCGTCCTTCGCCATCGCGCGGAGGCGGAGGACGCCCGTGGTCGTCTCCTCCAGCGACGCCAGCAGCCCCTTCATGAGCTCGGGCCGCTTCTGGTGGATCGTCGTCACGAGGTCCGCCCCGTCGTCCAGGGTCAGCGTGGGCTTCAGGTCGAGCGCCTGGTTGATGTGCTTGTAGTAGGTGGCCTGGTCCTCGCCGCGGATCGCGTACGTGGCGATCCCGTAGTCCTTCACCAGCGACGCGGCGTTGTCGTCCTGCGTCGAGAGGGGATTCGAGGCGCAGAGCGCGACTTCGGCGCCGCCGGCCACGAACGCGCGCATCAGCCCCGAGGTCTCCGTCGTCACGTGGAGGCAGGCGGCGATGCGCTGGCCCTTGAGGGGCTTCTCCTTCTCGAACCGCGCGCGGATCTCGCGGAGGACCGGCATCTGGGTGTCGGCCCACTCGATCCGGGCCCTCCCTTTCGTCGCAAGGGAGAAGTCCTTGACGTCGCCGGGGGCGGCGCTCTTCTTCTCGGGGGCGGCGAGTTTCGTGGCCATTCGGGTTCCTTATTTCTTGACGGTCTTCCTCGGGGCCTCGGCCTTCAAGCCGGCGGCCTTCCGGAGCGCGTCGACCTTCTCAATCTTCTCCCAGGTGCACTCGGGCCGGTCGACGCCGACGTGCCCGTAGCGCGCGGTGTTCTTGTAGATCGGGCGGCGGAGGTTGTAGTACTTGATCAGCCCCGCCGGCGTGAAGTCGAAGTTCTCCTCGACGATCTTCGTCAGCTTCGCCTCCGGGATCTTGCCCGTGCCGAAGGTGTCGACGAAGACCGAGAGGGGCTTCGAGACGCCGATCGCGTAGGAGAGCTGGATCTCGCAGCGATCGGCCAAGCCGGCGGCCACGACGTTCTTGGCCGCGTGCCGCGCCGCGTAGCTGGCGCTCCGGTCGACCTTGGTGGGGTCCTTGCCGCTGAACGCGCCCCCGCCGTGGTGGCCCATGCCCCCGTAGGTGTCGCAGATGATCTTCCGGCCCGTCACGCCGCAGTCGCCCTGCGGGCCGCCGATCTCGAACTTCCCCGACGGGTTGAGATGGTAGATGATGTTCTTGTCGATGAGGCCCGGAGGGAGGACGGGCTTGATCACCTTCTCCCGCAGGTCCGACTCGATCTGCTTCTTGCTCACGTTCGGGTTGTGCTGCATCGAGGCGACGACCGTGTGGATCCGGACCGGGCGGAAGCCGTCATACTCGATCGTGACCTGCGCCTTGCCGTCGGGCCGGAGCCAGCTCACCTCGCCGGTCTGCCGGACCTCCGCGGCACGCCAGCAGATCTTCCGGGCGAGGTCGATGGGGAGCGGCATGTAGAGTTCGGTCTCGTTGGAGGCGTACCCGAACATGATGCCCTGGTCGCCGGCGCCGAGGTCCTTGCCCGTCTCGGCGTCCTCGGAGACCGCCTCGTCGATGTTCGCGGATTGCTGGGAGATGGCCGTCAACACCGCGCAGGTGTGGTAGTCGAAGCCGATCTCGCTGGAGTCGTAGCCGATCTCCTTCACCGTCTGGCGAACGATCTCGGGGACTTCGATGTAGGTCTTCGTCGAGATCTCGCCGGCGACCAGGACCATGCCCGTCTTGACCAGCGTCTCGCACGCCACGCGGGCCATGGGATCTTCCTTGATGATCGCGTCGAGGATCGCGTCGGAGATCTGGTCCGACATCTTGTCGGGGTGCCCCATGCACACCGCTTCCGAGGTGAAGTACCACTTTCCTTCTCTCGCCATCGGCTACATCCCTTTCAAAATCTTCGACTCGATCAGGGCCATCGTCGCGTCGATCGCGCCCCGGCCCGACTTCACGGCCTCCACGCACTTCTCCCCGACCCGCCGGGCCTTGTCGGGGTCCCCCAGCAGCTCCCCCGCGGCCCGCGCGAGGTCGATCGGGTTGTCGAGCACCGCCATGCCCCCCGCCTCGACCAGCGTCCGCGCGATGTCCTCGAAGTTGGAAAGGCTGGGGCCGCTCACGATCGGCTTCCCCAGGGCCGCGGGCTCCAGCATGTTCTGCCCGCCCCGCGAGCAGAACGTGCCGCCGATGAAGACCGCCGTGGCCGCCGCGTAGACCCGGGCCAGCTCCCCCACCGTGTCGAGGAGGATGACCCCGTCGGGCGCCCCGCCGCCGGGGATAATTTTCGACCTCTTATAGCACCGCAGTCCCGCGGCTTCAATGACTTTCTCGACCTCCGCGATCCGCTCCAGGTGGCGCGGGGCCACCACGAGCCGGAGCGCGGGCAGGCGCGGCCGCAGCCGCGTGTAGGTGTCCGCCAGGATCCGCTCCTCCGGGTCGTGCGTGCTGCCGGCCACGAGGACCGGCGCGTCCCCCAGCCCGAGCCGCTCCCGCCATTCCCGCCCCGCCTCCGCCGGATCGAACCCGATCGCCGCGTCGTACTTCAGGTTTCCCGTGACCACGGGCTCGACGCCGAACGCTCGCATCCGCTCCGCCGTCGCCTCGTTCTGGGCGCCGAACGCCGCCAGCGAACGGAAGACGGGGCCGAAAAGCCCCCGGAGCCGTCGGTAGCGGGGGAACGAGCGCTCGCTCATCCGCCCGTTGACGACGACGACGGGGATGCCCTCCCTCGCGCAGCGCCGCACGAAGTTGGGCCACACCTCGAGCTCGACGAGGACGACGCCGGCCGGCTTGATCCGCCGGAGCGAGCGGCGGACCGACCCCGTGAGATCGAGGGGAAAGTAACCCACGCGCACCCCGGGAAAAGACTTCTCGGCATTCTCGCGCCCGGCCATCGTCGTCGTGCTGACGTGGATCGACAGCCCGGGGTGCTCCTTCTGGAGCCGCTGCACCACCGGCTTCGCGACGTTGACCTCGCCGACCGACGCGCAGTGGATCCAGAGGGTCCTGGAGCCGTCGGAGGGGGAGAGACGTCCGAACCGTTCCACGAGCCGGTGGCGGTACCGGCGATCCGTGGCCACCTTGAACAGCAGCCACGGCGACGCGAGCAGTCCCGCGGACAGGTAGGCGCCGTCCAGGAACAGGCCCATGTCAACCTAATTGGGCCAATGGCATTTCTTGTACTTCTTCCCCGAGCTGCACCAGCACGGCTCGTTCCGCCCCGGCTTCTTCTGCACCCGGACGGGCTGCGGCTTGTCCTCCTCGCCGCCTCCGCCCCCCTCGCCGTTCCCATCGCCGTTGCCGGCGGCCATCGCGAACTGGCCCACCTCGTCCTTCCGGAACTCGGTCGCCTGCCACCGCCGGGCCATCCGCATCTCGTCGAGCGCCAGCTCGGACATCAGGTCGGTGCTGAAGACCAGGCGCGCCACCTCGTCGTCGATCGACTCCATCAGCGTCTGGAACAGCTCCGTCGCGTCGCGCTTGTACTCCAGCTTCGGGTCCTGCTGCGCGAAGCTCCGCATGCCGACGATGTCCCGGAGCGAGTCCATGTTGTACAGCATCTCCTTCCACTTCTCGTCGATCTTGGTCAGGAGGACGACGCGCTCGCTGGACCGCATCATCGCCGCGCCCACCCGGCCCACGACCTCCGCCTTCTCGCGCCCCACGGTCTCGAGGACCGAGGCGACGAGCTCGGACTGGGGCAGCCGGACGAGCGACTCGGACACGGAGACGTCGAAGTCCTGCTTCACCTGCCGGGCGAACTCGGCGAAGTTCTTCACCAGCTCGCCGTGCTCCGGCATGAACCGGCGGGCGAGGGACTCCACCTGCTTCCCCACCCGGTGGAGGCCCACGGCCTTCTCGCACGAGGAGTACGACTTCTCCGCCTGCCCCAGCAGGTCCGCCACCAGCGTCCCGAACTCCTTCCGGTCCGCGCCCTCGAGGTCGGCCGCGACGCCGAAGCGGAGGCGGAACCACTCGCCGAGGCCCGCCAGGTCCGACTCCTCCCCCTTGGGAACGAACCGGGAGGCCGCGTCCTCGATCCTCCGCGCCACCATCTCCATCACGGTCGACCGCATGTCCTCGCCCTCGAGGATCCGCTGGCGGAGCGTGTAGATGACGCGACGCTGCTCGTTGCGGACCTGGTCGTACTCCACCAGGTTCTTGCGGATGTCGAAGTTGTGATTCTCGACGTTCTTCTGGGCCTTGCCGATCGACCGCGAGACGAGACGCGACTCGATCTTCTCGCCCTTGCTGAGCCCCATCTTTTGCAGCAGGCCCTTCATCCAGGGCGGGGCGAACTTTCGGAAGAGATCGTCCTCGAGCGACAGGAAGAACTGCGAGGAGCCGGGGTCGCCCTGCCGGCCCGCACGGCCCCGGAGCTGGTTGTCCACGCGCCGCGCCTCGTGCCGTTCCGTGCCCAGGATGTGGAGGCCCCCGAGGTCCGGCACGCCCGCGCCCAGCAGGATGTCCGTGCCGCGGCCCGCCATGTTCGTGGCGATCGTCACCGCCTCGTGCTGCCCGGCGCGGGCGATGATGTAGGCCTCCTTCTCGTGGTACTTGGCGTTGAGGACCTCGTGCGTGACCCCCCGCATCTTCAGCCGCTCGTGAAGGAGCTCCGACTTCTCGATGGACGTCGTGCCCACCAGGATGGGCCGGCCCGTCGCGTGGAGGCGGACGACCTCCTCCTCGATCGCGTCGAACTTCTCCTCCTCCGTGCCGTAGACGACGTCCGGCAGGTTCTGCCGCCGCAGCGGCTTGTTGGTCGGGATGACGGCCACCTCGAGGTTGTAGATCTTCTCGAACTCCATCGCCTCGGTGAGCGCCGTGCCCGTCATGCCGGCCAGCTTGGGGTAAAGCTTGAAGTAGTGCTGCAGCGTGATCGTGGCGTAGGTCTGGGACTCCTCCTGGATCTTCATCCCCTCCTTCGCCTCCACCGCCTGGTGGAGGCCGTCGCTCCACCGCCGGCCGGGCATCATGCGGCCGGTGAACTCGTCGACGATGATGACCTCGCCGTCCTTGACGACGTACTCCTTGTCCCGCTTGTAGAGGTGGCGCGCCTTGAGCGCGGTCTCGAGGAAGTGCGGCCAGTCCATGTTCTCGCCGGTGTAGAAGCTGTCGACGCCCACCAGCTTCTCCGCCTTCTCGATGCCCGAGTCGGTCATGAAGACGACGTGCTCCTTCTCCTTCACGATGAAGTCGCCCGTGTGCTTCTTGGAGCGGTCCTCGAGCACGACCTCCTCGCCCCGGACGAGCTTCTGGGCGGCGCGGTCGGCCCTGTAGTACTTGTCCGTGGTCTCGTCGGTCGGGCCGCTGATGATGAGGGGCGTGCGCGCCTCGTCGACCAGGATCGAGTCCACCTCGTCCACGATGGCGTACGAGGGCGCCCGCTGGCACTGCTCCCCCCGGCGGAACTTCATGTTGTCGCGGAGGTAGTCGAATCCGAACTCGTTGTTCGTGCCGTAGGTGATGTCCGCGTGGTAGGCCTCCCGCCGGGTGACGGGACGCAGGTTGTGAAGCCGCTCGTTCGGGTCCGGCGTCCAGGCACGGTCGTACTGGTACGACTCCTCGTGCTGGATCGCCCCGACGGTCACGCCGAGCAGGTCGTAGATCGGGCCCATCCACTGGGTGTCGCGGCGCGCGAGGTAGTCGTTCACCGTGACGATGTGGACGCCCTTCCCGGTCAGCGCGTTGAGGTACGCCGGGAGCGTCGCCACGAGGGTCTTTCCCTCGCCCGTCGCCATCTCGGAGATCCGGCCGGAGTGGAGAACCGCGCCGCCGATGAGCTGGACGTCGAAGTGGCGCATGCGGACCGAGCGGCGCGCCGCCTCGCGGCAGGCGGCGAAGGCCCCGGGCAGCAGGTCGTCCAGCGTTTCGCCCTTGGCCAGGCGCGCGCGGAAGTCCTGCGACAGCTTCGGAAACGCGGCGTCCGGGAGCGCCATCATCCCCGCCTCGAGGGGATTGACCTTCTCGCGCACGAGCGTCCAGTAGCGGCGGATCGCGCGCTCGTTCTGGGTTCCCAGGAACCGGCCCAGAAATTTCCCGACCCATTCAACAACGGCTTCCATCTCCATGGCTTGTCCTCGGAAAGAAGGGGAATGCGGAACACGACGACGACGCGGGAGAGGAAGCGCGGGCTACGGCAGGTCGAAGATGACCGGCGAGCGCCAGTCGTACGTGATGATGGGGGCGGCCTCGGGGGCCGCGATCGGGGTGAAGTCGCTGTAGTAGAACGGGACGTCGCAGACGGTCGGCTCCGGCACGCCCTCGAACGTCTCGGGCCGCGCCTGGTCGACCGCCAGGGTGATGTCGTGGACGATCTGCGCGAACTCCGCCTGCCGCGGCGACTCCGCCGCCAGGTGGAATGAGCCCGCGACCAGGATCGTCAGCACCGGATGCAACATGCTCAGATGATTATACGCCCGCGGCCCCGGGTTGCAAGGGCCGGCACAGCTCCCCGGAGCCAAAGTTTCGCTTTAAAGCGAAACTTGCCGGCCGGCCTTCGTCGTGCACGTCCCGATGAGATCCCTGATCCTGCCGAGGTTCGCTTCCGCCAACTTGGCCGGAAGCGCGTCGATGATGCTTGTCGCCGTCTGGGCGTTCACGAAGTTCGCGGTTCCTATCTGCACCGCCGAGGCGCCCGCGACCATGAACTCGAGGACATCGTCCGCCGTCGAGATCCCGCCGATCCCGATCAGGGGCACCCCGGGCAGCGCGGAGGCGATCTCCCACACCATGCGGAGCGCGATGGGCCGGATCGCCGGCCCGGAGAGGCCGGCCGTCACGGCGCCGATCACCGGGGCGCGCTTCCGCCAGTCGATCGCCATCCCCTTGAGCGTGTTGATCGCCGAGATCCCGTCGGCGCCACCCTGCATCGCCGCCTTCGCGATCGGGACGATGTTCGTCACGTTCGGCGTGAGCTTGGCAAAGACCGGGCGCTTCGTCGCCGCCCTCGCGATCCGCACGACCTTCTCCGTCATCGCGGGGTCGGTCGCGTGGTCCATCCCGTGCGAGACGTTCGGGCACGAGATGTTGAGCTCGAAGGCGTCGACGCGCGGGAGTGCGTCGATCCGCGCGACGAGCTCCCCGTACTCCTCGGCGGTCGAGCCCGAGACGCTGATGATGAGCTTGCACCGGTAGTCCCGGATCTCCGGGTAGCGCTTCTGGATCCAGCCGTCCAGGCCCAGCCCCTCGAGCCCGATCGAGTTGAGCATGCCGCCGGGGGTCTCGTGGACGCGCGGGTAGGCGTTCCCCTTCCGGGGCAGCTTCGTCACGGTCTTCTCGACGAACGCGCCCAGGCGGTGGACGTCGAGGACGCGGTCCATGATCCCGCCCGACGTGCCCGACGCGACCATGAGGGGATTGGCAAGCGCGAGTGGCCCGAGCGTCACCGAGAGGTCGGCCGTCATGGCGCGGCCGGAGGGGGTGGGACCGGCGCCACCGCGGGGGCCACCGCCGGCGCGGCCGCCGCCTTCTTCTTCTCCTCGAAGAACATCATCTCGACGGAGAGGAGAAAGACACCGACGCAGATGAACGAATCGGCCAGGTTGAAGAGGGGCCAGACCTTTTCGACGCCGGAGGCGCGCGTGTAGAACTTGATGAAGTCGCGCACGGCGCCGTAGGCGATCCGGTCCGCCATGTTGCCGACCGTGCCGGCCAGGATCATGCCGAGGGAGATCGTCTGGACCCACCCCTTCGGCTTCCCCGCGAGGAAGATCGCGACGATCGCGGGGACAGCCGCGATCGAAACGACCAGCCACACCGCGGGCGCGCCGCCGAACTTCCCGAAGACAACGCCGGGGTTCGTGGTGCGGCCGATCGCCAGGAGCCCGTCCACGACCGTGACCTCGGAGTACTCGCGGACGTGCTGGAACGCGAGGTGCTTGGTCAGGAGGTCGAGGCCCGAGCCGAGGAGGGCGAGCCCGAAGAAAAGCGCGGTCTGCCGGCGCATCGCGCCGATTATACGCCCTCTTCCTTCTTCTTGCAATTCACGCAGAGGCGCGTGTAGGGGATGGCCTTCAGGCGCTCCCTCGGGATCTTCTTCTTGCAGTTCTCGCAGAGGCCGAACGATCCGTCTTTGATCCGGTCGAGGGCCTCCTCGATCTCGTGGAGCTCGTCGCTCTCGTTCTCCATGAGGCCCAGCGTGATGTCCTGCTCGAAGCTGTCGGTGCCGAGGTCCGCCAGGTGCATGGGCAGCGTCGAGAGGTCGCCCGCGGCGTCGGTCCCCTTCTTGCAGCCCTCGTCCTCGAGGGTCTTCACGTCCCCCTGCAGGAGCTTCTTGCGGAGGATGAGGAGCGCCTTGAATTCGTTGAGCTCGGCCTTGCCCATCCCGCCCTTGAGGGGCGTGACGTCGGCCGGGCCCTTGGCGGGCTTGTTATTTTTTGACGGCTTTGAGCTCACGTTCGCGAAGAATCGTCTTGATCTGGGCGATCTCCACACGGTGCTTGCGGAAGGCGGCGGGATTCTCCACCACGTCGGTGACCTTCCGGAACCGGAGATTGAACAGCCCCGTGACCAGCGTGTCCATCTCCTTGCGCAGTTCGTCGTCCGGCTTTCCCCGGAACTCCTCGAGACGCTTCGTCTTCTTAGCCATGGCGTCGCACCACCATCTTGCACCGGAGCGACATCTTGTGGGCGACGTTGTTGAAGAGGCCGCGGGCGAAATCCTCGCTGACCCCCGACACCTCGTAGAGCACGGTGCCCGGGTGGATCACGGCGGCCCAGTATTCGGGCTCGCCCTTGCCCATGCCCATGCGGACCTCGGCGGGCTTGGCGCTGATCGACTTGTGTGGGAAGACCCGGATATAGAGCCGGCCTTCCGTGCCCATGGCGTGCGCGGCGGCCACGCGGCCCGCCTCGATCTCCTTGGCGGAGAGCCAGCCCTGCTCCAGGGACATCAGGCCGAAGTCGCCGAACGACACGCGGTTTCCCCGCGTCGCGGGGCCCTTCATGGTCCCGCGCTGGGACTTCCGGAACTTGACGCGCTTGGGCATCAACATGGTTTTTGGTTCCCGGCCCTCCTAGGCCTGCGTCTCCGCGGGCTTCGGCACCTTCTTCTTCGGCTCCTGGAAGATTTCGCCCTTGTAAACCCAGCACTTCACGCCGATCGTGCCCTTGCTGAGGATCGCCGTGGCCGTGCCGTAATCGATATCCGCCCGGAGCGTGTTCAGCGGGATACGCCCGAGCACGAGACGCTCCTGCCGCGCGATCTCCGCACCGCCCAGTCGCCCCTTGCAGAGCAGCTTGATCCCCTTGGCCCCGAGGTCCATGACCATCTCGCCGTACCGGCGCATCGTGCGGCGGTACGGGGCGCGCTTCTGGAGCTGCTCGACGATCGCCTCGCAGACGATCTTCGCGTTGAGCTCCGGCGTCTCGAGCTCCTTGACGTCGACCTCGACGGTGCGGCCCACCAGGCCGCCCACGTCCTCGCTCAACTTGTCGACCTTCGCGCCCCGCTTGCCGATGAGAAGGCCGGGCCGGGCCGCGTGGAGGGAGATGCGGATCTTCTCGCCGATCCGCTCGATGTCGATCCGGGCGATGCCCGCGATGCCGAACTGCTTCCGGATGAACTCGCGGATCCTGTAGTCCTCCACCACCCAGTCGCCGAAGTTCTTCTTCCCGGCGTACCAGCGCGAGCGCCATCCGATGGTGACGCCCATGCGGAACGCGATCGGGTTGACCTTCTGGCCCATCTACTTCTTCTCCTCCTGCTTGCCGGCGTCCTTCTTGGGGGCGGCCTCCGGGGCGGTGCCGGCGGCGGGTTTCGCCGGGGCGGCCGCGGCCTTCTGGGCCTGCGCCTGCCTCTGGCGATCCTGCTTCTGGCGCTTGGATTTCTCCCGGCGGGTCTCCTTGAGATCGCGCTCCTCCAGCGTGAAGACCACGTGGCAGAGGCGCTTCTTGATCATGTTGGGCCGGCGCACCGAGGAGGGCCTCCACCGCTTGATGATGGGGCCCGGATCGACGCGTGCCTCGACCAGGTGCAGCTTGTTGCCGTCGATGTCCAGGTTCTTCTCGCGCGCGATGTTGATCGCGTTGCCGTAGACGCTCTCGAGCAGCTTTTTGCAGAACATCGCGCCGCGCTTGGAGCAGACGCGGAGGATCGCGATCGCGTTGTTGTAATCCTTGCCGCGGATCAGGTCCACGACGTACCGCATCTTCCGGGCCGAGATGCGGGCATACCGCACCTTGGCCGTGAAGCGCTGCCTCGGGGCCGCGGCCTCGGGCTTCTTCTCGACGGTGGCGGGAGCGGGGGCGGGCTCGGCCATTTACGCCTTCCCTCCGGCGACAGCGGGCGGCGCCTTCCTCGCGCCCTCGCTGGCGGCGGCCTCGCGGGTGCCCGGGTGGCCGCGGAACTGGCGGGTGGGGGCGAACTCGCCCAGCTTGTGGCCCACCATGTCCTCGCTCACGAAGACCTTGACGAACGTCTTCCCGTTATGGACGAGGAACGTCACGGTGATGAACTCGGGGACGATCGTGGAGCGCCGCGACCAGGTCTTGATCGGCTCGCGCGCGTTCATCGCCCTCGCCCGGGCCACCTTGGCCGCGAGCTTGGGGTCCACGTACGGGCCCTTCTTGAGGGATCGGCTCATGAGACTCTCTCTACCTTACCTTCTGGTCTTCTGGTGCGGTCCCGCGCGGCGGAACCGGATGATGAATTTCTGGGAGGTCTTCTTGCTGCGGCGGGTCTTGCCGCCCTTGGCGGCCTTGGTCCCCTTCCAGTTGACCGGGTGGCCACCCACGCCGCCCCGGCCGTCACCGCCGCCGTGCGGATGGGAGACCGGGTTCATGGCCTTGCCGCGAACGGTCGGGCGGACGCCCAGCCAGCGCTTCCGGCCCGCCTTGCCGAGGTTGATCTTCGCCCAGTCCGTGTTCCCGAGCTGGCCGATGGTGGCGCGGCAGCGGACGTGGATCTTGCGCATCTCCCCGCTCGGCAGCAGGACGTCGGCGTAGTTGCCTTCGATCGCCATGAGCTGCGCGAAGGTCCCGGCGCTGCGGGCGAGCTGGCCGCCCCGGCCCGGAGTCAATTCGACGTTGTGGATCAACACGCCGGTCGGGATGTTCTTGAGGGGCATCGCGTTCCCGGGCTTCGGCTCGACCTTTTCGCCCGAAACCACCTCGTCTCCCACGACCAGGCCCATCGGTCCCAGGATGTACCGGCGCTCCCCGTCCTTGTACAGGATGAGAGCGATGCGCGGCGAGCGGTTCGGGTCGTACTCGATCGCCTCGACGATGCCGGGGACGTTGTCCTTGTTCCGCTTGAAGTCGATGATCCGGTAGCGCTTCCGGTTGCCGCCGCCGATGTGGCGCATCGAGAGGCGGCCGACGTTGTTGCGCCCGCCGGTCTTGCGGAGCGCCCACGTCAGGTTCTTCTCGGGCTTCTTGTGCCAGGTGAGGTCCGAGTAGTCGGAAACCGTGGCGCCCCGGCGCCCGGGGGTGATCGGATTGTACTGGCGGTTCGGCATTTTAAACCTAGATGATGTCCAATCGGAAGCCTTCCTTGAGGGTCACGTAGGCTTTCTTCCAGTCCTTCCGTTTGCCCTCAAGAAGCATGTTCTTCATACGCTTGAGCTTGCCCTTGACGTTCACGACGCGCACTTCTTCCACCTTCACGGTGAAGGCCTTCTCGACAGCGTGCTTCACCTCGGGCTTGGTGGCGTCGGGGGCGACGATGAACGTGTAGACGCTCTTCTGCTGCTTCGCCATCGACTTCTCGGTGACGAGCGGCTTGCGGATGACCTCGTGGGGGTTCCTCATGACTTCTTCTTCCGCGAGGCGACGAGCGTCTCGAGCGCCTCCTTGGTCAGGAGGAGATCCTTGTGCCTGAGCACCTCGTACGCGTTGAGCTCCGCGACGGGCCGCACGCTCAGGTCCTGGAGGTTGCGCGCGGCGAGCCAGACATTCTGGTTGTACTTGGAAATCGCGAGGAGGATGGAGCGCTTGAATCCGATGGCCTTCATGAGCCGGGCCATCTCCTTCGTCTTGGGCTTGGGGAGATCGACGGCCTCGATCACCGAGACTTCCTTGTCCCTGATCTTTCCCAGGAGGGCGGAGTTGAGCGCCGCCCGCTTCATGGAGTCGGTGATGATCATCCGGTACTCGCGCGTCCGCGGGCCGAAGACGACGCCTCCGTGCCGCCAGATGGGCGACCGCTTGGTGCCCGACCGGGCCATGCCCGTGTGCTTCTGGGGCCAGGGCTTCTTGGTGGAACCCTCGACCTCGCCGCGGGTCTTCGTGTGGGCGTTGCCCTCGCGCTGGTTGGCCTCGTGGATGACGACGACCTGGTGGAGCAGCTTCTTCTTCACCTTGTCGCCGAAGAGCTTCTCGTCGACCGAGACGGTGCCGGCGCTCTTGCCTTCCTTGGAGAACAGGGGGATCTCGGCCATGGCGTTGGTCCTACTTCTCGTCCAGGAGGGCTTTCACGCGGATGTCGACGCCGGCGGGCATGTTCAAGTTCCGCAGCTCATCGATGGTCTTGGCGGTGGGCTCGGTGATGTCCACCACGCGCTTGTGGGTGCGGATCTCGAACTGTTCGCGCGACTTCTTGTCGACGTGGGGGGACCGCAGGACCGTGATCCGCTCGATCTTCGTGGGGAGGGGGATCGGACCGCGGACCTTGGCGCCCGTGCGCTTGGCGGTGTTCACGATGTCCATCGCCGACTGGTCGATGATTTCATGATCGTAGCCTTCGATGCGGATGCGAATTCTCTGGGCCATTTCGAGCCGTCAGTATACAGATAGACCTTCCCAAGTCAAGCGAAAGGGCCGGCCGGGTATCTTTTCGCGTACCGTTGACACGGCGGACCGGCAGGCGTATAGTTTATGGGACTAGCGACATCCAGGACGGGCGCCATCGGGGCGAGACGGCGCCCGTCCTTTTCTTTTTGGAGATGAAGGGACCCTCGCGACAAGCGGGACCTGCACCCATCACTCCCCTGCCCCGTCTTCAGGCCACAGGAGATCCAGAGACCCACCTCAACGGAAGAGTTCGCGTTGCGCCCGGCTTCAAGCTTCAAGCAGCGTGAGCCGGGGGACTTCCCCCGATTTCCAAAAGCAATGTCACGTGAAATGACACCCTGCAATCCCTGCACGCTCGTGGCGAGTCGACCTGGTCTCCCTACGTGGTGAACTTCACGAGCTCGTCGGGGGGGATGGGCTTGTATTCATAGGGCTCCAGGCCGTGCTGGCCGCGTCCCTGGGTGATCGAGCGAAGCGTCGTCGTGTAGCCGAACATTTTCGAAAGCGCGACGTGGCCGTGAATCACGCGCGCGCCCACCGCCGCGGTCATGTCCGTGATGTCCGCCCCGCGGCGCTGGAGGTCGTTGATCACGCCGCCGGCGTAGTCGTCCGGGACCGTCACTTCGAACTTCATGTGGGGCTCGAGGATCGACGACTCCGTCGCCTTGAGCGCCTTCGCGAACGCCGTGACCGCCGCGGCGCTGTAGGCCTGCTCCGCGGACTCCGTCGTCGCCGAACCGCCGGTGATCACGATCTGGAGGTAGATCATCGGGAAACCGGCGATCGCCCCGGAGCCGGCCGCCGACAGCGCGCCCTCCTTGATCGACGGGAGGAAGCGGCGCAGATCCTTCTCCACGTCGGGGTGGAGATCGAGGATGACGGTGGGAGCGACGGAGGCGCGGCTGGGCCTCAGCTCGAGGGCCACGTGCCCGAACAGCGTCTTCTCCCCCGCCTTCACGATGTAGCGCTCCTCGCCGCGGGACGCCTTCTGGATCATCTCCTTGTAGGCCACACGCGGCTCGCCCGTGTTCGCCGGCACGTTGAACTCCGTCCGGATCTTGTAGAGCAGGATCTCCGAGTGGAGTTCGCCCATGCAGTGGATGATCGTCTGCCCCGTGTCCGCGTCCTGCCCGACCTTGAACGTGGGGTCGTCCTTCATGAGGCGCGCCAGGATCTCGTCGAGCTTGTCCTTGTCGCCGCTCGACTTGGGCTCGATCGCCACCGAGAGCACAGGCTCCGGGAACTTCATCCTCGCCAGCACGATCGGCGCCCTTTTGTCGCAGAGGGTGTCGCCTGTCGCGGTCAGCTTCAGGCCCGCGAGCGTGACGATTTCGCCCGGCCCCGCATCCGGGAGCGACGTGGAGCGCTCGTGCGAAAACATCCGGTACATCTGCTGCGTCCGCTCCATGCGGCCGAGCCGCGGGTTGTAGAAGGCGTCGCCCGCCTTGAGCGTTCCGGTGTAGACCCGCACGTAGGTGAGCTCGCCGTGCTTGTCGGTCTCCGTCTTGAACGCCAGCGCGCTCAGCGTCTTGTCTTTCCGGAGGTCCCGGGTCAGGGGCTTGTCGGTCTCCGGCTCGCTCCCGGTGACGACCGGGACGTCCGAGGGCGCCGGGAGGAAGTCGACGACCCCGTCGATCACCGGCTGGACGCCCGTGTTGTGGAGCGACGAGCCCGCGAACGCGGGCTGGATCTTCCCCGCGATCGTCCCCTTCCGGATCGCGGCCTTGAGCATCGCGGCGGGGACGGGCTTGTCCTCAAGCGCGAGCGAAAGCACCTCGTCAGAGAACTCGCTGGCGGTCTCCACCAGCTCATCATGCCAGTTTCGGGCGTCGTGGTACTCAGGGGCATCCGGCGGAAGATCGGACGTGACCACTTCTGAACCCCGTTCCCCCTCGAACGTCAGTATCTTCATGTGCACGAGATCGATGACCCCCTTCAGATCACCCTCGGCCCCGTAGGGGATCGTGATGGGAACGGGCCTTGCGGCGAGCTTCTTGCGCATCGAGTCGAGCGACCGCCAGTAGGAGGCGCCCGGCCGGTCCATCTTGTTCAGGTAGGCCATCCGGGGCACGTTGTACCGGGCCGCCTGGCGCCAGACGGTCTCGGACTGCGCCTCGACCCCGTTGACCGCGTCGAAGACGATGACGGCTCCGTCGAGCACGCGGAGCGACCGCTCGACCTCCGCGGTGAAGTCGACGTGGCCGGGGGTGTCGATCAGGTTGAGCATGTGGCCGCGCCACTCGCAGGTGACGGCGGCCGCGAAGATGGAGATGCCGCGGCGCCGCTCCTCGGGGTGCCAGTCGGTCTCGGTCGTCCCCTCGTCGACGTTTCCGACCTTGTGGATCTTGCGGGTGTAGAAAAGGACGCGCTCGGTGGTCGTGGTCTTGCCGGCGTCGATGTGGGCGATGATCCCGAAGTTGCGGATCTTGTCGAGACTCACCCCATATGGGCGGAAATTGTAGCGGTCAGGGCCGGCGTTGGCTAATAAATTCGGGGACGGCGCCGGCTAGTACGCCAGGTGGGCGAACGCCTTGTTGGCTTCCGCCATCTTGTGGACGTCGTCCTTCTTCTTGATGGCTTCGCCCTCGCCGCGATAGCAGTTGTAGAGCTCGTCGGCGAGCTTGGAGTGCATCGGGCGGCCCTTCTTGTTGCGCGCCGCGGCGAGGATCCAGCGGTAGGCGAGCGAGACCTTGCGCTTCTGCGGGACGGGAACGGGCACCTGGTAGGTGGCCCCGCCCACGCGCCGCGAGCGGACCTCGATCATCGGCATCACGTTGTTGATCGCCATCGTGAAGATGTCCACGACCTCCTTGTCGGGCACCTTCTTCTTCACCTCGTCGAGCGCGGTGTAGAAGATGCGCTGGGCCGTCGACTTTTTCCCGCCCTCCATGAGGCAGTTGATGAACTTCCCCATCATCTTGCTCTTGTGCTTGGGATCGGGCTTGAGAAGGTCCTCGAAGGACTTGAACTTGGCGGGCATCGCGCTCCTCTTCTGTTTATTTCGGCCGTTTCACGCCGTACTTCGAACGGCTGGTCTTCCGGTCCTCGACGCCCGCGCAATCGAGCGTCCCGCGGATGATGTGGTACCGCACGCCCGGGAGGTCGCGCACGCGGCCGCCGCGGACGAGAACGATCGAGTGCTCCTGCAGGTTGTGCCCCTCGCCGGGGATGTAGGCGGTCGTCTCGCGGCCGCTCGAGAGCCGGACGCGCGCGATCTTTCGCAGGGCGGAGTTCGGCTTCTTCGGCGTCATCGTCTTGACGATGAGGCAGACGCCCCGCTTCTGGGGGTTGCTCTCCAGGACCGGAGACTTGGACTTGTACTTGACCTTTCTCCGCCCCTGTCGCACCAGCTGGTTTATCGTCGGCATAGGCCGCCTATTATAGGAATCCGTTCCCTGAAGTCAACGCGCTTTCCACTCCCCAACTCCCCACTCCCCCCATTCGCTACGCGGGCACCACCGCCTCCTCGGGCGGCGGCGGCTCCGTCACCACCGGCTCGTCGCGGTGGAGCTTCATCGCAAGGTACTTCTTGAAGCCCGTGCCCGCGGGAATCATGTGGCCCACGATCACGTTCTCCTTCAGGCCCACCAGCTCGTCGCGCCGGCCCGAGAGCGCCGCGTCCGTCAGGACCTTCGTCGTCTCCTGGAACGATGCCGCGGCGATGAAGCTCTCCGACTGGATCGCCGCCTTGGTGACTCCGAGGAGCAACGGCTTGAAGGTCGCGGGCTTCTTCCCGTTCTTCTTCGCCTTGGCGTTCTCGTCCTTCAGGCGGAACTTGTCGACCACCGCGTTCGGCAGGAACGGGGTGTCGCCGGAGTTCTGGATCCTGATCTTGCGCATCATGGCGGAGACGATCAGCTCCACGTGCTTGTCGTTGATCGTCACGTTCTGGGCCCGGTAGACCGACTGCACCTCGCGGAGGACGTACTGCTGCGCCTCCTCCTCGCCCCGGATCCGGAGGATGTCGTGGGGGACGAGCGGGCCGTCGATCAGCGCGTCGCCGGCGCGGACGCGGTCGCCCGTGTGGACGCGGATGTGGCGCCCCAGCGGGACGACGTGGGGCTTCTCGATGTTCGTCTCCTCGTTCTTCACGATGATCGTGCGGCGGCCGCGCTTCTTCTCGCCCAGCTCGACGTAGCCGTCGATCTCGCTGATGACGGCCGGCTCCTTGGGCTTGCGGGCCTCGAAGAGCTCCGTCACGCGCGGGAGGCCGCCCGTGATGTCCTGCGTGCCGCCGATCTCGCGCGGGTTCTTGGCGATGATCGTGCCGGCCTTGACCTTGTGGCCCTCCTCGATCTCGATGTGGGCCTTCTCGGGCAGCGGGTGGACCTCCTGCACCGCGCCCTTCTCGTCCACGACGACGAGCTGCGGGTGGAGCTCGCCCTTGTGCTCCATGATGACGCGCCGGAGGACGCCCGAGCGCGGGTCGCGCTCCTCCAGCATCGTCTCGCCCTTCTTGATGTCCTCGTAGCGGACCAGGCCGTCCTTGCCCGCGATGATCGGCACGTTGTGCGGGTCCCACTGCGCGAGCATCTCGCGCGGCTTGACCTTCTGTCCCTCCTTCACGCGGAGGTACGATCCCGCGGGCACGATGTACTTCTCGACCTCGCGCTCCTTCTCGTCCAGGATGATCAGCTCGCCGTTCCGGTTGACGACGATCGTCTGGTCGTCCTTGAGGGAGACGCCCTTCACGTTCAGGAACTTCACGGTGCCCTTGACCTTGGAGTAGATCTTGGACTCCTCGGCCGTCTTGACGGCGACGCCGCCGATGTGGAACGTGCGCATCGTGAGCTGCGTGCCCGGCTCGCCGATCGACTGGGCCGCGATGATGCCCACCGCGGTGCCCTCCTCGACCAGGCGCCCCTGCGAGAGGTCCATGCCGTAGCACCTCGCGCAGATGCCCGTGAAGGCGTCGCACGTGAGGGGCGAGCGGACGCGGATCTTCGTGAAGCCGAGCCCCTCGATCCGCTTGGAGATCTCCTCGGTGATGAGCTCGTTCTCCCGGACGATCGGCTCGTCGGTGACGACGTCGGTGATGTTGTCGCGCGAGATCCGGCCGTGGAGCGACTGGGCGAGGGACACCTCGACCTTCTCGCCCTTGTAAACCACGCCCTTGGTGATGCCGTTGAGCGTGCCGCAGTCCTGGGAGGCGACGACCACGCTCTGGCAGACGTCGACGAGCTTCCGGGTGAGGTAGCCGGCGTCGGCCGTCTTGAGCGCCGTGTCGGCCAGGCCCTTCCGGGCGCCGTGGGTGGAGGAGAAGTACTCCAGCACCGTGAGGCCCTCGCGGAAGTTCGAAAGGATCGGGGTCTCGATGATCTTGCCCGAGGGCTTGGCCATCAGGCCGCGCATGCCGGCCAGCTGGCGGACCTGGTCCTGGGAACCGCGGGCGCCCGAGTCCACCATGAGGCGGATCGGATTGAGGAACGGCTTGTTGTTGCGCGTGTCGATGCGCAGCTCCGCCATCATCGCCTCGGTGACCTTCTCGCGGCAGTGGGTCCAGCAGTCGATGATCTGGTTGTACCGCTCGCCCGGCGTCAGCGCGCCGCGCTGGTAGTTCTTCTCGATCTTGTCGACCGCATCCTGGGTCTCCTTGACGATCCGGTCCTTCTCGGGCGGGATCGTCATGTCCTCCTTGGAGAACGAGATGCCGGCGCGCGTCGCGTACTTGAAGCCCGTATCCTTGAGGTCGTCGAGGAGCTTGAGCGTCGAGTCCTTCCCGCAGAGGCGGTGGCAGCGGTTGATGACATCCTGGACGCTCTTCTTGTCGAGCTCATAGTTGAAGTACGGCATCTCGCCCGGCAGCACCTCGTTGAAGAGCACGCGGCCGACGGTCGTCTTCAGGCGGGGGTTCGTCAGCTGCTCCGGCTGGCTCCGGGACTGGAGGAACGTCCGCGACCCCGGGAAACGCACGTGGATCGGGGCGTGGATGTGGATCTTCCCCATGTCGTAGGCCATGATCGCCTCGTGGGCCGACCCGAACATCTTGCCCTCGCCCGCCAGGCCGTTCCGGGCCAGCGTCAGGTAGTAGAGGCCGAGGACCATGTCCTGCGTCGGCGAGATCACGGGATTGCCGTGCGCGGGGGAGAAGACGTTCTGCGTCGACATCATGAGCGTCTTCGCCTCGACCTGCGCCTCGTACGAAAGCGGCAGGTGGACGGCCATCTGGTCGCCGTCGAAGTCG
>JBGPCZ010000071.1:0-28552 GCA_041482015.1 Planctomycetota bacterium | reverse complement strand
GGCCTACATCAAGAAGGGCTCGAAGCCCGACGAGGAGAAGGTCTGCGGCTCGATGACCTGCGCGGGCGTCGGCTGCCTGATCATCGCGAAGTCGATCCTGGGCAAGGGCGTGCTGGGCAAGAAGGGCGGGGACGCGGTGGACCAGTCGATCTACGACGGCTTCGCATGGCTGTCGACCCACTGGTCGGTGGATACGAACCCCGAGCAGGGGGTGGCGCGCCACTACTATCACCTCTACGGCCTGGAACGGACGGGCACGCTGGGCCTGTACGAGAAGGTCGGCTCGCACTACTGGTACAAGGAGGGGGCGGCGGTGGTCCTGAAGGACCAGAGGGCGGACGGCTCGTGGGACCAGAAGGATGAGATCGCGCCGACGAACATCATCGACACCTGCTACGCCCTGCTCTTCCTCCGCCGGGGGACCGCTCCCGTGGGCGACGTCATGACCCCCCGGACGGACTCGAACAAGCAGCCATAAACCGCACCGTCTGTTTTATGGAGCTGGGGCTCCATGAAACGCACCGTCTGATTCATGGCTGACGCAAATCCTGCTGTACGATTCACACCACCCTTTGTACATTCTAATTCCGTGAGCTTCCGCATCGTGACCATCATGTTCACCGACCTCGTCGGGTCGGTGAAGATGTATTCCAAGGTCTCCGATTCCGTCGCCGTCGACCTCGTCAAGAAGCTCGACTCCGCGGTCCAGGAAATCCTCCCCAAGTACACGGGGAGGTTCATCAAGTCGACGGGGGACGGCCAGCTCCTGACGTTCGAGGACGCCCCCTCCGCCGTCGGATGCGCGAAGGAGATCCACGCGGTCTGCGACCGGCTCGCGCGCGACCTCCGGCAGGACCTCTTCGTCCGGATCGCGGCCCACACCGGCGAGATCACCGACGCCAACAACGACATCCTCGGCAACAGCGTAAACCTCTGCGCGCGCATCCTCGGGGTCACCGGGGCGTGCGAGACCTGCGTGACCGCGGAGACCTGGGCCACCATGTCCGAGGCGGAGCGCCAGGGCTTCATGGTCCACGGCCCCGAGGTCTTCAAGGGGTTCACCAAGTACACCTTCATCTACAAGAAGCCCAACCCCAACCCCCTCACCGACGTCACCTTCCGCCCCGAGTCGATCGGCGAGGAGGAGACGTCGATGCTCATCACGGACAACATGCCCAAGCACGCGAAGTACGCCCTTGAGCTCAACCACCCGCAGCTCCAGAAGACGATCGTGATCTCCGAGGGCGAGACCCACGTGCTCGGCCGCGCGCCCGACTGCTCCACCCCGGTGCCCGACAAGATGTTCTCCGGCCAGCACGTGGCGCTTGCGGTCGTGAACGGCATCCTCTGGTGCTTCGACCTCCAGAGCTCGAACGGCGTGATCTACCGCGGCCGCAAGATCAAGCGGCGCAAGCCGATCGAGACCAACGCGATGCTCCAGCTCCCGACCGGCTCGATCCAGATCAAGCTGCCGCCCGCCTGAAGGAAAACCCGCCGCCCGCCCGTCTCCTGTAGTGGAGGCGAGCGATGTTCCTTCTGCTGTTTCCCCTGCTTTTCCAGGATGAATCCACCGACACGTTGATCCGCAGGCTCGGCTCGGACAGCGTCGAGGAGCGCGAGGAGGCGACGCGCCTCCTCAAGGCGCGGGTCGACGACGCGCAAAGGGAGCTCGAGAAGTCCGGGAGTGACCCCGACCCCGAGGTCGCCGGGCGGGCGAGGGAGATCCTGGAGACCCTGACTCCCTACCGCCGCGAGGTCTGCGCCGAGCTCACCCACCTCCGCGACCACGGCCTCCGGGAGGCGATTCACCGCATCACTCCATCGTGGGTGGAGGACTCGGACGGCGTGCATCCCTCGCGCTACCCTGCCCGCGTCGAGTGGCCGGGCCTGCTCCGGACCCTCCGCGAAACGGTGCTCGTCAAGATCGATTCGCCCGCCGACGGCACGGGCTGCCGTATCGCCGTGCGCGGGCGGCTCAGGGCCCTTCGCGTCGACCTGGATTTCGAGGACGCCGGGATCGAAGAGGTCCTGGACCTGATCCGGGGAATCTCCGGCCTGAATGTCGCCCTGGACGGGGCCGTGGAATCCAAACGGGACATGGAAACGAAGATCACGTTCAGCTCGAAGGACCGGTCCCTGGGCGACGTCCTCTGGGATCTCCTCTCCGCGGTCTGCCTCGACTACACCGTCACCGATGAAGGGGTGGTGCTGGTCCACCTCGGCGATCGGAATCCGGACCGCTACTAATTCGGCCGCCCGAGGTCGGTCTCGCCCGTCGTCACGATCACCTCGAAGTCGCTCCCTTTGAGCTTGCGGAGCGCCTCCAGGCCGGTGATCCGCTTGTCGGGCGGGATCGAGAGCTCCCAGTCGCCGCCGTTGTCGGCCACCATCATGCCGTGCTTCTTGAGCGCCGCCGCGACCGCGAGCGCGTGCTTCGAGAAGCCCGCCAGGTCGACAGAGGCCTTCAGGCGGAATCGCTGGCCCATCGCCGGCACGGTCGGCGCGTCGGAGCTCCCGGCGTGGTGCATCGCGGGGTAAATGTACGCGCGGCGCGTCTTCTGGACCGTGAAGCGGAGCGCGTGCTCCACCGCGCCCCGCTCGATCTCGTCGAACCGCGGAAGCGACGGGAAGATCGGCAGCCCCGCCGCGTCCGACGACGTCCAGCCCTTCGGCCTCATATGGTTCGTCTTGAGGTCGAACGTCGCCTCGCCGGCCGCCTCCCAGCCCGACCGCTTGAACGCCTTGTAGAACTCGTAGAGCATCCCGTTGGCGGGATCGACGACCAGCATGTGACGGTCGGAACCTCCACCCTTCTGCGCCGCCTCGAGGGCCTGGTTGTTCATCGGCCAGCCCTCGATGGGCGCGTTGTCCGGCACGGGGTACGGACCCTTGTCCGACTCGCCGGCGAAGCCGGCGATCTTCACCTCGATCTTCGGCTGCTCGCGCGGGACGAGGATGAACGCCATGTCGAGGTTGAAGCGGAGGTTCTTGTCGGCGCCGATCGAGGCGATGATCTTTTCCGAGTCGGGATGGACCTTCGCCTTCGAGATGTCCTCGTTCCACGCGCTGTTCCTCGGGAAGACCTGGAGCGCGGCGAGGATCGGATCGGCCTCGGGGGTGTTGAACATCACCGGCTGCTTGAACTTGGGCATCGCGGGGCGGTGGGGCCCGGAAGCTTCCTCTTTCGGCGCGCCGCTGAAGAATCCCTTCACGAAGGTGAAGGGCTTTTTCGTGTCGGCCGCGACCGCGACCGGCGGGCTGGAGCAGTCGCGCACGTTCTTCACGGCCAGCGTGTAGGAGACGCCCTCGGAGAGCGGCGAGACGGTGAGCGTGACAAGCTTCAAGTCGAGCGTGGACCGGACGGCGGACTCGACCTTGATCCCGTTGTCGATCGAGTAGTTGGCAGCGAGGTCAGCGCTTGCCTGTTCGATCGGCTTGCTGAACGCGAGGGCGATCTTCGTCGGCTCCTGCCGCGCCGTGACCGACACGATCGCCGGCGGCGCGTTGTCCTGGACGAAGAGAAGAGCGACCAAGCCGACCAATGTCCGCATATCCCGCTCCGTGTCCACAAAGGCGCCGGACGCTTTTATGGACTCCACGTGTCCATGAAAGCGTCCGGCGCCTTCATGGACACCTACCGCGCTATTTCTTAGACTTGTTGTCGACCGAGGCCACGTCCATGAGCGGCCGCGTGGCGCGACGGAGGAAGAGGATCGCGAAGCACGTGTCCCAGATCGCGTGGTCCGCCCCCTTCGACTGCCACGAGCCGTCCGGCTTCTGCTCGCCCAGGAGGAACTTCGCCCCCTCGACGTACCACTCGTGGCCGCCCACCTCCTCCGTCCCGAAGAAGATTCCCGCGCGCTCGACCGCGTAGAGCCAGTAGTACTGCCAGCCGTTCTGGCCTCCCCCGTCCTCGACGCCGCCGGGATTCTTGTCGACCGCGAAGTTCTTCCCCATCCAGTCCAGGCCCGCCACGACCTCCTTGTCCTTCATCCACTGTTTGCCCTGGACGAACAAGTAGATCGTGAGCGCGCCCACCGCGCCCGCCGTCATCGATCCATAAGGGCCGTTCCCCTTGTGATAGTCCCAGCCTCCCGAGGGCGTCGAGTCGCGCCACCACTTCTCCGCCAGCTGCACGACCTCGACCGGCAGGTCGATCCCCGCGTCGTGGCACGCGCGGAGCCCGAGCGCCGCATACTGGGAGTTCGAGTTGTCCCCCGTCGCCGGGCCCGTCTTCATCTGCTTCACCGTCATGTGACGCACGACCTTGGGCTTCGTCCGCATCCCCGGGTTCGTGCCGGGCTTCGCCGCCTTCCCGCCGCCGCTCGCGACGGCCTTCGGCGCGCTCCCGCCGGTCGGCGTGTCCTTGGCGTAGAGGTCGGGCTCGCCGTACGTCCACTGCCCGTTCTTGCACTGGTTGTCGACCAGGAACTGCGCGCACTGCGCGATCCGCCCCTGGTACTTCACGCGGTCGAGCTCCTCGAGGATCATCGCCTGGAGGGACACGTTGTATGTCCACTCCAGCGGCCCCTCCATCATCGTCTTGAAGAGCTTCTCGAAGTCGGGATCGGTCTCGACGACGCCCGCGTGCGTGAACGTCCAGAGGATGAGTTCGTCGCTCCGCCGCTTGTTCAGCGTCCCGTACTTCCCGAGCTGCCCCTTCAGGTATTCCACGCCCTTCTTGATCGCGGCGTCGACCTTCGCCGGGTCGACTTTCGGGGGCACGCCCTTCTTGTCCTGGGCGAGCAGCGTGGAACACGCCGCAACGAGCGCGATGAACGTCCTCATGGGCGCACCTCCACGACCTTGATCGAATCGACCCAGAAGTTCCCCTTCTCGCCTTCTTCCCCGTAGTACAGCCCGAAATCGTGAACGGACGCGCCCGCCGGGGCGCGGCCCGGCGGCTTCGTCTTGTCGAACGGCAGGCATTCGTCGATGTCGACCGTCAGCGTCTTCCACGCCGGGCTTTTCAGGACCGGGATCTCCTTCCGGAAATTCGTGCGCACCTCGCGCACGAAGAACTGGACGTACATCTTCGCCGCGCGATCCGCGCGGCAGACGACCTGGATCTGGCCGCGGACCGGCACCTCGAAGAGCGGCTTCTCGCTCTCGACCTGGATCACGCCTGCCAGGGCCCTCGCCACCCCCTTGTCGATCTCGGCCTTCCATGCGCCGGGCTTGTTGAATTCCTCGAGGAACAGCGCGGACTCGGCGGGCCGGTGGGGGCGCGCCCAGGAGAGCGCGCGGAAGTCGGCGGGCACCGGGGCCGAGACCCCGTCGTCGGTCGCCTGGACCGACTCGCCCGCCTTCGCCGTCGCTTTCCCCTTCGCGTTGCGGACCTCGACGCGCCCGCGCTCGACGATCACGGTGCTCTTCTTCTCCTCGGCGCGGACCGTGAAGACCGTCCCGAGCGGCTGCACCTCGCACGTCTTCGTGACGACGCGCACCTCGGGCCCGGCGCCGATCAACTCCGCGTGGAGGTCCCCGAGATCGATCGCGACCGTCAGCCGCTTCTCCTCGGGGCGGAACTCGACGACGCTCTTCGGCGAAAGGAGGATGAACCGGTCGTCCCCCAGCGTGAGCTTGACGACGGTCGCGGCCTTGAGCCGGTCGCCCGCGGCGACCACCAAGTCCTTCTGCCGGCCGCGGAGGCTCTTGTCGCCCAAGTCGAACGTCCCATCCGACTCGCGGATCGTGGCGACCGCGCGCTCCGCGAGCGTGGGCCGGACTTCGGGCTTCTTCGGATCCCGGGGCGCCGGGGATGGAACCACCGGGGGCGGCTCCGACTTTTGCGGCTCGGGAGTCCGGGGGGTCGTGTCGGGCGGCGCCACCGGCGGAGGAGGCGCGGGCGGACGCGGTTCGGTCCTCGGCTCTTCGCGACGATCGGGCGCGGGGGCCGGCGACGGGTCCGGGAGGGCCGGTTCCAGGCGGGGCGCGGGCCGTGCGACGTCGGCGGCGGGGGCCTTCGGCGCCTCGGTCTCCGGCCGGCGAAGCGAGAGGGCGATGAGGAGCGCCGCGGCGACCGCGGCCGACGCCGCGCCCACGATCATCCACCGGCGGCGGGTCGTAGACCGGCGCAGGGTGCGGGACTTCCATCGCGCCTCGACCCGTCCCGCGGACGAATCCAGCCCCCGGTAGAACGCGTCGAGTCTCCGTTCCAGGTCGTCGCTCATTTCCTCACCTTCTCACCAGCCGTTCCCTCAGCTGCGCGTAGGCGCGCGACAGCGTCTTGGTCACCGTTCCCAGCGGCTTGCCCAGCCCGCGGGCGATCTCCTCGCAGGTCAGCCCCCGGTCGTGCCGGAGCGCGAGGAGCTGCTGCACGTCGGGCGCCAGCTCCGCGATCGCCTCGGCCAGCGGCAGGTCCGGCGAATCCTCGCGCGGCTCCTCCACCGCCGACTCCGCCAGCTCCGACTTCATCTTCTGGGCCGCCTGCTTCCGGCGAATCCACTCCTGGCCGACGTAGCCCGCGATCGAGAGCAGCCAGCTTCCGAACGAGCGGTCGTCCTCCAGCCGGCCAAGCCCCCGCCAGGCACGGACGAACGTCTCCTGGGCGAGGTCCTCCGCGGACGAACGCTCGTGCGTGCAGGCGTACTGCCGGGCCAGGACCGCCCGCGAGTATCTTTCGAGGAGCTGGCCGAAGGCGGCCCCCTCGCCCCGACGGGCCGCCCGGACCAGGGTCTCTTCGTCCATCCTAGGGTGACTATAGCCACCAACCTTGCGGCATAATTAGTTTTTTGCGACACGGAAGAAATCCTGCCGCAAAAAGTCCCCGCCGATCCACCTTCCTTGGCGGCGTGGATTATTTTGAAGGGGGATGTTAGTTACGTCCTTCAAATTTCCACAAATAAGGGAAACGACGGGCTATAGTAAGGCAGGGAGGCGAGCCATGAAACATGGGTTTGGGGGTTGGGGGCGTATCGCCCTCGCAGCAGTTGCAGTCTGCAGCTTGTGGTCCAGCCAGTCGGCGGCCGTACCGGCGGCGGCCTTCCAGGCCGGCGGAACCATACCCGGGTTCGTCGCCTACTGGCCCTTGGATACGGCCAGTGCGGGCACGGTGGCCGACGCCACCGGGAATGGTCACACGGGAACGTTGACCAATGGCGCCTCGATCATCGCTCCTCCCGTCGTCGTTCCTCCTGCGCCCGCCGCCAATGCCGGGTGCCTGGCGACCGACGCGCTGACAGGCCAGCAGCATGTCATCGTTCCGGACTCCGCGCCTCTCCGGCTTTCCGGTGCGTTCACGCTCGCGGCCTGGGTCTATCCGACCGCCAATACCGGGACCATGCCCCCCGACCTCGTCATCGCCCAGAAGGGCATCATCGAAAAGTGGGCCAGCGGAGCGACCACCATCGACGGGTACCTGCTCCGCCTCAGCTCCGCCAACACGGGGAACAACACGCCCCTGTTCAGCATGGGAAACGGGGCGACTCAGCTCGATGCCCAGGCCGCCTCCGTCATCCCGCTCAACACCTGGACGCACGTGGCCGGGGTTTACAATGGCGCGACCATGACGCTTTACGTCGGAGGCGTGAGCGCGGCCACCACCCCGAACAGCACCGCGCTTCCCACGGCGGCCAACACGGCGGAGCTCCACCTCGGCAAGGATTATGGCGGGAACACCATGACCGGCAACATCGATGAGGCGCGGATCTACAGCCGCGCGCTGACCGCCGGTGAGGTCGGAACCCTCGTCACCGGCGTCCAGGCCCCGCCCACCGGGCTGGCCGCCACGTCCAGCCCGGGGCAGATCATGCTGACCTGGACGGCCGCCGCGAATGCGACGAGCTACAACGTCTACCGCCGCCTCACGGGCGGCGGCGCGTTCGCCCTGTTCGCGAACACGGCGGCCACGTCCTACACCGACATGACCGTCACCATCGGCACGAGCTACGACTACCAGGTCACCGCCGTGGGCGCCCTGGAGAGCGCTCCGGCCGGGCCCGTCACGGGCACGGGCCAGCCGGTGCCGCCCCACGTCAAGGGGAGCACGACGCACAACCTCGCCCACCGGTGCGGCTGCGGATCGATCGAGACGCCCGGCTTCGCGGCCCTGGCGCTCCTGGCGCTGGCGGCGCTCGCGACCCTGCTCCGGAGAAGGTAGCGCCGGGGGTGTTACCGAAATCGCGCCGCGTTTTCGGTAACACTCCGGTATAATCCCCTCGCATGGGCGATGAAACCATCACCCCGAAGGCCGACGACGACGGCGGGCTGGGGCTGGACGTCACCACCAAGAAGTGTCCCGCCTGCGGCGAGGGATACAGCGGCGAGTCCCACAAGAACTGCGTGTCGACCGGCGGCGGCACCCTGAAGAAGGGTCCGTCCTCCTCCAAGACGCACCTCGACGACATGCCCCCGGAGGCGATGCAGGTCGCCAACGATCCCGGCCGCCAGCTCAACCAGTACCTGTTGGTCAAGCAGATCGGCAAGGGCGGCATGGGCACCGTCTGGAAGGCCTGGGACAAGAAGCTGACCCGCTGGATCGCCATCAAGTTCCTCCTCGCCACCGAGGAGGAGGACATCGCCCGCTTCCAGCGCGAGGCCAAGCTCGCCGCCCGCCTCCGCCACCCGAACATCGCCCCCATCTACGAGGTCGGCGAGGCCCCCGCCACGCAGGCCGGCGCCACCGCGCGCCACTACCTGGCGATGGAATTCATCGACGGCATGTCGATGGCCTCCGCGATCAACTTCCCGATCAACGAGCTCCTCGACATCTTCATGAGGGTCGCCCAGGGCATGGAGGCCGCCCACAAGGCGGGCGTCGTCCACCGCGACCTCAAGCCCCAGAACATCATGCTCACGAGCGACAAGTGGCCCTACGTGATGGACTTCGGCCTCGCCAAGGCGCTCCAGGCCGAGAGCTCGCTCTCCGTCTCGGGCGCCGTCATGGGCACGCCCGCCTACATGCCCCCCGAGCAGGCCCAGGGGCAGCTCGACCAGGTCGACGGGCAGAGCGACGTCTACTCGCTCGGCGCCACGATGTACGCGGTCCTCTGCAAGAAGCAGCCCTTCACGGGACAGACCCCGATGGAAATCCTGATGAAGCTCTGCAAGGAAGAGCCGATCGCGCCGCGGAAGCAGAACCCCGAGATCCCCGAGGCGGTCGAGAAGATCATCCTGAAGGCGATGTCCAAGGAGAAGATCGACCGCTACTCGACGGCCGCGTCGCTCGCCGAGGACATCAAGCACTACCTCAACAACGAGGAGATCAGCGCCAAGGGCCCCAGCTCGCTCAAGATGGCGGCCCGGAGGGCGAGGAAGAACGCCTGGCCGATCATCGTCGTCCTCCTCCTCGTCATCGGCGGCGGCACGATCGCGTTCCTCGTGACCCGGCCCAAGCCCGAAGTGAAGATCCCGGAGAAGCCGCCCGACACGGCGGGCCAGGCGACGAGGCCGCCGCCTGCCGAGGAGGACCCCGACGCCAAGGCCAAGCGCCTCGAGAAGGAAAAGGCCGAGGCCGACCGGATCGCCAAGAAGGAGAAAGAGGACGCCGACCGCATCGCCAAGCAGGACAAGGAGGCCGCGGACAAGAGGGCGCAGGAAGCCAAAGAGGCGGCGTGGCTCAACGACTGGGTCAACAAGGTCCGGCCCAACATCGCCTACGGCCGCTGGAAGCAGAAGGACCCGGCGCTCACCGACCTGGTGAAGCAGCTCCTGGGCCGGATGGCCACCGACGCCAATACGCGCGACGTGCCCCCCGTGGCCGACTTCATCGACCTCCAGGTCCGCGAGGCGGTCGCGGCCGCCGGGGCCCTGACCAAGTCCGACCGCGTCCGGGCGCAGCATCTCATCGACTGGTGCGACATGATCCTCGTCGTCTCAAAGGACGTGGCGCGGCTCAAGGATTCCGTGGACAGTCTCGCCCCGGCGCGCGAGACGGCGATGAAGATCGCCGACTACAAGGGGACGTTCGCGCTGAGGATCAACGTCGGCCCGTTTGCCGAGATCACGAAACTTTCCCGCGGAGGCAAGGACATCCAGCTCCCCAAGCGCTTCACCCCCATCACGCTGACCGAGCTGGAAATCGGCGAGTACGACCTTGAGCTATTCCATCCGCAGCTCGGGAAGAAGACGATCAAGATCGCGGCCACCGACCTGAAAGACGGGAAGACCTACCAGATCTCGGGACTGATGAGCGACCCCGCCGTCCCGAAGCCGAGGGAGCTACCTTAGGAGTTTGCCGTAGACGGCCTCCATCCGGGGGCCGTACTTCTTCGTCTCGATCGCCCCGCCCGCCGCCGAGAGCTTCTCGCCGTACACCGACGCCTTGTCGGCCGCGTCCTCCTCCGTCTTCCCCTCGCACAGCGCCTTGAGCGCCGTCGCGGTGAAGAGGAGGTGGTAAAGCTTGCGGCGGGACTCGCGCGACACGGTCTTCCCGCTCTCCAGGCTTTTCAGGGACTGCTCCAGCGTGGCGAACGCCGCCTCGGGCGAAGGCGCCGCGAAGCAGGCGTCGAGATCGGCCTTGTCGACCTCGGCGAGATCGACCGGGAACACGCCGAGGAACTGCGAGACCTCCTTGCCATGCGACGCGACCCCCGGGTGGGCGTCGCGGAACTTCGCGTCGAGCTTCGCCTCGAAATCCGTCCACTTCCTGACGAGGGCGGCCGCCGCGGCCTTCTCCTTGTCGCGATCGGCCAGGATCGCGTCCCGGGCGCGGGCCACGCACGCCTGCAATGCATCGCGCGTCCCCTGGAAGGCCACGAGCTCCGCCGTTCCGAACCACTGGTTCTCGCCGTCGGGCTCGATGGCGACCGCCGAGGCGGCCGCCGGGAGGAGCGTCTCGGCCCCGCTCTTCTTCGAGCGCACGCCCTCGAACACGGCGAGCGAGGCGCGGGCCCACTCGATCGCGGGGTGGGTGACGAAGATCTCGTCGGGCTTCGGCACGGCGAAGGTCGCGTCCAGCTCGCGGGCGCTCAGGCTCTGGAGTTCCGCGAGGGAGCGAACGTCGGAGGTGAGACGGCGGCGAAGCTTGAGCGCCTGCTCGTCGAGGTACGTCCGGCAGGCGGTGTCGGCATCTTCCTTGAATTTCTTCTTCTCGGCATCCGCCAGGTCCTTCCCGGCGGTATCGACGGAGTCGCGCGCGGCCTTGAATTTCAGGTCGTCCAGGAGGCGCGTGAAGGCGGGCCGGAATTTGACGATCGCGGGTTCGGGAAGCGCGGGGTCGGTCGTCTTGGGCTTCTCCGCCGTCGCCTTGATCTTCGCCTGCACGGCGTCGAGATCGGTCTTCGCGGTCTTGAGGAAGTCCTCGCTCGACTTCACGCCCTCTTTCAGGGCCCCCTCGACGACGCCCTCCTTGACCGAGCGCTGGAGGTCGGCGGCCGCGTCGGTGAGAAGCTTGACGGCGATGTCGGGATCGGACTTCTTCGCGAGGTTGATCTTCGCCCGCCCGCGGTACTGGTAGGGCAGGAACGCGTACCACGGGGTGTACTCGCTGGGCCGCTCCTCGATCCGGAGCCGGCACTCGACGAGCTTGATCTTGGGGTTGTTGATCACCTCGTCGAACTTCTCGATCGCGGTCTTGGGGTCGGAGTCGATGAGCGCCTCGCCCTCCTCGCAGCGCTTCTTGGCCGGGTAGTATTCGGACTTCTCGGTCCGCTGCGCGGTGCGATCCTGCTGGGAGAGCAGGAGGAGGAGCGTGGCGGTCAGCATGGAGGAGAGTATACCTCAGAATTCGGACGTGAAGCCCAACGCGAAGTTGTTGGTGTCGCCGCCAAAGTCGAACGCAAAATCGAAGGTGCGGGACTTCCCGGCCTCGGAGGTCCAGCCGATGCCCAGGCCCGCGGAGCCGATCGTGAAGACCTCCTGCTTGGGACGGATGACCATGCGGCGATTCCGTATCGCGGGCAGCTCCTGGGGATTCGTGGACTGCCACGGGGCGTCGTACCGCCGGATCCCCGCGCGCGGGTAGAGGGTGACCCCGGGGATGAGGGACCCCATCTTGAGCGCGTATTCCCCGCCGAGGGAATAGTTGTTCAGGTCCTCGAAGTTGCGTCCGTCCGGAAGGTTGGAATCGGCGGTGGCCCGGCCCCATTCGATGCGCTGGACGTCCACCGTGATCCGGAGCGGCATCCCCTCGAAGAGGTAGGCCGTGAGCCCGGCCTGGTACTGGTTGGGCCAGTCGAACTGCGATGCGAACCAGGGGCTGATCGAAAAATCAAAGTGGACCTTGGACTGGTAGGCGAGCCCGAGGTTCACCTTGAAATTGCGGGTGTTGTCGTACACCCCCAGGAGCAGGCCCAGGCCGCCTCCCACGCCGACATCCGTGCTCTTCTCGTTGAGCGCCGCGCCGGACACCACGTCCGGGGCGAACTCCTTGAATTCCAGTCGCGACAGCGCCAGGTCGATCGCGATGCCCGCCGAGAGGTGGGTGAAGAACCCCTCGCTGCCCACGGGCTCGAACCGGAAATCGCGGGCGTACGCGGCCCGGAATCGATAAAAGACCTGCTCGAAACGGGCCCCGATGACATCGGTGTCGACGGTGTTGGAGACCGGGAACCTGAGCTGGTAGGGCGCGGTAAAGCAGAATCCGAAGGACTGGGGGCTCTCCGGCGTACCCACGTGGAAGACCAACCCGAGGTAGGAGGGAATGAGCCCCCCGTCATTCCAGCTCGTCGCCGGCCGGCCGAACGGATCCTCTCCCACGTTGACGGCCGGCGTGAGCTCCACTTCATACACCGTGTAGGTCTGGTAGGCCACGGCCATGGCATCCGGCTGGGTCGCGATCCCGGCGGGGTTGAGCCAGACGCTGACCGGGTCGTCCTCGAACGCGGTGTACGAGCCGCCCATCGCCTTCGTCCGCGCGCCGACCTGCTGGTCCTGCGCGGCCACCGCCGAGCACATCGCCAGGAGTGCGAGCAGGGTCTTCATCTAGAACTCCATCGTGAAGCTGAACGCCATGCCGGGCGCGTCGCCGCCCACGTCGAAGGCGAGGTCGAAGATCCGCTGCTTCTGGGCCTCGTTCGTCCAGGCGAAGCCGACACCGAAGGACGCGATCAGGAACCGGCTGTCCCGCGTGTCGATGTCGAGTTGCGAAACTCCGATGGCCGGAAGGTTGGCCCGGTCGTGATGCTTCCAAGGAGCCTGGTATTCGCGAATGCCGGCCCGCGGATAGACCGTGAGCTTGTCCGAGACCTTCAGGCGGTACTCCACTCCCGCCGAGTAGTTGATCGACCGGCGGAAGCTGTCGATGCCCGGAATCTTCGAGTCCGGGGTGGCCCCGTTCCAGTCGATCATCTGGGCGTCGAGCGTGACGCGGAGGGGCATGTTGTTGAGAAGATAGACGGTGAGGCCCGCCTGGAACTGGTTGGGCCAGTCGAAGAGAGGCACGTCCTCGGCGATGATCGAGAAATTGTAGCTTGCCTTGGTCTGCCAGGCGGCGCCAAAGTTGACCTTGAAGTCCCTCGTGTTGTCGTAGACGCCGAGCAGGAGGCCCGTCCCGCCCCCGAAGCCCATGTCCGTCCCCGAGACGGTGAACGTCGCGCTGCCGAGGCTGTTTCCCAAAGCGTCCCGGATATCCTTGAAATTCGTGAGGGTCCAGTCGGTGACATTGACATCCAGCCCGAGCCCGAGCGACAGGTGGGTGAGGAAGCCCTCCTCTCCGGCGGGCTTGAACCGGAAGTCATACGCATACGCCGCGCGGATCCGGTAGAAGACCTGGTCGACGAACTCGTTCCCCGTCTGTCCCGGGCTCGAGGCGTCGGTGTACGTGAACTTCAACCGGAACGGCGTGGTGAAGCAGATCCCGAACGACTGTGGGCTGTCGGGGCTCCCGACCTGGAAGGTCACACCGGCAAAGGACGGGATGAGCGCGGGGTCCGTCCAGGCGTATTCGGCGGGGGAATGGTCGCCGCTGCCTTGCGACCGGATCTTGATCTCGTAGATCGTGTACGTCTGGTACGCGATGGAGGCGGCGTCGGGCTGCGTCGCAATGCCGGCCGGGTTCAGCCAGATCGAGACGGGGTCGTCTTCGAACGCCGTGTACGAGCCACCCATCGCCTTGGTGCGCGCGCCGACCTGCTGGTCCTGGGCGTAGGCCGCGGTCGCGGCGCAGAGGAGGAGCGCGGCCGGGAGGATTTTTTTCATGCCGGGAATTCTAGACCCTTCAAACATTCCCGGCAAGAAAATGAGAGGCGATAGGAAACGTCTCGAACGGATCCCCCGGGTGAGTTCCCCGTCTCCAAGGCCCTGGAGATAGGGCGAGGAATGAAGAACCCAGAGGGGCTGGACCTCAGGAGACTGCGATCGGGACCGGGGCCACTCCCCAAATCTCCTGCGCGTACTGCATCGCGCAGCGGTCGGCCGAAAATTTGCCCATCCCCGCCGTGTTCAGGATCGACTTGCGCGCCCACGCCTCCGGGTCCCGCCAGAGGGCGTCCACCTTCTCCTGCATCGCCACGTACGACTCGAAATCGCGGCAGACCAGGAACAGGTCGTGCGTCGCCAGCGCGTCGAGGATCGGGCGGAACCGGCCCCGGTCGTCCGGGCTGAAGGCGCCGTCGGCGATCATCCGGAGCACCGACGCCAGCCGCGGCGAGGCATCGATCTCGTGCATCGGGTCGTAGCCGCGCTCCTTGAGCCCCGACACTTCCCCCGCCGTCGCGCCGAAGATGAAGATGTTGTCCGGCCCGACCTCCTCCTGGATCTCGATGTTCGCGCCGTCGAGCGTGCCGATCGTGAGCGCCCCGTTCAGCGCGAACTTCATGTTCCCCGTGCCCGACGCCTCCATGCCCGCCGTCGAGATCTGCTCGGAGAGGTCCGCCGCCGGGATGATCACCTCCGCGAGCGACACGCCGTAGTTCTCCAGGAAGACGACGTGGAGGCGGCCGTCGAGCGCCGGGTCGCGGTTCACCACCTCCGCGACGTCCGCGACCAGCCGGATGATGAGCTTGGCCATCTCGTAGCCCGGCGCGGCCTTGCCGCCGAAGACGACCGTCCGCGCGGGGATCCCCTCCCCGCCCGGCTCCTTCATCCGCTTGTAGAGGTCGATCACGCGCAGGAGGTTCATCAGCTGCCGCTTGTACTCGTGGAACCGCTTCACCTGGACGTCCATGAGCGCGGCCGCGGGGACGCGGATCCCCGTGTTGCGCTCGATCAGCCCCGCCAGCCGCTCCTTGTTCCGGCGCTTCACCGCCCGCCATGCCTCGCGGAACGCCCCGTCCTCCGCGAGCGGCGCGAGCCGCCGGAGCTGGTCGAGGTCCGTCGGCCACTTCGTCCCGATCCGCTCCGCGATCAGCGCGGCCAGCCCGGGGTTGCACGAGAGCAGCCATCGCCGCGGCGTGATCCCGTTCGTCTTCGCGTTGAACCGCTCGGGGTGCATCTCCGCGAAATCGGCGAAGAGCCGCGCCCGCAGCAGCTTCGCGTGCAGCTCGGAGACCCCGTTCACCGAGTGGCTCCCCACCACCGCGAGGTTCGCCATCCGGACGTTTTTCTGCCACCCCTCCTCGATGATCGACATCCGGCGCATCCGCTCGACGTCGCCCGGGAAGCGCTTGAGGACCTCCTGCAGGAACCGGTGGTTGATCTCGTACACGATCTCCAGGTGCCGCGGCAGGACCTTCCCGAACAGCTCCACCGGCCACTTCTCGAGCGCCTCCGGCATCAGCGTGTGGTTGGTGTAGCCGAACGTCCGCACCGTGAGGTCCCAGGCCTTCGTCCACTCGAGGCCCTCGATGTCGGTGAGCAGCCTCAGGAGCTCGACCACCGCGACCGCGGGGTGCGTGTCGTTGATCTGGATCGCCGCCTTGTCGGGGAACTCGTCGAACGTCGAGTGGGAGCGCTTGTAGCGGCGCAGGATGTCCTGCAGCGACGCGCTCGCGAGGAAGTACTCCTGCCGGAGCCGGAGCTCCAGCCCGACCGACGTCTTGTCGTTCGGGTAGAGGATCTTCGTGATGTTCTCGCTGTTGGTGGCGCGCTCGATCGACCGGATGTAGTCGCCCGAGTTGAAGTACTCGAGGTCGAAGAGGTCCGTCCCCGTCGCGTTCCAGAGGCGCAGGATGTTCACCGTGTTGTTCCCATAGCCGGGGATCGGGACGTCGCTCGGGACCGCCCAGAGCTCCTGCGTGTTCGCCCAGACGCGGCGCGGCTTGCCGTCCGGCCCCGCGCCCCACTCGACGTTCCCGAACATCTTGATCGGGTAGGTCGCCTCCGGGCGCTGCGTCTCCCAGGGGCTCCCGAGGCGCAGCCAGTAGTCGGGCTCCTCGGATTGCGCGCCGTGGCGGAGCGTCTGCCGGAACATCCCGAACTCGTAACGCAACCCGTAACCGATGGCGGGGATCTGGAGCGTCGCCAGCGCGTCGAGAAGGCAGGACGCGAGCCGCCCGAGGCCGCCGTTCCCGAGGCCCGCGTCGGGCTCGACGTCGAAGAGCTCCGCGGCGTTGTAGCCCAGCTCCTTCATCGCCTCCTGGAACTCCTCGGCGAGCCCGAGGTTGATGACGGCGTTCCGGAGCGTCCGGCCGGGCAGGTACTCCATGGAAAGGTAGTACGCCCGCTTCACGTCCTGCTCGTTGTAGGTCTTCTGGGTCGCGATCCAGCGGTCGATCAGCCGGTCGCGGATCGCGCAGGCCACGCTCCAGTACTGGTCGTGGAGCGTCGCGCCCTCCTTGTGCTTGGCGAGCGTGTACTTGAGGTGATTCGTAATCGAGACCCCGAGCGACCCGGCGTCCATCCCCTTGTGATAGTCGCCCTTCGTGCGCCGGCCGGTGACGTTGCTCGTCCGTCCCGTGATGGGTTCGTCGCTCATTTGAGTCTCTCGAGGGTCATCGGGTCGGCCAGCGGGACATCGGTGATCGCCCCGAGGTCCGCGAGCGTCACGGCATGCTTGCCGTCGCCCGCCTTGATCGCCGGGATGTTCCCCACGACGACCCACGCGAACGCCCCGGGCTTCAGGTACTCGCGGGCGACCCGGAGGATCTCCGCCGTCGTCAGCTTCGCGATCTTCTCGCGGTACGTCGCGTAGTAGTCCTTCGGGATCCCCAGGAGCTCCGCGTTCGCGTAGGTGGAGGCCGTCTGGAGCTTCGTCGCGAAGAAGAGCCCCGGGAAGGCGTCGAGATAGAACTGCTGCGCGTCCTTGAGCTCCTTCTCCGTCGCGCCGTCCTTCTGGAAGCGGGCGATCTCGTCGAGGCACAGCTTCGCCGCGTAGGCGCACGACTCGCTCTTCGACTGGAACTGGATCTTGAAGACGAGGGGATACGCGATCCCGGGCCGGAGGTCGCTCCGCACGTCGTACGCCAGCCCCTCCTCGGTGCGCACCTTCTGCATGAGCCGCGAGCTGAACCCGCCGGAACCCAGGATGTAGCTCATCACGCGGATCGCCTGCACGTCGGGGTTGTTGACGTCGACCCCGAGGTGGCCCATCGTGACGCGGCCCTGGTTGATGTTCTTCCCTTCCTTGTGGAAGCACGTGATGCCGGGCTTCGCCCGGTGCGTCACCGCCGGCACCCCCGGCCGCTCCGACGGCGGATGGGGCCAGTCCTTGAACGCCGCCTCCAGCTTCCCCTTGAGGTCCGCCGTCTTGAACGCCCCCGACGCGGCGAGGATGAAATGCGCGGGGTGGATCGTCCTCCGGTGGAACGCCACGAGATCGTCGCGCGTCAGCGACTCGATCGAGGACTTCGTCTCGAGGCGGTTGATCGGGTGGTCGCCGTAGAAGAGGAGGTTCGACTCGCGCGCCTCGATCGAGCCGGTGCGGTCGTTCCTCGCTCCCATCTCGTCGATCGTCTGCGCCTTGAACAGGTCGAACTTCTCCTGGTTGAACACCGGGTTGCGAAGCACGTCGGCCAGGATCTCCACGCCCTTGTCCAGGTCCTTCGAGAGCACCGAGAGGGAGGCCGAGCCCGAGACGTCGCCCATCGAGACGGAGACGTGGGCCGCGAGGAAATCGAGTTCCTCGTCCAGCGCCTCGGGCGTTCGGCTCTTCGTCCCACCGGTCCTCATCAGGTGGGCGGTCGCGCCGGCCACGCCCTCCTTCCCCTTGGGCTCGTCGAACGACCCGCCGCGGAAGTAGATCTGGAGGTCCACGATGGGAAGCGAGGAGTCCTCGACCAGGTAGGCCGCCGAGCCCGAGGAGAGCTGGACCCGCATGGTGGCCACTTCGGGCACGGCGAACGCCAGAGGTTTGTACACCAGCTTGTCCGGATGGTCGGGGACGTCCTGCTTGTCCTGAGCGAGGGCCGCCAGGCGCGAGTCGAAGGGCTTGCCCTGGGCGAGGGTCAGCAGGACGAGGGCGAGGGCGTATCTCACTTCTTCTCCTTCCGCTTGATCACGAGGATGTTGCGCCCCGCCGGCTTCAGGTACTGCACCGCCACGCGCTGGAGATCCGCGGCCGTGGCCGTTTCCGCCGAGTGGACGTACGCGTCGAAGTCCTTGAACGTCCCGATCGTTTCGAAGTACCCGAGCTGGTGCACCACGCCCTGCGTCGACTTCAGCGTCCGCACCAGGTCCGCGAGCTGCTGGTTCCGCGCCTTCTGGAGTTCGCGCTCGGTCACGCCGTTCTTCTGCAGGTCCTCCACGATCCCCTCGATCGCCTTCTCGAGGGCGGCGACGTCGGCGCCCTCGCGCGGCGTCGCGTCGATCACGATCGACCCGCCGTAGCGGCGCGACTCGTAGAACGCCTGGACCTCGAGCGCGAGCTTCTTCTCCTCGACCAGCGGCCGGTAGAGCCGGCCGCTCCGGCCGCCGAGGACGTTCGTGAGAAGGTCGCAGTACGCCGTGTCCTTGTGGACCCCCGAGGGGCCGTGCCAGTGGATGCTGAGATCGTCCTGGGCGCTCGCCTCCGCGACCATGCGCCGCTCGGCCACCTGCTCGGGCTCGGTCGTCACGATCGCGTCGCGCTCGACGGGCGAGCGCTTGAGCCGGCCGAAGTACCGCTCGCACAGCTCCTTCATCTCGTCGAACCGGACGTCGCCCACGAAGATCGCCGTGCAGTTCTGCGGCGAGTAGTGGGTCCGGTAGTAGCGCTCGGCGTCGGCCATCGTGTACTGGTCGATGTCGCTCATCCACCCGATCACGGGCCACTTGTAGGGGTGGGACTGCCAGAACATCGCGTTGAACGACTCGTGGATGAGGCCGGTCGGGGTCGAGTCCGTCCGCATCCGGCGCTCCTCCTTGACCACCTCGCGCTCGGGGTAAAAGCTGCGGAAGACGGGCTTCAGGAAGCGGTCGCTCTCCAGCCAGCAGAAGAGCTCGACCTTGTTCGCCGGCATGTCGACGAAGAAGTTCGTCCGGTCGAACGAGGTGGTCGCGTTCAGCCCCGTCCCGCCGTTGGCTTGGAAGATCTTCGACAGGTGCTCGGGGATGATGGTCTTCTTCTGCTCCTCGACGTGCCCCTCGTACTCCTTCCAGAGCGTCTTGTAGTCCGCCTCGAGCCTCGGATCGGTCCCGAGGCCGCGCCGCTCGGCCTCGAGCCGCGCGAGCTTGATCTGCCGGATCCGCCCCATGACCTCCTCGATTTTCACGTTGAGCTCGGCGTCCTTCTTCGCGTCCGTCGTCCCGATGACGTCCGTGCCCATGAACATCATGTGCTCGAAGAAGTGGGAGAGCCCCGTGACGCCGGGCCGCTCGTGGACCGACCCCACGCGCCACCAGAGCGAGCAGAAAACGCGCGGAACGTCGTGCCGCTCGACGACCAGGACGCGCATCCCGTTCGGAAGCGTGAAATCCTTCACCGGGATCTTGAAGCCGGTGTCCTGCGGCCTCGCCGCCAGGAGCAGCAGGGCAAGGAGGGGCCAGGGTCTCATAGGTGTTTCTCCCACCAGCGCAAAATGAACTCGAGGCGCGCGAGGCGGCGGTCGGGCCGCCCCGTGCGTGAGAGGTCGTGGTTCTCCTCCGGGAACCGGAGGAACTCCACCTCGCGTTTCATCGACTTCAGCATCGCGTACATCTGCTCCGCCTGCTCGATCGGACACCGCAGATCGCCGTCGCTGTGGAGGATGAGGAGCGGCGTCTTGATGTTCTTCACGTAGGAGACCGGCGAGAGCTTCGCGTAGTGCTCCGGGTTGTCGTACGCGTGGTGCGTGAACTCGCGGTGGTCGTCGAAGCCGAAATCGCTCGTCCCGTAGAACGAGTAGAGGTTGCTCACGCACCGCTCCGTCATCGCCGCCTTGAAGCGGTCGGTGTGGCCGACGATCCAGTTCGTCATGTAGCCGCCGTAGGATCCGCCGCAGACCGCCAGGCGCGAGGCGTCAATATAGGGCAGCTTGACCGCCTGGTCGACGGCGTTCATCAGGTCTTTATAGTCGAGGTTCCCCCAGTCGGACTTGATCGCGTCGGCGAACTTCTCCCCGTAGCCCTGCGAGCCGCGCGGGTTGGGGTAGAGGACGCAATAACCCTTGGAAGCCAGCACCTGGAACTCGTGGAAGAAGGCGTGCCCGTACATCGCGCGCGGGCCGCCGTGGATGTAAAGAAGGAGCGGGTATTTCTGCTGCGCGTTGAAGTTCGGAGGCTTGAGGAGCCAGCCCTGCACGCCCGTGTCGAAGGCCTCGGGCGCCGAAAGGCGCAGGACCTCGAATAGCTCCCGGTTGACGGACGTGCGACGGCGGAGTTCGCCGCCGGGTTCGTAATCGTACACGTCGCCGATGTTGAGCGGCTCGCTGACGGTGAGGGCGAAGCGTCCCTTGGCAAGCGAGAATTGCATCACCTCCCGAGCGCCGTCGGTCAGCCGGGCGGGCGTTCCCCCCGTCGACGCGACCTTGTGGAGATGGCACGAGCCCGAGTCGCTCGCGAGGAAATAGATCTCCCGCCCGTCGGCACTCCAGAGGGGGCGCTGCCCCGCCCCATGGGCGGACTTCGTGTCGGTGAGGACCATGTCTTCGCAGGTCCGGTCGAAGCCCGCGACGAGGTCGCGCGCGGGCTGCGCGCCGCTGGAGGGCACGGACCAGACGTGCGTGTTGGTCGCGCCCCAGGTGCTCTCGGGCTTGTCGTGGCCGAGGAACGCGATCGACTTCCCGTCGGGGGACCACGAGGGGAGCCAGGCGGGGCCCGCGGGCCTGGGAAGCTTCCGCGGCTCGCCGCCGCCGGAGGCGACGACCCAGAGGTCCATCTCGAGCGGCCGGTAATCCGCGTCGGGGAGGCGGTTGGAGACGAACGCGATCCAGAGCCCGTCGGGGGACCACGCGGGGTGGGCGTCGTCCCAGTCGCCGTCGGTGAGCGGGACGGTGCGCCGGTCGTTGACCCAGACGATGTGGAGGTGGTCGCGCTCGGAGTCCAGGAACCCGACGCCTTCCTCTTTATACCGGAGCCGCGTGATGTGCCGGAGGAGCGGCTGCCTCTTCTCCTTTTTGAGTTCGGGGGCGGGGTCCTTGTGGAAGACGATCGCGAGGCGGCCGCCGTCGGGCGACCACTCGAGGGCGGAGATCTTGCCGGGCGGGAGCGACGTGACCGGGCGGGGCTCGCCGCCGGTGATCGGCATGAGCCAGACCTGGGAATCGTCGTCCTTCGTCCGGACGAACGCGATGCGCCGGCCGTCGGGCGACCAGCGGGGGCGGGCGTCCGTCACCCGTCCGAGGGTGAGCTGGTCGTCGTCCACCCAGAGGTGCTGGAAGTACTTCTCGCCCTCGACGATCTTGAGGGTGTACAGGACGCGGGCCCCGTCGGGGGAGAGCTGGGGGTCGCCGGCGAAGCGGAAGTGCTGGAGATCCTCGGGGGTGATGAAGCGCCGCCGGGTGGTGACCATTCCGCCCCTTCCCAGAACGGGGCGATTATAGGGCAGCGGGCGCGGAGCGTCAAACGTGGACCGGTCCTAAGTCCAAAGTCCCCGGTCGGATTCCCTCCCGGAAGTGACGGGAGGGCGGAAAAACTCGACAGGAAGAATTTTATGTCGAGTTATTCGGGGTGGAATCGCCGCCGCGTGGTCCCGTCCCGGAGCTCGGCCCGGGAGAGGGCGCTCCGGTCCTCCATCCCGCCGGGGAGCGTGTCCCCGGCGACGAACCCCGAAAGGAAGAACTCCGAACGCGGGTTGGCCGAGGCCGGGTCGGCCGGGTCCTTCCCCCGCACCAGCATCGCCTGGATCACCTCGCGCGCGATCCGCCGCGTCTCCGGGTCGCGGGCCGCCTGGACGAACTCGTCCCGCTCGGCCGCCACCACCTCCTCCACGCCCTTCCAGTCGCGCTCGAGGATGCAGCCCTCCGCGAAGCAGAACCGGACGAACCGGAGGAGGCTGTCGGGCACCACGCGGATCCGCCCGGGATCGCCCGCCGAGAGGCGCCGCGCCAGGTAGTCCATCAGGTAGGCGTACGACGTCTGCCCGTTCCAGCGCCACGGCGCCAGCCGCTCGTGCCAGACGTTGTACTCGGCCATCGACTCCGCGACCCACACCGCGTCGCCCCGCGCCGCGTCGTCGAGGTCGATCATCGTCGACTCGTACCGCCGGAGAAACCGGTCCATCCGCTCGTGGACCCACGCGGCCCCCGTCCCGACGCCCGCCGCCCAGCGATCGTCGTCCGCCCTCTCCTGCCAGCGGCGCTCGCGCGCCTCGATCTCCCCGGGCCGGTAGAACTCCAGCCAGTCGCGGAGGTACTCGTCCGTTGTCTGCACGCCGCGGTCGTACGCCTCCTTCACGTCCTCGTTGGTGAAGAGGACGGGGCGGTCGCTCCAGGCCTGCCGGATCGCCGCGATGGTCACGAGCTTCCGGTCGCCCGGCCGCGCGAACTTGAGGAGGATGCACGCCGCGACGTTCCGGATCCACTCCTCCTCGCCCTCTTCCACGACGACCTTGAGGAAATCGAGGATCTCGCCCTGCTGGACCGGGTGCCGCGCGGCGGTCGCGCCCAGGCAGTGGAGCGCGAGCGTCCGGTCGAGCTCCGCCGCCTCCGAGTCGCGGGCGCGGGCCATGAGCGCCCCCATGGCCGGGCGGCCGACCCCGCCCATCATCGAGGGCAGCGCGCGGTAGACCCAGTCGACATCGTACCGGGCCGACCAGCGGAGCGCGGCGAGCAAGCCCTTCACGGCCCGCTCGTCGCCCGTCGCGCCCAGGATGAACGCGGCGTGGACGGGCGTCCAGTAGAGGGCGTCCGCCTGCTTCCACGAGCGCTCGTCCCGGCAGATCTCGGTGAGCGGCGCGAGCATCCGCTCGCCCCGGCGGACGAATTCGTCGACGACCTCGCGGACGAGGCGGTCCTCCTGGGTGCGGAGGTAGTCGAGAAGCTGTTCGTCGGTGAGCAGTTGAAGTGAAACTCGGGCGAGCGTGCTCTCCATATCCCCTCTCTCTCTTTTTTCTCTCCCCGGAACCAATGGAATTCTATCCGCTCTCCGCGGGGATACAAGCGCGAAAATAAATTCCGGCCCTCCCGGCCCTGCCCCCGTAGCGCAAACCGTGGATGCGCTAAGGGGGGCCATGTTATGCTGACCCCCTCATGAAGGTCGCGCGATCCGAAAAGGGGATGGTCGTCGCCGCCCATCCGCTCGCCGCGGAGGCGGGGCGCGAGGTCCTGGCCGAGGGCGGGAACGCGGTGGAGGCCGCGGTCGCCGTCTCGCTCACGCTCGGCGTCGTCGAGCCCTTCGCCTCGGGCCTCGGCGGCGGGGGATTCATGATCATCTCCCCCTCGGGCGCGATCGGGAAGACCGAGATCCTGGACGCCCGCGCGAAGCTGTCCTCGCTCATGACCGAGGAGTACGTCTACCCGAGGAAGGTGATGCTGCCGTGGGTCCCGAAGATCGGCCCCTTCTCGGCGGCCGTGCCCGGCCTGGGCCGCATGCTCGGGCTCGCGCTCCAGAAGTACGGCCGGAAGATGCCGCTCCAGAAACTCTGCCGCCGCGCGGTCGGCCTCGCCGCCGACGGCTTCGAAGTCGGCGAGGTTTTCGTGTATTGCTCCTCGCTCTTCGAGAGCACCGTCCGCTCGAATCCCGAGTGCGCGAAGATCTTCTACAACGGCGGCGTCCGCTTCAAGGCGGGCGAGCGGCTGATGCAGAAGGACCTCGCGCGCACGCTGCGGATCGTCGCCGAGCGCGGCTTCGAGTCGTGCTACACGGGCGAGATCGGCCTCGCGCTGACGCGCGCCGCGAACCAGACCGGCCCCGTCTGGGGGCGGGACGACCTCGCGAAGTACGAGGTGAAGGTCCGCGCGCCGCTCTGGTGCGACATCGCGGGCCACCGGATCGCCACCACGCCGCCCCCCTCGCGCGGCGGGGCCGGAATCATCCAGGCGCTCCTCCGCTACGACGCGGATCCCGTCAAGCTCGCCCGCACGATCCGCACGATCTTCAAGGAGCTCGACCCGGTGATCGGCGACCCCGACGTCGTCCCGATCGACCTGTCGAAGCTGGTCGAGGGGCCCAAGGGCCCGCCGGCGGGCGGCGGCACGACCCACTTCGTCGTCGTCGACGGCGAGGGGACGGTCGTCTCGGTCAGCCAGACGATCGGCCACTTCTTCGGAAGCGGCGTGGTCGCGCAGGGCTACGGCATTCTTCTCAACGACGACATCTCCGACATGGAGCGCTTCCCCGGCCACCCGAACTCGATCGGCGCGAACAAGCGGTCGGTCGCCAACATGGCCCCGACGATCGTCTTCCGCAACGGGCGCCCGCGCCTCTCGCTCGGCACGCCCGGGAGCGTCCGGATCTTCCCCGCGATGTCGCAGGTGATCGGGAACGTCCTCCACCAGGGGATGGACCTCGAGCGCGCGGTCGCGGCGGGTCGCGTCCACTGGGAGGAGAACCGGTTCTTTTTCGAGGGGGACATCCCCGACGACGTGCGCGCGCGGGCGAAGCAGGAGCTCGATCAGCCCGTCAGCGAGCGGCGCAAGCAGGACCTCTTCTTCGGCGGCGTCCACGGGGTCGAGATCCTGGAGGACGGGACGATCGTCGGCGTGGCCGACCCGCGGCGGGACGGGGTCGCGATCCCCCTGTGAACTTCAAGTTCTCCGTCGAACTGCGCGTCCGGCTGCCGGAGACGGACGCGATGGGGATCGTCTTCCACGGGTACTTCTACACGTACTTCGACGTCGCCCGCATGGACTATCTCCGGAACCTGCACCTTCTGGATTCCTTCCGGACCGGCGAGTCGAAGAACCTGGTGGCCCACGCGTCGGCCGAATTCCGTTCGCCCGCACGATTCGACGACGTGCTCATCGTCTACGCGCGGATCAGCGAGATCGGAAACACCTCGGTCACGTTCAGCTTCCGGGTGAGCCACAAGGGGGAAGCGCGGCTGATCGCCGAGGGAAAGAGCGTCCACGTGATGATCGACCCCCGGACCTGGCGGCCGGTCCGGGCCTCCGACGATTTCCGCCGGGCGGTTCGTGCATTCGAGGGGACGGACCTGGTCGAGCGGCGGTAGGGTTCGCTAGCTGGCGGTGTGGCGGGCGACGAGGACCGGGACGCGCGCGGCCTGGAGCACCTTCTCGGAGACGCTCCCGTAGACCCACCGGCTGATCCCGGTCCGGCCGTGGCTGCCCATCACGATCACCGCACCGGCCTGCTTCTCCGAGCGCTCCTTGATCTTCGCCGCGGGATCCCCCTCCTCGACCGCCTGCTCGAATTTCAGTCCCGCCTCGGAGCGCTCGATCTCGCAGAACCGCGTCTCCATCCGCTTCTTCTCGCGGTCGAGCCAGCCCCGCAACTTCGAGTCCCCCGCCTCCACCCCGGGGGGAGGGGCGACGTGGAGGAGTTCGATCACCGCACCGGTCGACCGCGCCAGGAGCGTCGCGTGCGGGAGCGTCGCCTCCGAGCCGACCGATCCGTCGAGCGGGACGATCAGCCGTTTCACCTTCGGGGCCGGCCCTTCGAGCGGGCGCACCACGAAAAGCGGCCTCGCGCAGCCGCGGAGGATCTTCTGCGCCACGCTCCCGAACACCCACTGCGCCAGGCCGCCCTCGCCGTGCGACGTGAACGCCACGAGGTCCGCCTGGCGCTTCTCCGCCGCCCGGATGATCGCGACCGCAGGGTCGCCGTGGACGATGTCGCTCTCGCCCTTGATCTTCTTTCGCGCGAGCCGCCCCTGGACCGACTTGAGGTACGCCTCCGCCGCCGCCTCCGGCCGGCGCTCGCCCGCGGGGAGCACCTGCATGAGGACCGCCCGCCCCCCCGACCCGCGAAGCACCGCCTCCACGTAGGGCAGGACTTTCTCCGCGTTCTTCGAGCCGTCCAAGGCGACCAAAATCGTCCGGTACATGTGGATCGGCTTTATACCAAGCTTGCGGCCCGGGGGTCAAAAGTTACAATGGTGAGCCCATGCTCCAGACGCCGGCAAACTGCAAGACCCAGGTACGGGAGGCCGCGGCGGCCGCCTCCGCGAAAGGTCTCGACGCGACCGTTGCCGCCGTCGAGGAGGCCCTCGTCGCCGCGTGGACCCTCGAGCGGCGCGGCGCGATGGGCCCGCGCGACGTCCCCGACCTCGTCGAGGCGGTCGTCTCGGCGCTCAAGAAGATCGCCCCGCCCCCGCCGAAGAAGGTCAAGTTCTCCGACCCGCTCCGCAAGATCCTCCCGCTCGCCGAGACGGGCGTGAAGCCCGCCGTCGACGTGGCGCTCCTCCTCATGGCGCTGACGCAGGTGGGCGACTTCACCGAGCAGCCCGACAAGAAACGCCACGACTTCGAGCTCTTCCTCGACGACTGGCGGCGCATGACGTGGGAATCGGCGAAGGTCCCCGACTGGAAGCGCTTCCGCGAGCTCGCCACGCGCGAGGAGCGCGTCCTCGAGGGCCGGCTCTCGCGCGACTCCGCGCTCGCGATCCTCGAGGCGATCGCGAACCGCCGCGTCGACTTCATCACGCCGGTCCCGGACGTCTCGATGCTCGCCTGCGCCCGGTGCGGCGGGTTCCGCGGCCGCGACCGCTCCCGCTGCGCCACCTGCAAGGGCACCTTCTGCACGAAGTGCCTGGGGCCGACCGCCGACGTCTGCATCACCGATTACGCGGCGCGGTACGCGACGATCGACGCCGAGAAGCGGCAGAAAATTGCGGGCGTCGTGAAGGCGCTCCTGAAGGAGTACAAGCTCGACGCCTACGCGCGGAACGACGCCTTCGTCCGCGCGCTCCGGGAGAGGGGCGTGGACGTGGTCTTCCACGACACGGCTCCGATCGAGGGACAGGAGAGCGAGGCCCAGCAGAGCCGGCACAAGCTGCTGATCCGCGACCGCGAAAGCCTCACCACGAAGCGCGGGTTCTTCGGCTCGCTCGCTCGGACCACCTTCCGCGAGGAGGAGGCGGAGATCGATCCCCTGGTCACCGACTTCTTCGTCGAGCTCTGCCTCGGCCTGCCGATCGAGGACGCGCTCAAGACCCTGGCGGCCCGGGTGGGGTGACGACCCGGTCCGCGTTCTTCACGAAGATCCCGTAGGCATCCGCGTACTCCGCCTCCCTGCCCGCGATCGGCCCCACGGTCCTCCCGTCGAAATCGAGCCACGCGGACGAGTGCGAATCGCACGGCACGTGGATCACCGGCTGCTGTGGGCGGCGGGGAAGTCTTCCGGTCCCTCGCGGTGGACCGACTGGCCGTCCTCGCGAAGCCAGTCATCGTAGTCATAGGAGCGCGTCGGAAGCCACTGGATCGGCTGGAGCACGGGCTTCTCCCCAAAGCAGAATTTCTCGAATCTCGGGATGGCCCCGGGCAGCCGTCCTTCGAATCGACGGTTGAGCTCGTCGAGGAGGATGGGCGCGGACGGAGGTTCCCCGCGCTGGTACGGCGGATTGCCATAGTCGGAACAGTGGTACGTGAAGACGCCGTGAATCTGGCACCGCTCGTCCAGTCCCACGGGGCCGCCCTGGACGCACGCGAGGCAGAGATCGGCGCGGGCGTGGAGCCAGTTCCAGGCCAGCGAGGTCATCACGCCCCGGACCCAGGCGCGGCCGTCGTTCACCCCGAACTCGAGGTCGTAGTGGCCCGGCGACCGCGACTGGCGCCCGGTTCCGTTCCGTTCGAGGACGGCCTCGCGCGTCGCCCCGGCTCCGCAGAGGAAGAATCCGTACGCGCTGTGGACCACGATGCCCTTCCCTTCGACCGGTCCCCAGCTCCGCACCCGGCCGTCCGGCACCATCTGCTCCTCGTGGACCGTCACCGCCGTCTCGTGGCGGCCGGGACGGAGGATCCCCTTCTCGATCGCCCAGGCCAGCTCACCCGCTCGCAACGACTTGGCGTCGAAGGGCTCGTCGACCGGCGGCGCACCCTCGGCGACGGCGCCCTCCTCGCCGGAATGGAAGACTCCGACGTGGCCGCACCGGTCGAGGGCGAACCACGTCGTGTCCATGCTGTGGGCGGCCGGGAAGTCACCGCCCATCGGTCCCCCCGCAGAATTTCAGGCCGAGATCGTCCAGCGCGGACTCGAGCGCGCGATAGGTCGGCGACGCCAGCGGCCGCCGCGTCTCCGTGTACGAGCACCACGCCACCGTCCGGTCCCACGCGACCGAGCAGAAGCGCTCGCTCCGCGCGCACGCGGAGAGGCACGTCATCGACTGGAACCGCTCCCCGCCCGCCACCGAGGCAACCTCTTCCGGCGTCGGCGTGTCCGTCCCCCGCATCGGCAGGTAGACGATCCGCTCGTTCCCGATCCCCGCGTCACGGACCGCTTTCGCCGCCGCGCGCGCGGCCTCGAGATTGAGGCGCGCGACCAGGAAGTTGACGCCGCTCCG
>JBGPCZ010000070.1:0-28582 GCA_041482015.1 Planctomycetota bacterium | reverse complement strand
ACCCCCCCGCGCCCCAGCCGATCGCCTCGAGCGTCATCTCGGGGAAGCGGCCCGGCTCCCGGACGTGCGTCGCGAGGATCGCCGCCCCGGTCGGCGTCAGGATCTCGCGCGGAATGTCCGCCGCGACGAGCGGGAATCCCTTGAGGAGCCCGAGCGCGGCGGGCCCGGGGTTGGGGAGCGGGCCGTGCTGCGTGTGGATCACGCCGTGGGCGACCGGCACCTTGGAACAGTAAACCGCCTCGATGCCGAGCAGGTGGAAGCCGAGGCATGAGCCCGCGATGTCCACGATCGAATCGACCGCGCCCACTTCGTGGAACCGCACCTTCATCGTCGGGATGCCGTGGACCTTCCCCTCGACCTCGCCCAGCCGGAGGAAGCAGTCGGAGGCGGTCCCTTTGACCGCGGAGGGGAGGCCGCTCCTCTTGATCAGCGCGAGGATCTCCTTGAGCGTCGTGTGGCCGTGGCGATGATCGTGTCCATGGCCATGGTCGTGGTCGTGGTGATGCGGCGCGTGGCTTACGGAATCCTGCTTCTTTCCCGCGATGGTGACGTCGACCTTGGTGGCGGAGATCGCGCCCTTCATGACGCGCCGGGATGAAATCGACCAGCCCTTGAGGGGAAGCTTCGATAGGCCCCGCTTGAGTTCCGTGAGCGGCAGACCCGCGTCGACGAGCGCGCCCAGCGTGATGTCGCCGCTCAGGCCGCAGAACAAGTCGAGGTAGGCTATTTTCATTTCATTTCGTGGAGTGGCGGACGCGGACGACCCCGCCGATCTTCGCCCCTGTCTTCTTCCGCGCGTCGCCCGTGTTGACCGAGATTTCCAGGGTTCCGGTCGAGCCCGCGATCGCGAGGAGCTCTCCCTTTTTCATCGAGGCGTACGAAGTCGAAAGCCGGCGGATCGTGGCCTTTCCGACCTTGACCTCCACGGTGTCGGCCGCGGCGAGGCGGTCGCCCGGGATGTTGGTCACGAGGTTCCCGAACCGGTCGATCGAGACGATCTCGCCGACGATGACCCCCTCCCTCGTCATCTTCGGCGCCGGTGCCGCGATTTTCTGGATCCCGCGGACCTCCGGTCCGAGCCGGGGGAGGTCGATGCCCTGGGAGAGATGGCCCGCCACGGGGGCGAAGATGTCGCGGCCGTGGAAGGTGTTCGAGACGGGCTTGAGGAAGTACGCATCGTTGGAGACCTGGACGATGCGCCGGATCCGGCCGTCCTTCTCGAGAAAGCCCAGGAGGCCGTTGTCGGGGGCGAGGAACGTGTGGCGCTCCGCCTCGACCGCGACGATGGCGCGGTCGCTCCCCACGCCGGGATCGACGACGGCGACGAAGACCGTTCCGGCGGGGAAGTAGCGGTAGCTGTTGGAGAGGAGAAAGTAGGCCTCGAGCACGTCCTGCGATCCGATGTCGTGGGAAAGGTCGATGATCCTCGCGTTCGGGTTGACGCCGAGGATGACGCCCTTCATGACGCCGACGTAGGGGTCCTTCAGTCCGAAGTCGGTGAGAAGGGCGACGATGCCGGCGGGCGCGACCATATGAGTTCTCGGCCTTCAGCCGTCAGCGGAACGCGGAGAGCCGACCGCTGATCGCTAGCGATCCTGCAGCGCGTAGTCGCGCTTCTTCTTCTTGTCCGGCTTGGGCTTGTCGTCGTCGTCCTTGAACTTCAGGTCCGCCCCGCACTTGGGGCACTTCCCGCCGAAGGCCTCCTTGACGCCGTCCTTCTCGCAGACGAACTTCCGGAGCCGTTCGATCTGGGTCATCTCCACCTTGGTCACGCCCTTCCAGAGGCGTTCGGCCTTCCCGACCATCGCCTCGGTGGCGCCCTCGAGGACGAGGACGTCCTTGCCGCGGCGCTCGAGGAGGACGTGCCCCTTGGCGGTCTTGAAGGCGGTTTTCTCCTCGCGCGTCTCCGACCCCTCGAGGTCGTACTTGCGCTCGACGCCGAGGGCGTACGCCTCGTGGAATTCCTTCGCGTCCTTCTCGGTGTCCCAGGTGGAGTACCAGGCGTACATCGTGTGGCCCTTTCCGTCCTCCATCACGACGTAGCGGTCGCCGCCCCAGCCGGCGGCGGCGCGCTTCAGCGCCGCTGACGTCGGGGTGTCGCGCTTGAAGTTCTCGCGCTTGGTGTCCTCGTTGAAGAGCTCCTTGAGGAGCACCCAGATCGAGAATTCACCGTGGACGTTGTTGAAGCTCTCGGTCCAGGGGGCGCCGAAGACCTTGGGGAGGTCGGGGAGGGTGACCAGGATCGGGTTGTCCCGCTGGTCCGGGTCGTAGTACTTCTCCGGGTGCATGATCTGCTCGGTCGAGAGCGGCATGTCCTTGAAGAGTTTCGAGATGTCCTTGAAGTCGCCCTTCACGCTCTTGACGTACTTCATCACGAACTCGCTGCCGTACCCGTAGGGGAAGGTCAGCGTCAGCCGCAGGTAGGCCGGCAGGGCGTCGGCCTTGCCGGGCAGGCCCTTGCCCTCCTTCATGCCGGCATTGAGGAGCGGCAGGGCGCGCTCGAAAGCGCCCTTGAATCCGTACTTGTAGCCGATCACCGAGGCGTCGCCCTCGACGACCGCCTTGATCGCGGCGACCATGTCGTCGTTGGTCTCGTCCTCCATGGGGAGCGTCGAGAGCTCGAAGTTCTGGTCCTGCGCGGCGTGGGTGAGCTCGTGCACGAGCGTGATCGCGTCCATGTCGATGCCCATCGCCTTGGCCAGCTTCTTCTCGGCCTCGTCCTGGTCGCCCGAGTCGATCAGGCGGAGCTCCTTGGTCTTCGGGTGGTAGAAGCCGGCGATCGAGCTGCCGTAGAGGTCGAGGTAGGCCTGGTAAATGTCGAGGTCCTCGGGAATGAGGCCGAAGAGGGCGTAGCCGCGCTGGTACTTCTCGGCCTTCTCCTTGGGCAGGTCCTTGTCGAACTCGGCCTTCAGGAACTCGAGGAGCTCCTTCTTGCTGTAGACGCCCACGGTGACGTCGCTTTTGAACTCCAGCCCGCGGAGCTCGACCACGTCTTTCTTGTGCTTCTGGGCCCGCTCCTTGAGGTCGTCCGGGGGGGCCTTCTTCTCCTCTTTCTTCTTCTCGTCCTGGGGCGCGCCCGGGGTGGGCGCGAGGAGGACCGCTACGATCCCGAGAAGCAGGGTTCGGATCATGGTCTCTCCAGAAAGGACTCAGCGGTTATACGCCGGGCCGCGGGAATTATTTGTCAGATCGGGTCGGCTGGGTTATTATCAAGCCGCCCGAAAACCAAGTCAAGATGAATCCTCGGACGCGGACCAGCACGGTGTTGCGCGAGGACATCGTCACGGCGACGCTCTCCTGCGGCCTCGACTGCCACGTCGTCCCCAAGCGCGGGTTCAGCAAGAAGATCGGGATCTTCTCCGTGCGGTACGGGTCGATCGACATGAACTTCGCGCTCGACGGCCAGTCGCTGGAGACGCCGCCGGGGATCGCCCACTTCCTCGAGCACCAGCTCTTCAAGAAGGCGGGCGGCGAGGACGTGCTCATGGAGTTCGGAAAGTACGGCGCCTCGTCGAACGCGTTCACCGACTACTGCGCGACGGCCTACTACTTCACGGCGAGCGGCCACTTCGACCGGAACCTGGAGCTGCTCCTGACCTTCGTCACCCAGCCGTACTTCGAGGCGGAGAACGTCGCGAAGGAGAAGCTGATCATCGAGCAGGAGCTCCGGATGTACGAGGACTCGCCGGACCACCGGCTCTACAAGAACCTGATGGGCGTGCTCTACACCGTCCACCCCGTGCGGCTCGACATCGGCGGCGAGGTGTCGGACATCCAGAAGATCGACCGCGACCTGCTGGAGAGCTGCTACCGGAAGTTCTACAACCCGGCGAACATGACGCTGATCGTCGCGGGGGACGTGGAGCCGGCGAAGGTCTTCGCGCAGGCGGAGGCCCTCTTTGCCTCCTCGGGGTTCAAGGCGCTCGGGCCGATCGGGCGGCGACTGCCGGTGGAGCCCCCGGGCGTGAAGGAGCGCGTGGTCCGCGCCGAGATGGCCGTCTCGCGCCCGCGCGTGCTCCTGGGGTTCAAGGACCTCGAGGCGGGGAACGAGCGCGCCCTCGAGCGCGACCTTCAGACGTCGGTGGTGCTCGACCTCCTGTTCGGCCGGTCGAGCGCCTTCTACGCGCGCGCCTACGAGGAGGGGCTGATCGACGACAGCTTCTCGTTCTCGTTCAACAGCGAGGATGCCTTCGGCTTCTCGCTGATCGGCGGGGAGACGGACAAGCCGGAGGAGCTGGCCGAGCGGGTCCTCCTGGAACTGCACGGGGCGAAAAAGGAGAAGCTCAAGGCCGCCGTCGTGGAGCGCTCCAAGAGGAAGCGGCTGGGCAAGTTCATCCGGTCGTTCGACACGCCCGACGGCGCAGCGTTCCTTGTCATGGGCTGCGCCCAGCGCGGGATCGATCTCTTCAGCGTCCCGCAGGTGATCTCGAAGATGTCCGCGACCGCGCTCCAAGGCCGCCTGAAGAACCACTTCGACGAGCGGAACTACGCGGTCTCGATCCTCAATCCCAAGCCCGGCGCCCCCGTCCCCGCCTCGGAAGACTAACTGTTGTGATTGAGATCGGATTCCTCACTTAACACTTGCGACGGGGTTCCAGCGGACCCACCCTCGGACGAGCGTCAACTGTTAAGTTACAAATCCGATCTGTCACTCAACACTTCAGGCGGCGGGGGGGTCCTCGGGCTTGGCGATGGGTTGAGGGGGCGCGATGTTCCCGTTCCCCGCGGGCGGCGTGGCCGCATCGGGAGTGGGCCCTGGGCTCTCTGGGGGGGCCGGGGCGGCTCCGTTCCCGCCCGCCTGGGCGGCCACATCGGTCGTGGGGCCCGTCGCGGCTGGGGGGGGGCTTTCGGCGGGGGTCGCGGCGATCTCGGCCGGCAGCGTGATCACCCCCTCCTCGGACGACCCGCTTTCGCCCGCGCTGTTCTGGGCGGTCACGACGTAGTGGTACGTCCTGCCCGTCTCGAGGCCCGCGTCCGTGTAGGAGAGGTCCGTCAGGCTCATCGCGACGATGAGGAGCGGGTCGACGCTGCTCGTCGAGCGCTTGAGGTTGTAGGTGGAGGCGCCGGGCACGGAATTCCACGTGACGATGACCTTGCCCGTGTCGATCGCCTGGGCGATCACGCTCGTGGGGGACATGGGGATCTCGACCTGCGGCGCCATCGGGTCGGGCATGTCGACTTTCAGGCTGTTCTGGATTTCGTCCATGGGAATCTGCCGGTGGATCTCGTCCTTGATGTCGGCGACCTGGCGGCGGAACTTGTTGTACATGATGGCCAGCTTGCGGGCGGCCTGGGGCAGGTCCTTGCCATAGATGACGATGGCAATGATGATGATCAGGATGAGCTCGCTGAACGAGAATTCGCCCATGGGTGCGTGCGATCCTCTACCCTATATGCCTATAAGAGAGCACGCGTGGGAGACCGGCTTTTTCATGGAATGCACTATAGTACGTCCGCCGACCGCTCTTCTCAATAGGGCTGTGAATCCGGCGCAATTTCTTTTACCCAAACGACCCGGGGGCGTCCAAACGTGGGAAGGATGAGCGAGGGCGACCCGATGGTCGACGCGGAGCTGGTCCTGAAGTTCAAGGGTGGCGAGGAATCGGCCTTCGAGGTCCTCGTCCGGAAATACATGAAAGACGCCTACAGTTTCTGCCTGAAGCTCACGCACGACGCCCAGGAGGCCGAGGAGCTCTCCCAGATGGGCTTCGTGAGCGCCTACCGCGCGCTCCGCGGATTCCGCGGCGAGTCGAGCTTCAAGTCGTGGCTCTACCGGATCTTCATCAACCAGTACCGCGACCACCTCCGCCGGAACCGCCGGGCGGAGCACCGCCTCGAAGTCGTCCGCGAGGAGGCCCGACACCGCCCGGAGGTGAACACCGAGGAGTCGGAGATGAACGCCGGCGAGCTGGCCGACGTGGTCAAGCAGAAGGTCGAGCTCCTCCCGGACCGCCAGCGGGAGGTGCTGGTCCTCCACGTGTACCAGGGAATGGCCTACACCGACATCGCCGCCGCGCTCGGGTGCACCTACGACGACGTGAAGATGAACCTCTCGCTCGCGCGCAAGCGCCTCAAGTTGGAGCTGAAGGAGTACCTATGAGCTGCGCCGACTTCCAGCCCCGGCTCGACGAGTTCCTGGACGACGAGCTCGACGCGCCCGCGCGCGCCGGGGTCGAACGACACCTCGCCTCCTGCGCGGAGTGTCGCGCGGAGCTCGACGGGTCGCGCCGCCTGGAGTCGATCCTCCGGAAGTCCGTGCCCTCCGGCGCGGCCCCCGACACGGACCGGTTCCTCCAGGTCGTGCAGGCCCGCTCCCGCCGCCCCGGCGGGTGGATGCTCGCGGCCGCCGCCGCGGCGCTGATCGGAATCGTCTCGTTGATCCTGTCGACCCTGCGGGAGGGCCCCGTCGACGTCCGCGCGGAGCTCGCCCGCTACTCCCAGAAGAGCGACGAGGGAAAAGCCGAGGCCCGGATCCGCTCGGTCGGCCCGGCCGCGATCCCCGTCCTCGAGAAGGCCCTCGGGGACCCCGAGGTCCGCTTCCAGGTCGCCGCCGCGACGCTCCTCTTCAAGCTCCTGGAGCCCGAGAAGCGCAAGGAGGACCAGGAGACGTGGAACCGCGTCGTCGCCCGCTTCCAGGCCCAGGGCGAGAAGAACTCGGGCTGGAGCCTGATGCCCGTCGGCCTCGAGGAGGACGACGCCGAGATCATCCCGGTCGCGGTCTCGATGGCGACGGAGGGCCAGGAGCGCTGGGCCATGGACGTGCTCAAGCGGCTGAACCGGCTCGACAAGCTCGCGCGGGGGAAGGTCCTGGAGTCGGTCATGACGCTCCTGCACTCGGACAACCCGAAGGTCCAGAAGCTGGCGCTTGATATCGTCAGGGAGCTCGGGATAAGATTCCCGCTGGCGGAGATCGTGGACCTGCTGGACTCGCCCGAGCTGGGCGACGCGGCGCTCAAGTTCCTGCGCGAGCAGACGGGCAAGGATTTCGGGAAGGACAAGGCCGCCTGGAAGAAGGCGATCGAGCCTTTGGAGGAGCTATGAAATCGCTGATGCTGGTTCTCGCCGCCGCGATCCCTGCCATCGCACAAGACGGCAAGCGCGACGAAGTCGAGGCGAAGCTCCGGAACATGCGGGTGACGCTCGACTTCAAGGACGCGCCGATCGAGACGGTGGTCGACTACCTCCGCGAGATCTCCGACGTGAACATCTTCGTGGACGCCAAGGCGAAGGAAAAGAACATCGTCGTCTCGCTCAAGGTGAGCGACCTCTCGCTCAAGAGCGTGTTCAGCCTGCTGCTCAAGCCGCACGGCTGCGACACGATGTTCCGCGACGGCGTCCTCATGGTGATGACGAAGGAGGACGTGGTCGACCGCACCGTCAAGATGCAGATCTACGATTGCCGCGACATCCTCTACCCGATCCACGACTTTCCCGGCGTGGACATCGACTTGAGCCAGGCGGGGATCGGCGTCCAGATCGTGGGGCAGGGGGACGGGGACAGCGCCGAGGTGCCGATCGAGGAGATGGTCAAGGCCCACACGGGCGGGCGCAGCTGGGAGGAGAACCAGAAGTGCGTCTGCCGGATGACGAACGGCCTGCTCGTCATCAAGAACACCCCGGAGGTCCACCAGCAGGTGCTGCGCCTCCTGAACATGCTCCGCCGGAACAAGTAGCGGCGTCGGTTTTCACTGCGGATCCGTGGGTCTATAACTCTGTCCCGAACGGGCAAGGAGGAATCATGACGATGATCCTGGCGATCGCGATGGCGCTGGCTCAGGACGGAAAGCGCGACGAGGTCGAGGCGAAGCTGAGAAACTTGAAGGTGACGCTCGATTTCAAGGAGACTCCCCTCGAAACCGTCGTCGACTACCTTCGCGAGATCTCCGACTTGAACATCTTCGTCGACGAGAAGGTCAAGGAGAAGAACATCGTCGTCTCGCTCAAGGTTTCCGACGTGTCCGTCAAGGGCATCTTTGGGCTCATGCTCGGCCGTCACGACTGCGACACGATGTTCCGCGACGGCGTCCTCCGGGTGATGACGAAACCGGACGTGGCGGACGGAACGATCAAGATGCAGATCTACGACTGTCGCGACGTTCTTTACCCGATCGCGGACTTCCCGGGCGTCGACATCGACCTGGGGGACGCGGGCAAGCTGGTGTTCAACCAGCCCGACCCGGGCGACGAGCGGGTGGTGCCGATCGAGGAGATGGTGAGGGCGCACACGGGCGGGCGCAGCTGGGAGGAGAACCAGAAATGCGTCTGCCAGATGACGAACGGGCTGCTCGTCATCAAGAACACGCCCCAGGTCCACGGGCAGGTGGTTCGCCTGCTCGACATGCTGCGCCGGAACAAGTGAGTGTTGACGAAAACGCGCGGCGTGTTCGTCAACAACTACCCGAGCCAGGCGCTCATCTCGCGCGAGCGCGCGTAGATGGGCGGGAAGAGATCGGCGAGCGAGCCGTCGATCTTGTGGAAGGCGCGGAACTCCGGCTCCAGGGACTCCAGCTTGAGCCGGTTCTCGACCGCGTCGTCGGGGTCGAGGGCGAGATCCGCCAGGCGGCAGGCGCCGTTCACGAGCACCGTGAGCGGCTGGAGGTCGGGGAGCGCCTTGAGGATCGGGAGCGGCGCATGGTGGTACGCCACGGCCTGGGTCGTGGCGGCGGGGAAGGACCAGAGGTCGCACAGGTAGGCCCCCGCATCCTCGTGGGTCTGGCCGAACGCCTCCCGCTCCACCTCTGCGGTCGCGCGTCCCTCCCTGACCCTCCGGTCGACGAGCGCGGCGGAGTCGGGGAAGAACTGGCGCAGGACCGTCTCGCCGATGTCGTGGATCAGCCCCGCGATGAACGCGTCCTCCGCCGGGTACCGATCCTTCCGCACCGTCACGAGCGCCTGGGCCCACTGGCTGGTCAGCACGGAGTGCATCCAGATCTTGCGCATCCCTTCCTTGTCCGACCCCTGGAACCGGTCGAGGACCGCCGTCGCGAGGGCGACGTTTCGCAGGCCCTTCACCCCGATCCGGCTGATGGCGTCGGTGGCGTTCGAGAACTTGCGCGAGGCGCCGAGCGCCGCGGAGTTCACGACGCGGAGGAGCTGCGCGGTGAGATTGGGATCGGCGGTCACCGTCTTGGCGAGCGCCCGCATTTCGCAGTTCGGGTCCTCGGTCATGGCGATGATCTTCTGGACGACCATCGGGAGCGTGCCGATGCTCTTGATGCGCTTGAGCACCGTGCGCACCTCCTCCTTTCCGACCCTTTCCCCCTCGTCGGCCGGGGGCGCAGCGGGGAGGGGGGCGGCGGGGGCGCGGTTCCGGTCTCCCAGGAACTTCCGGAGGTCCTCCATCAGCGGGGGGAGCCGGGAAGGTTCGACGACTTCCGCAAAGACCAGGCACTGGAGGAACAGGTCCGAGGGGTTCTTCTGGAGGGTGAGGACTTCCTCCACCTGGGGTTCCGTCATGACTCCCTGACGCACGGCCGCCTCGCCGAAGCGGAGGTTATCCTGGGCGGAGACCACGAGGATCGCGAAGACCTGCTTCAGGGTGACGTAGCCCTTGAGAAGGGCGAGCTGCCCGATGCGGCGGTCGATCCCCGCGTGAAAGGACTGGACCGAGGAAAGCTGGTCCGCGTTGAGGACACCCCGCTGGGTCAGGAACTCCGAAAGGATCCTCAGCCAGGTTGGAGTAGAAGATGTCCCCTGCATCAAGCCTCTTCAGGAAATCCCCGGTCGTACATCACCAACCGATCGATGAGTAAGACTAGCACATGAGTCGGCATTGGCAAGCGAATCGGGGGGGTCAGCGACCGAGTGCGGCCACGATGGCGTCGGTCATCTGCGTCGTCGACGCCGTGCCGCCGAGGTCGAACGTCACCGCCTTCCCCTCGCGGATCACCCGATGGACGGCCTTGGCGATCCGGTCCGCCACCGGCGCCTCGTTCACGTGCTCCAGCAGGAGCACGGCCGTGAGGATCAGCGCCGCCGGGTTGAGCTTGTCCTGGCCCTTGAACTGCGGCGCGCTCCCGTGGACCGCCTCGAACATGGCGAATTCGCGGCCGAGGTTCATCCCGGGCGCGATCCCGAGCCCGCCCACGAGGCCCGCGCACAGGTCCGACAGGATGTCGCCGTAGAGATTGGGGCAGAGGAGGACGTCGTACTCGTGGGGCCGCTGGACGAGCTGCATCGCCATGTTGTCCACGATCCGGTCCTCGACCGCGATCGCCGGGTAGTCGCGCGCGACCTCGCGCGCGGTCTCGAGGAAGAGCCCGTCGGTGAGCTTGAGGATATTCGCCTTGTGGACGATCGTGACCTTGCGGCGGGCGTTGCGCGCGGAGTACTCGAACGCGGCGTGGGCGATCCGCCGGCTCCCCTCGCGCGTGATGATCCGGATCGACTCCGCGGCATCCTTCCCGACCTCGTGCTCGATCCCCGTGTAGAGGTCCTCGGTGTTCTCGCGGACGATGACGAGGTCCACGTCCCGGGCGGGCGCCGTCACGCCCTCCATCGAGCGGCACGGGCGGATGCCCGCGAAGAGGTCGAACCGCTTCCGCAGCTCGACGTTGACGCTCCGGTAGCCCGAGCCGAGAGGCGTCGAGAGCGGGCCCTTGATGCAGACCTTGTTCTTCTTGAAGGAATCGAGGACGGCCTGAGGGAGCGCCGTGCCGTGCTTCTCCATCGCCGCCTCGCCGGCCTCGACGACCTCCCATTGGACCTTCGCCCCGGAGGCCTCGACGACCCGCCGCATCGCCGACATGAGCTCGGGCCCCGTGCCGTCGCCGGGGATGAGGGTGACCGTCCTCATGGGGGAGATAGGGAGATGAGAGGAGATGAAGAGATAAGAGGAGAGATAAAAGGAGAGAAGGCGGAGGAAGCCCGGGGGGATCCTCTCATTTCCCGGTCCCCTTGCGCTTGGGCTCGGGCTCCCGTTCGTCGACGACGATCTTCACGCCGTGCTTTCCCCCGCGCATCTCCTGGTACTGGACCATCCGGCCGGTCGCGGGGTCGGGCTTCTCGGTGACGAGGATCTTTTCCTGCGTGGCCACCGTCCGGCCCGCCTCGGCGAGCGCGAGGGGCGCGCCGGTGAGCGTCATCTTCAGGGGCCGCGTCTCCGTCTTCGGCTCGAGGTGGAGCCATTCCCCGAACATCGTGGCGCCCTCCTGCTCCTGCCGCGCGCGGACGTGGCCCGAGGCGTCGATCGCCTCCACGTCCCGGCTTTCCTTCGACGTGGCCAGCGTCATGCGGTCGGCGAGGAGGTGGAGCTCCGGCGAACGCACCTCGCAGCGGTCCCGGAGACGGATCAGGGTCCGCCCGCCCGTCGAGTCCAGCACGATATCCCCGTCCGAGGTCACGGTGGTGCGGGTCTCATTGCCATCGGGATCATTCTGGGTGAGGACGATCCGCTTCGGGCCTTTCAGCACGATCATCGACTGTCCTTCCAGCACGACTCGCGGGGCCAGGATCAGCGAGTTCTCCTGCACGATCCGGACATGGGAACTCTTCTCAAGGAGGCCGTGCTGGTCCGCCGGGGTCCAGGTGAAGCGGTCGGCCTCGGCCCGGCCGGGCTTATCCCCCGCGCCCTGGGTCAATCCTTCAATGATCACGTCGTCGAGCGCCTCGAGGTCGGAGATCTCGCGGGTCCCGGGTTCGGCGTGCGTCGTCAGCACCCGGCACTGGAGGCGGAGCGGCGGATCGCCGGACCCCTTTCCCGGGGCCAGGAGCGCCGCGACATCCCCCTGGAACGTCGATATCCCCAGGAGCCGGTGCATTGTCACGGTCCTGGCCTGGATCCGGCTCCCGCTGCCCTGCACCTCGGCCCGGTCGCCCTCGAGCACGGCGACGTCCTCGCCGTCCCCCTTCCGGTCCCACGAGAGCTGGTCTCCGCGCGCGATGCTGTCGGGGGTTTCCATGCGGACATGACCGCGGGCGTCGAGGTGCTCGGGGTCGAGGCCCTTCTTCGCGGGATCGGCAGACCTCCGCGCCTTCAGCTCCGCGGCGTCGGCGTCGACCGTGGTCGCGCCGGCACCGCTGGACTCCGAGCTCTGGAGGTGGACCTCCTTCTCCCCCGTGACGACGAGGCCCGACTCGCTCTCGACCAGCGTCATGGGCCCCTTGGATCACATCTCGGTGATGGCGGGCTTCGCGCCGGGAGGGGGAGGGGCGGTGGAGAGGGGATTGCCCGTCGTGATCAGGAATCCATTCCGCTCGACGCGCATCGTCCGGATGTCGTCGTTGGCCGTGAGGGCCTCGCCGGTGAGGCGGGTCACGGGTTCCAGCTTGTTCATCTCGAAGGTCTTCGGCGCCTCGAGGGTGGTGAACGTCCGGGGCTTGAGGTCCGCGCCGCAGGCGGGGCATTTCCCCGGCTTCTCGGCGCGGCGGTCGTCGACGGGGCAGACGAACCGCTTCTTGAAGAACAGGATCGCCTCGGGCGCGTCCATCGTGGTGCCCGACTCCGGCTTCTCGACGTGCACGTGGCCCACGAGGTCCACGCGGTCCTTTTCGTTGTCGAGCCGTGCGGTGTCGGACCGGAGCCGGACCTCTTCGGAGGGCTTGAGGGGCCCCTTGGGCTCGGTGAAGTACCGCAGCCGGAGCCCCTTGATGTCGACGAGCTCCTTTTCCCGCGTGGTGTTGAGAGGCAGCGCCTCGTCCCCCTCGATGAACGCGATGATTTCCTGCTGCCCGGTTTTCGGGTTGGGCTCCCGCCGCTGGATCTTCCAGTCCTTGAAGGGCTGGTTGGCCTGCACCTGCAGGAGGAGCAGGAGGACGACGGCGACCATCTACACGATCCCCACGTCCAGCAGGTCCTGCACGTCGAGCATCCCGACGGGCTCGCCCTTCTCGTTCACGACGGGGAGCTCGTCGATCTTCTTCTCGCGGAGGATCTTGAGGGCCTCGTTTGCGAGGCGGTCGGGCGCGATCGTCTTGGGCCCGCGGGTCATGACCTCGCGGATCTTCGCGACGATGAGCTTGGGGTCGCGCCCCATCGTGCGGCGTAGATCGCCGTCGGTGAAGATGCCGGTGAGCTTCCCGGTGCCGTTGACGACCGTCACGGCCCCCGCGCGGGCGCGGGTGATCGAGGCGATCGCGTCCGTCAGCGTCGTCTCCTCGGTGACGACGGGATTGCGTTCGCCGGTTCGCATGACGTCGGAGACCTTCATCAGCTTCCGGCCGAGATCGCCTCCGGGGTGGTAGAAGGCGAACTGCTCCTTGTCGAACCCCCGCGCCTCCAGGACGCAGAGCGCGAGCGCGTCACCGAGGGCGAGGATCGCGGTCGTCGTGGCGGAGGGCGCGAGTCCAAGGGGGCAGGCCTCCTCGATCCGGCCGAGCTCGACCACGATGTCCGCGTTCTTCCCGAGCGTGGACGAGCGCGAGGCGGTGACGGCGACGATCTTCGCGCCGATCTGGCGGAGGGCGGGGACGAGGCGCACGAGCTCCTCGGTCTCGCCGCTGTTGGAGAGGGCGAGGACGACGTCCTCCTTGACGACGCGCCCGAGGTCGCCGTGGTAGGCCTCCGCGGGGTGGAGGAAGATGGACGGCGTGCCGGTCGAGGCGAAGGTCGCCGAGACCTTCTGGCCGATCAGCCCGGCCTTGCCCATGCCGGTGACGACGAGGTGGCCCTTGCAGGAGGCGATCGCGGCGATGGCCTGCTCGAAGTCTGCGCCGAGGCGGTTCATGAGGGAGAGGATCGCCTCGGCCTCGGTCTTGAGCACCTCGCGGGCCTTGTCGAGATTCATCAGTCCTCGGTCGATGATGACGTGGGACTTGATTATAGCAGCGTTGACACTCACGCGGAAGGCCCCGATAATGGCGCTCCTCGCCATGCCGAAACGCCGGGGTGCCTACCAGCCGCCGTATTCGAAGCACAGCTTCCTCGTGCACGGCAAGTTCATGACGTCGAAGTGGGACTTCGAGCACCACGTCGTCCCGCCCATCTCGTCGTCGAGCACCTACCGCCTGGAGACGGCGGAGCGGGGCGCGGCGGGGTTCTGCGGCTACTCCGACCCCAAGGACCGCGCCCACCGCCGGAGCGAGATCTTCATCTACGACCGGCTGGACGAGCCGACGCGCGCGATGCTCGAGGAGCGGCTCGCGTTCGTCGAGGAGGGCGAGATCGCCGTCTGCTTCGCGACCGGGATGGCCGCGATCGCGGCCGCGCTGGGCGTCACGCTCCGCGCGGGGGACGAGGTCGTGGCGCACCACGCCCTCTACGGCTGCACGTACAGCCTGCTCTCCACCTGGATGCCGCGCCTCGGGGTGACGCCGCGCTACGCCGACTTCACGCGTCCCGCGTCGCTGGAGAAGGCGATCACGAGGAAGACGCGCGCGCTCCTTTACGAGACGCCCGTGAACCCGACGCTGGAGCTGATCGACATCGCGGCGGTGAGCGCGATCTGCCGGCGCCGCCGCGTGATCTCGATCGTCGACAACACGTTCGCCACGCCTTTCTGCCAGAGGCCGCTTGTCCTCGGCGCCGACATCGTGGCCCACTCGCTGACGAAGAACATCTGCGGGTTCGGGACCGACATGGGCGGGGCCGTGATCACGCGGCGGGCCCTCGAGAGCGACCTCCTCCTCTACCGGAAGGATTTCGGCGGCGTCCTCTCGTCGAAAAACGCCTGGCCCATCCTGGTCTACGGCCTCCCCTCGCTGGAGCTCCGGATGCGGAAGGAGGAGCAGAACGCGCTCGAGATCGCGCGGTTCCTCGAGGGCCACTCCAAGGTGGCCTCCGTCGCGTACCCGGGCCTGGAAGGCTTCCCGCAGAAGGTGCTCGCGCGGCGCCAGATGACCGACTTCGACGGCACGTTCGCGCCGTCGAACATGATCTACTTCGTGGTGAAGGGCGGGGACAAGGCGGCGAGCCGGCTGGTCAACCACTGCTCGAAGCACGCCTACACGATCACGCTCGCGGTCTCGCTGGGGCAGATCCGGACGCTGATCGAAAAGCCGACGGCGATGACCCACTCGGCGCTTCCGGCCGCGGTGCAGCGCGCGGGCCACCTGTCTCCGGGGGGCGTGCGGCTGTCGGTCGGCATCGAGGACGCGGGCGACATCATCCACGACCTGCGGGAAGCCCTGAAGAAGTGCTAGTTTTCAAAAACCTCCTCCGCCGCCGCACGCGGACGCTGCTATCGCTCCTTGGAATCGCGCTCGGCATCGCCGCCATCATCGCCTTCCACGCGGTGGGCCGGGGATTCAAGGATAGCCTCGAACGGTACATGCACGAGAGCGATGCCGAGATGCTCCTCATCAACCGCTCCGCGATCGCGCCCGAGTACAGCCGCGTCCCGAAGGAGGGGCTGGATTTCGTCCGCGGCCTGCCGGAGGTGGAGCACGTTTCGCCGGGGTCGTTCACGGTCGTCCGCTCGGGCGCGCTCAAGATCAAGACGCCGATGAAGATGCTGTTCGTCTTTGGGCGCATCCCCAAGGACCGGCCGCTCAAGAAGTTCGAGGCGAAGATTCAGGGGCGGCTCTACGAGAAGGACGACGAGATGATCATGGGCGCCGACGCCGCCTACGATCTCCGGCTCAAGGTCGGGGACACGCTGGAGCTTTATGGTCGGCCGTTCCGGATCGTCGGGATCTACACGTCCAACATCCGGTTCGAGGCCGCGGGGTGCATCGTCTCGCTCGGGGTCGTCCAGCAGCAACTCAACATGGGGGACGCGACGTCGCTCGCCTTCCTATACCTCAAGGCGGGCGCGGATTCGCAGAAGGTCCGGGACGCGGTCGACCGCGGGTTCGGGTCGCTCCAGACGATCCGCACCGCCGAGTTCACCTCCTACTACGACCAGATCGAGTACATCGACTGGTTCGTCTGGATCGTCACGCTGGTCAGCGTTGCGGTCGGGGGGCTGGGGGTGCTCAACACGATGCTGATGGCGGTCTCGGAGCGGACGCGCGAGATCGGGACCCTGCGCGCCGTGGGATGGAGCCGCGGGCGGGTGATCCGCATGATCCTCGCGGAGGGGACCCTCATCAGCGCGCTGGGCGGGCTTCTCGGCCTGGCGGCAGGGACGGCCGGCGCGGAGGTCCTGATCCACTGGGCGCCGCGGGGGCTCGACACGCTCTACACGCCGCTCCTCTTTGCGGAGGGGTTCGCGATCGCCGTGGCGCTCGGCTTTGCGGGCGCGCTCTACCCCGCGTGGCAGGCGAGCCGGCTGTCGCCCATCGAGGCGTTGAAGTATGAATGACCCGGTCGTCCGCACGGTCGACCTCGTGAAGCGCTATGAGGAGGGGGCGATCACGGCGCTGGCGGGCGTCTCGATCGATGTGGCGCGCGGGGAATACGTCTGCATCATGGGCCCGAGCGGTTCGGGCAAGTCGACCTTTCTCCACATGATCGGCGCGCTCGATGTGCCCACGGGCGGCGAGGTGTTCCTGAACGGGCGCGCGCTCTCGAAGGAGCCCAACCTGGACGCCGTCCGCGCCCGCGAGGTCGGCTTCATCTTCCAGCTCCACAACCTCATCCCGACGCTGACCTCCGTCGAGAACGTCGAGATCCCCATGATGGGGATCGGCGTCCCGCGCGCGGAGCGGCGCCGGAGGTCGGAGGAATTGCTCGACGCCGTGGGCCTCGGCCACCGTCGACGCTCGATCGCGACGCGTCTTTCGGGGGGCGAACGGCAGCGCGTCTCGATTGCCCGCGCGCTGGCGAACGGCCCCGGGCTCATCCTGGCCGACGAGCCGACGGGCGACGTGGACTCAAAGACGGGCGAGCAGATCATGGCGTGCATCCAGGAAACGCGCCGGCGGGTCGGCGCGACGCTCGTCGTCGTGACCCACAACCCCGAACTCGCGAAGGGGGCCGACCGGGCGCTCCACATGAAGGATGGAAGGTTCCAGTGACCGACTACGAGAAGAAAGGCTGGTTCAAGGTCGCGCTCCCCGACGGGTGGGAGGCCGACGAGTCGGAGGACCCGGTCTCCTTCTATCACCCGGAGGGTGCGGGGGCGCTCCAGGCGACCGTGCAGGCCCCGAGGCCGCTGAAGCCGGGGGAAAAGGTGGACGTCTACCTGATGCTTCGCGCCTTCCTCCAGCAGACGGGCGTGTCTATCGAGGGGATCGACGCGCGCCGTTTCACGGAGCGCGGTCTCGACTGGGCCGCGTGCGAGTATGCCGGGGAGTCGGCGGAGGAGGAGGACCTCGTCTGGCGCGTGTGGATGGCGACGAACCACGACGTCATCGCGTTCTTCACCTACGCCTGCCGCGGGGAGGAGAAGGACGCGGAGCGCGCGGCGGTGGACGGGATCATGGGCAGCCTGGAGCTTCGATGAGGGGACGCGTCCCGAATGTCCCAGGGGCGGTCGCCGAACTCGAGGGGCTGTTGAAACGGGAGGATGCCAGCGCGACCTTCGCCTGGAACCGCGCGGCGGGGGTCCGCTGAGCGGCTACTTCTTCTCGTCCATCGCGCAGCGGAACCCGAGCGAGTTGGAGGTGTGCTGCATGACCTCGTACTCGCGCATCGTGGTCGAGTTGTACTCCTTGCCCAGGTAGCTCCCGCCGCGGACGACCTTGCCCAGGCAGACGGGCCGGCCCGAATTCTTCACGATGTAATCGCTGAAGCACCACTCGCGGACGTTGCCCACCATGTCGTGGCATCCAAAGGGGCTCTGGCCGCCGGGGAACGAGCCCACGGGGGCGGTCAGCTCGAAGCCGTCCGCCTTGCCCGACGAGTTGCAGCGGTCTTCCTTCCACTCGTTGCCCCACGGGTAGATCCGGCCGTCGGTGCCCCGCGCGGCCTTCTCCCATTCCTGCTCGGTGGGCAGGCGCTTGCCGGCCCAGGCGGCGTAGGCGAACGCGTCGAACCAGCTCGTGCCCACCACCGGCTGGGCGGGGGCGCCGAACGGGACGTACTTGACCTCTCCCCAGAAGGCGGGCTTGTGGCCGCGCGCCCTCGTCTGGGGGTCTTCCTCGGGATGGCACCGGCTGTGGTCCACCATCGTTCCCTGCGTGATCGAGGCGAGGAAGAGGCCGTACTGCTCGTTGGTCACCTCGAAGCGGTCGATGAGGAACGCCCCGGTCCGCTCGGTGCGGGCGTACACCTCTCCCGCGTTCGCGTCGGGCCGTCCGAACTTGAAATCCCCCTCGGGGATCCGCGCCATCTCGAGGTCCTTGAGGGTGAACGAGACCTTCTTCTCGGTCCCGGGTTCGATCGACACGACGCGTTCGATCCCCAGCAGGCGGACCTTGTGCTTTCCGCCCTCGACGGTCCGGGACGCGATGGGCGTGTGACCCGCGGGTTTTCCGTCCAGGAACGTCTCCACGCCGCGGACCTCGCTCTCGATCACCAGGCGGCCGGGCGGGATCTTCTGGAGCGTCGCCTTGATCGGCCGCTCGAGCGGATCCTTCGCCACGATCTCGAACGCCGCGAACTGGTCATTGTGCCCCGCCAGCACGAACGTGGCGCGGTGCTGGCCCGCCTCGACGTCCGCCGCCGCGGGGGTCGCGCCGATCTCGGCGCCGTCGACGTAGACCGTGGCGCCCGCGGGATCGGAGTCAAAGGAGACGCGCGAATGAATCTTAACCAGCTCGTAGTCGCGCGACACGGGGCCGCTCACGGTCAGCGTGCTGCCGTGGGCCTCGAAGTACTTCTTCTCCAGCCGGAGCGCGAACTCGCCCGCCGCGAGGTCCAGGTCGCAGGGCGTCTGCCCCCTTTCCTCGTCGTCCAGGTAGACGGTCGCGCCCGAGGGCGAGGAGGTGACGTGGACGCGGATCGACGCGGGCTTCGCCGCGGGTTCGGCCGCCCCCTCCTTCAGAAGGGCGACCTGCTTCTCGATCTTCGCCCCGCCCTCGACCTTCTCGTAGAAGGAGAAATCCTTGTAGTCTTTCTTCGAGATCGTGAAGTGGTGGCTCCCGGCGTCGATCTCGCGGTCGAGCGTCGTGGGGCCGTAGAACTCGCCGTCGATCTTCACGTCCGCCTCGGAGACCTCCGGGGTCGTGATGATCACGCGCCCCTTCTGGCGCGTGAGCTCGATCCCGTCGAGCGTCAGGCCCGCGGCGGCGTCCCGGCGGCCGATCTCCTTGCGGGTCGACCGGTCGACGATGGAGAACCGTTTCTTTCCCTCCTCGACCACGGGCTCGAGGACGAGCTCGCGCGGCGCGAAGAACTCGCGCTGGAGGCGGATCGCGTGGCGTTCGAACGTGACGTCCGCGACCCGGACGGGCGCGACGCCCTGGCGGCGGTCGTCCAGCCAGACCTCGGCCTCGCGGGGCCGCGAGTCGATGACGAGCGGGCCGGCGAGGCGCTCGGGCGCGGTCGAGACCCCGTGCTCGCCGCCGCGCGCGTGCCGGATCCGCGTGAACGCCCAGCCCGAGATTGCCAGGAGAGCCGCGACGAACGCGAGGAAGCCCCACTCGAGCGCCGGGCGGAACCGCCTCCGGCCGGCCGTCTCGACGAGCGCCGGCCGCTGGCCCCGCGCGGGGGCGGGCTGGGGGGTGATCCGCTGGAGCCTCCCCTGGGGTGTGACTTCGTAGGCGGGGGCGCCGGAGGAGACGAGCCTGAGGAGCAGCGCATCCTTCGCCTTCTGGAGATCGGCCGCCATCTCGCGGGTGTTCTGGTACCGCGTGTCGCGGTCGATCGAGAGCGCGCGCTTGCAGACCGCGTCGAGCTCGGCGGTCACCACGGGGTTGAGCTCGCTCGGCAGATCCATCCCGAGGGGAAGCTCGCCGGTCAGCATCTCGTAGAGGACGACGCCGAGCGAGTACACGTCGGCCCGTGCGTCGACCTGGCGTCCGGGCACCATCTGCTCGGGGGCCATGTAGAAGAGCGTGCCCGACAGGATGCGCACGCCGCTCGTCCGCGCGTTCTCCGAGATGACGATCTCGCTCTGGCTCCGGCCCGGGAGCATCCCGAGGCCGAGGTCGGTGATCTTCACGTAGTGCAGGAGCGCCTTGCCCTTGTTGGAGACGTCGATCTTCTTTTTCTCGACGAGGATGTTCTCCGGCTTGATGTCCTTGTGCACGATGCCGCGGCCGTGGGCGAACGAGAGCGCCTCGCAGACCTGGACGGCGATGTCGATCGCGTAGGGCGGCGGGAGGATGCCGTCCTCCATCATGAGCTGGCGGAGGTTCTTGCCCTCGACATACTCCATGATGAAGTAGGGCGGGTCGCTCTGGGTGTTCAGGCCGATCGTGCGTACGATGTTCGGGTGGTCGAGCTCGTGCTGGAAGACCGCCTCCTGCTTGAGGCAGTCCTTGCTCTCGGGGGAGGTCGGGATCTTGATGGCGACGAACTTGCCGGGGATCTGGGTGTGCTCCGCCTTCCAGACCTCGCCGAAGCCCCCCTGGCCCAGCTTTTCGACCAGGGCGTACTCGGAAACCCGGTCGCCTTTCTGCACGATCCGATAGGGCATAACGTCTCCTGGGGGACCCGCCCGATTACTTCAATCTTACCACACCGGAAACGCCGTTGACAGCCCGGCGTTCCCCCTTACACTTAATAGGACGTGAGCCGCCCCCGCGATTCCCGCAGCAAGGAGATCTTTCGGCGCGCCTCCCGGGTCATGCCCGGTGGGGTGAATTCGCCCGTCCGCGCCTACCGCGCCGTCGGGGGGACGCCGCCCTTCATCGCCTGGGGCCGCGGGGCCCGCGTCGTGGACGCCGACGGGAACGCGTACATCGACTACGTCGGCTCCTGGGGCCCGCTCATCCTGGGCCACGCGGCGGCGGAGGTCGTCCGCGCGATCGAGCGCGCGGCGGCGCGCGGCACGTCGTACGGCGCCCCCACGCTTCAGGAAGTCGAGATGGCGGAACTCATCTCGGCGGCACTTCCCTCGATGGAGATGGTCCGGCTCGTCTCCAGCGGGACCGAAGCGTGCATGAGCGCGATCCGGACGGCCCGGGCGTTCGCGCGGCGCGACGGCGTCATCAAGTTCGAGGGTTGCTACCACGGCCACTCGGACGGGATGCTCGTCAAGGCGGGCTCGGGCGCGGCGACGTTCGGCGTGCCGACCAGCCCCGGCGTCCCGGCCGACGTCGCGAGGCACACGCACACACTCCCGTTCAACGACCTCGAGGCCTTCCGGGCGTTCGCGCGGAAGCGCTGGAAGGAGATCGCGTGCGTCATCGTGGAGCCCGTGGCGGGGAACATGGGCGTCGTGCCGCCCGCGCCGGGCTTCCTCGAGGGGCTCCGAGTGATCACGCGCCAGCACGGCATGGTGCTGATCTTCGACGAGGTGATCACCGGGTTCCGTCTTTGCTACGGCGGCGCGCAGACGGTCTTCGGGATCCGCCCCGACCTCACGTGCCTGGGCAAGATCATCGGCGGCGGGCTCCCGGTCGGCGCCTACGGCGGGCGGCGCGAGATCATGTCGATGGTCTCGCCGGCCGGCCCGGTCTACCAGGCGGGCACCCTGTCGGGAAACCCGCTTGCGGTCGCCGCCGGGCTCGCGCAGCTGCGGTTCCTCCGCGACACCCCGGCCGTCTACTCGAACCTCGAGGAGCTGGCCTCGCGGCTCGAGCCGGCGTTCCGCGGCGTCCGGGTCAACCGCGTGGCCTCGATGATGACTCCGTTCTTCACGAGGGGCCCCGTCACGGACTGGGCGAGCGCCGCGACCTGCGACACGAAGCGCTTCGCCCGGTTCCACCGCGCGATGCGCGGGCAGGGGATCCTCCTGCCCCCCTCGCAGTTCGAGGCGATGTTCGTCAGCTACGCCCACACGACCGGCGACATCGACCGCACCGCGCGGTGCATCCAGGCCGCGCTCCGGAAATAGGCTTCGATGCTTCGATACGCCTCGACGGGGAAGGTGGGTTCGTCCGCGGCCCGGAAGATCCAGGAGGAGATCGGGCAGATCCGCCGCCCCTGGTGGCGCGGCGCGATCGGGTTCGACGTCGACGAGACCGGCCAGCCCGTCGATCTCTCCGGCGCGACGGCGCTGTTCCACAAGAAGCAGGGCATCCCGGACGAGGACGACCTCTTCATGGCCTTCGTGGACGCCGCGTTCATCCTCGATCGCCTTGCGGACTGGTCGAACCGTTTCAAGATCAAGTGGAATATCGGGATGAACGAGGACGACTGGGGCGCGATCGACCCGACGGGGCTCTCCCGTCGGCTCCTCAAACAGGTGGAGAAGTGGGCCCGCCGCGCGCGCGTGCCCTCCGGAAAGAGCGGGAGGTGGGGGATCTCCGCAGAGCGGCACGAGGAGCTGTTCCGGAAGCACAAGGGGAGATGACCCTCCACGAAGCGAGGATCAGGCCTTCCGCTCCGGCGCCAGCCGCTCCCACGAGAGCATGAAGGGCAGCTCCTGGAGCGCAATCGAGCCGCGGCGGACGAGGTCGAGGGCCGTGTCGCGCAGCGGGATCAGGTCCGCATCGAGCGCCATCCGGCGCAGCTCCTCGACCGGGGGGTGACGGGCGATCGCCGCGCGCAGTTCGGAGTTCGCCTTCAGAAACTCGACGCAGGCGATCCGGCCGTAGGCGCCGTGGCCGCTGCACCGGCTGCAACCGGCGCCCTTCCAGAACCCGAACCCAGGAGGCGCCCCGCCGGGGAAGACCGCGCCCAGCAGTTCCGGGTCGGGCTTCGTTTCCACGCGACAGCCCTCGCAGATCCGCCGCGGCAGTCGTTGTGAGATCACCGCGAGGAGTTCGCTCGCGATCGAGTTCGGGTGCATCTGGAGGTCGATGAGCCTCTGCACCGCGTCGGTCGTGTCGTTGCAGTGGAGCGTCGAGAGGACGAGGTGCCCCGTCTGGGAGGCCCGGATCGCCTCGAGCGCCGTCTCGGAGTCGCGGATCTCGCCGACGAGGATCACGTCGGGGTCCTGCCGGACGAACGACCGCATCGCGTCGGCAAACGAAAACCCGATCTCCGGCTTCACCTGCGCCTGCTGGACGTTCTCGATCGCGTACTCGATCGGGTCCTCGACGCTGATGGCCTTGCGCGTGGGGTCCTTCGCAAGAATCTGGAGCCCCGCGTAGAGCGTCGTCGTCTTGCCCGACCCCGTGGGGCCGACCACGAGGACGAGGCCCGAGGGGTGCTCCAGGAGCCGGCGGTACTCGCGCGCGACCTCGGGGGAGAAGCCGAGGTCCTCGATCGTCAGGAGCTTCACGTCCTGCGGGAGGAGCCGGATCACCGAGTGCTCGCCGTGGAGCGACGGCTGCGTCTGGACCCGCAGGTCGAAGTTCTTCCCGCCGGCGCGGACCCGGATGCGCCCGCCCTGCGGGAGCCGGTGCTCCGCGATATTCAGGTTCGCGCGGATCTTGATCACGTTTACGATCCCGACCAGGTCGGTGGGGCTGAGCCGGTAGCGCGGGACGTCGCGGAGGTCGCCATCCACGCGGATGCGGACGCGGACGCGTTCGCCGTAGCGCTCGAGGTGAATGTCGCTCGCGCGCTCTGCAATCGCCTCGAGGAGCATGGACTCGAAAAGGTCCACGAAGCGTTGCTCGAGGCGGGGCTCCTCTCCGGGGCCGATCTCCACGGCCTCGGCCGGCGCGGCGGGTGCGGGCTTCGACCCGGACAGCATGAGGTCGATCGCGTTCCAGAGGCGCCGGTAGTCCGTGGGCGTGACGAGCCAGAGCTCGGGAGTCGACGGGTGGAAGACCTTCGAGAGCTCAAGGGTCGCGGCCTCGGGGTCGCTCGTCGCCAGCTCGATGCGGCCGCCCTCGCGCGCGATCGGGATCACGCCGTGGTGCTCGAGGAACGGGCGGGGGACGGAGCGGACGAGCTCCGGGTCCACGCGCGGAATGAGATCGTCGATGGTCCCGAACTTGAGGCCCCGCTGGGAGGCCAGCGCGCGGGCGAGGTCGGTCTCCGCGATCTGCGCCCCGTCCCGGAGAACGTCGCCCAGGCGGCGGCGCCCGATCGCCGCCTCCTTGGCCAGCTTTTCGACCAGGACGCGGTCGGCCGCGCCCGACTCCACGAGGAGGTCGCCCAGCCGTTTCACGAAGCGGAGCTCGCCCAGGCCCTCCTCCACGAACTCGTCCTTGGCCCGCCGCGTCACCCGGAGGAGCGACTGGCGCGAGCGGTGGTTTCCCACGGGCATGACGAGCCGGCCCCCGATCGCGAGCTGGTCGCGGAGGTGAGCGGGGGCCCGGTAGCTGCCGGCCGAGACGAGGATGGCGTTGAAGGGCGCTTTCTCCCGCCACGCCGAGGCGTCGCCCCGCTTCAGGCGGATGTTCCGGGCCGCGAGTGCCCCCAGCGTGCGGGTCGAGAGATCGGCGAGGAAATCAATCCACTCGACGGAGCAGACTTCGCCGGCCATCCGCGCAAGGAGCGCGGTCGCGTACCCCACGCCGGTGCCGATCTCCAGGACCCGTTCGCCCGGGGAGAGGGCGAGCGCGGCGATCATCCGCGCGACCACCTCCGGGGGCGGGATCATGCGACCTTCGCGGACCATGAGGTGGCGGCCGTCGTAGTCGAGGGCGGCCAGTTCCGCCGCCGAGAAGATGTCGCGCGGTACCTCGCGCAGGGCACGCGCAAGGGCCGGATCGAGCCCGCCCAAGGCACGCTCCACGCGCTGGACGATCGCATCCCGCGCGGCGGTTTCCGCCGTGGTCGCCACGGTGGGAAGAAGAGCAACCTTCGTGCCAGCCCGCTCCCCGGGCGGCGGCCGGGGGAACGACTGGTGAAAATGAGCACGGGTGCGGATCATTCCGCGGCCCCCGGTTGCCTTTTCATTTCGCCCCCCGTAGAATCGCTCCTCCCATGGGCAAGATCTTCATCGAGACGTACGGCTGCCAGATGAACGTGCTGGACAGCGACCTCATCCTTTCGCGGATGCTCGCGCAGGGGTATTCGACGACCGACCGGAAGGAGGACGCGGACGTCATCCTTTTCAACACGTGCTCGGTCCGCGAGCACGCCGAGGAACGCGCGCTTTCGAACGCCGGGCTCGTCCAGCGCCTCAAGAAGAAGCGGCCTGAGCTCGTGGTCGGCATCGTGGGCTGCATGGCCCAGAATCGGCAGGACCGGCTGTTCGAGCAGCTCCCGCACGTCCAGCTGATCGTCGGCCCGCGCCACATGGGCGCGATCCCGCGGCTCGTCGAGGAGATCCGCTCCACGGGGAAGCGGCGGATCGCGGTCGAGGACTTCGACGACGAGTTCATCGACGGCTCGGAGGCGGTCCAATCGCGAGCCACGCAGTTCCAAGCCTACGTCAAGGCGATGGAGGGGTGCGACCTGTCCTGTACCTTCTGCATCGTGCCGACGACCCGCGGCGCAGAGGTCAGCCGGCCCCCGGAGAAGATCGTCGAGGAGGTGCGCCGGCTCGCGGAGCAGGGGACCGTCGAGGTGACCCTCCTGGGCCAGACCGTCAATTCCTATGGCAAGGGGCTCAAGCCGGCCTGCGACCTGGGCGGGCTCCTCCGCAAGGTGAGCGAGGTCGACGGCATCCGCCGGATCCGCTTCATCACGTCGCATCCGTCGTTCGTGCGGCCGAGCCTCGTCGGGGCGATGCGCGACCTTCCCAAGGCCTGCAAGTACCTCCACATCCCCGTGCAGTCGGGCTCGGACCGGGTGCTGAAGGCCATGAGGCGCGGCTACACCGTCGCGCGATACCTCGAGATCTGCGACACGCTCGCCCGCGAGGTCCCCGGCATCGAGATCGCGAGCGACTTCATCGTCGGGTTCCCCGGCGAGACGGCGGAGGATTTTGCCCGGACGGTCGAACTCCTCGAGCGCGTCCGGTTCCAGAACTCGTTCGTCTTCAAGTACTCCCCGCGGCCCGGGACCGACGCGGCGGCGCTCCCCGACGACGTCCCCGAGGAGGAGAAGAAGCGTCGGAACCAGGTCCTTTTGGAGACGCAGGAGAAGATTTCGCTCGCGAAGAACCGTGCCCGCGTCGGCCAGCGGCTCGACGTGCTGGTCGAGGGGCCGAGCAAGCGGGACGCGTGCCGCCAGACCGGCCGGACCGACACGCACCAGATCGTCCACTTCGCCGCGGAGCGCGATCTCCGCGGTCGCTTCGTCACCGTGGAGATCGACGGCGCCACCGCGCTGTCGCTCTCCGGCACGCTCGCATGACCGGCGAGCGGTTCATGCGGCGGGCGCTGGAGCTCGCCGCGAAGGGCGCCGGCCTTACCGCCCCCAACCCGCTCGTCGGCGCGGTCGTCGTGCGCGCCGGCCGCGTGGTCGGCGAGGGCTACCACAAGGCATTCGGCGGCCCGCACGCCGAGGTCCACGCCCTCAAGGCGGCGGGCCCGAAGGCGAGGGGCGCCACGATGTACGTGACGCTGGAGCCGTGCGCGCCCCATCCCAAGAAGACGCCCCCGTGCAGCGAGCTTCTCGCGAAGAGCGGCCTCGCGGCCGTGGTCGTGGCGATGCGCGATCCGAACCCGCTCGTCGACGGGAAGGGGATCGCTCTTTTGAAGAGGGCAGGGATCCGCGTCGCCTCGGGGCTCCTTGGGGACGAGGCGCGCGAGCTCAACGCGCCGTTCGTCAAGGTCCACACGCGCGGACTCCCGTACGTCGTGGCCAAGTGGGCGATGACGCTCGACGGCAAGATCGCGACGAGGACCGGCGACTCGCGCTGGGTCTCGGGCGAGAAGGCGCGCGCGTGGCTCCACCGCTTCCGCGACTCGTTCCAGGCGATCCTGGTGGGGAGCGGCACGGTGCTTCGCGACGACCCGCGGCTTCGCGGCGCCAAGACGCGGCCCGTGCGCATCGTGCTCGACACGACGGCGCGGACGCCGCCCGACGCGATGGTCGTCCGCACGGCCCGGGAGCACGAGACGATCCTCGCCGTCTCCCCCTCGGCGCCGGCGGAGCGGGTGCGGCGCCTCGAGCGGGCGGGCGTCCATGTCCTCCGGCTGGACGTCCGGGACCTCCGGCTCGTCTTCGAGGCGCTCGCGCGGGAGGGTCTTCACAAGATCCTGGTTGAAGGCGGGGGTGAGGTCCACGCGAGCGTCCTCGACGCGGGGCTCGCGGACGAGGTGTGCGTCTTCGTGGCGCCGAAGATCGCGGGCGGCCGCGAGGCGAAGACGCCCGTCGAGGGGGAGGGGATCGAGAGGATGGCGCAGGCGCTCGACCTCGGGCCGCTCAGCGTCGAGCGGATCGGCGGCGACCTCGTCCTGCGGGGCCGGGTCCGCCGGTGACGCGCGCGGTCTTCTTCGACGCGGGGCACACGCTGCTCTTCGCCCACCCGGATCTCGGGACGATCTACGCGGAGACGACGGCGCGGTTCGGCGTGCGCCTTTCGCCGGCGCCGTTCGTCGAGGCCTTCGTGCCGGTCTTCAAGGAGTTCGTCCGGCACTACGCGAAGCAGGGGACGGCGAGCGACGCGCAGGACCGCGCCATGTGGCGCGAGATCACGGAGCGGATCCACGCGCGCGTGCCGGGGCTGTCGGGGATCGATTTCGATTCCTGGTTCGAGGCTCTCTACGTCCGGTTTGGCGACCCGGAGGTGTGGCGTCTCTACGATGACGTGGAGCCCGCGCTCGTCGAGCTGCGGCGGCGCGGGCTCAAGCTCGGCGTGGTTTCGAACTGGGACACGCGGCTTCGGAGGATCTGCGGGGGGCTCGGTCTGGACCGCCTCGTGGACTTCATCGTGATCTCGGCGGAGGCGGGCGTTCGGAAGCCCGACCCGCGGATCTTCGAGGAGGCGCTCCGGCGCGCGGGGGTGGCGCCGACGGAGGCGCTGCACGTGGGCGACCTTCCCGACGAGGACGTGGAGGGGGCGCGGCGCGCGGGGGTGCGTCCGGTGCTGATCGACCGGCAGAAGCGGATCACGCCGCTGGAGAAGGTGGACGGCGTCGCGGTCGTGCGGTCGATCGCGGAGGTGGTCGCGCTCCTGTGAGCGGGTTGGAATCCATGGCGCCCCGGCGTCGGCGTCGGTATAATGTCGGTGAACCCGTTGATAACGCTCTTCGAACCCGCCCCCGTCCGGCCTGAAGTTGCGCGGCGCCCGCCGATCTACTGGGAGAATATCATCTTCATCGTCGTCACCCACGCGCTTGGCATCTGGGGCATCACCCACATGATCTGGACCCGGTTTTCCTGGGCCACGCTCGGTCTCGGACTGGGGATGCTTTTCCTGTGCAGTTTCTCGATTTCCGGCGGATATCACCGTCTCTTCGCCCACCGCGCGTACCGTTCCGCGGGTGTCGTCAGGCTCTTCTACCTTCTATTCGGAGCGGCCTCGTTCCAGGCTTCGGCCCTCCGTTGGGCCTCGGACCACCGGCTCCATCATGCGCGCACCGACCACGAGGACGACCCGTACAACATCCAGAAAGGATTCTGGTGGGCGCACATGGGCTGGCTGTTCTTCAAGGGTCCTCCCTCGAATTTCCGGAACGTGAAGGATCTCCAGCGCGACCCGCTGATCCTCTTCCAGGATCGCCACTACCTTTCCCTGTCGCTCGCGTTCGGGCTTCTGCTCCCGACCGTGATCGCCTGGGCGTGGGGGGACGCCATGGGCGGGCTGCTCGTGGCGGGCTTTCTCCGCCTGCTCATCCAGGACCACGCGACGTTCTCCATCAACTCCGTCGCTCATGCCATCGGCCGGCGCCCCTACTCCGTGGCGGTCTCGGCGCGCGACAGTTTCCTGGCGGCGTTCCTCACCCTGGGCGAGGGGTATCACAATTACCACCACCGGTTCCCCGGGGATTACCGCAACGGCGTGCGCTTTTACCACTACGACCCGACGAAGTGGTGTGT
>JBGPCZ010000069.1:0-28828 GCA_041482015.1 Planctomycetota bacterium | reverse complement strand
CAAGCACTACGGCGGCGGGTCGCACGAGGTGCGCGCTCTCGACGGGGTGTCGCTGTCCATTGAGCGGGGCGAATACGTCGCGATCACGGGCCCCTCGGGCTCGGGCAAGTCGACCCTTCTGAACATCCTCGGCTGCCTCGACAGCCCCACCTCCGGCGAGTACCTCTTCGACGGCCAGCCGGTCCACGCGCTCGACGACTTCGGCCTGGCCGAGATCCGCAACCGGCGGATCGGTTTCGTCTTCCAGAGCTTCAACCTCCTGCCCAAGTATTCCGCCCGCAAGAACGTCGAGCTCCCGCTGGCGTACGCGGGGGCGACCCGCGGGGAGCGCCGGGACCGTGCGGTCACCGCCCTGGAGTCGGTCGGACTCCGGGAGCGCGTGGAGCACCGTCCGAGCGAACTCTCGGGCGGTGAACGCCAGCGGGTCGCGATCGCCCGCGCGCTCGTCAACCGCCCGTCGATCCTCCTGGCGGACGAGCCGACGGGCAACCTGGACACGCGGGTCGGCCAGGAGATCATGAAGATCATCGAGGACCTGAACCGCCTGGACGGGCTGACCGTCCTGGTGGTCACCCACGACCCCGCCATCGCCACCCGCTGCCGGCGCCAGGTCCGGATCGTGGACGGAAAGGTCGTGGTGGACGAATGACCGCCACCGACGCCGTCCTGGACGCTCTCGAGAACGTGCGGGCGAACCCGCTGCGCTCGTTCCTCACGATGCTCGGCGTCATCATCGGCGTCTTCGCGGTCGTGACACTCGTCTCGATCGGCGAAGGCGCCAAGAAATTCGTCACCGACCAGTTCGCGGGCCTTGGCACGAACGTCCTCATCATCACCCCCGGCAAGGCGAACACGAGCGGCGGGGCGCCCATCACCGGGCTGGGGGCGACCTACAAGCTCTCCATCGGCGATGCCGAGGCGATCCGGCTCCGCTGTCCCGCGGTCAGCCACGTCGCGCCCGTCATCCTCGCCTCGAGCATCGTCAAGCGCGGCAACCGCCGCAGGACCGGCACGACCATCATCGGCACCACCCACGAGATCGAGGTCATCCGGAACTTCCACGCGGAACTCGGCCAATTCCTCCCCCGCGAGCAGGGCATCGCGGAGAAGCGCGTCTGCGTGATCGGCCGCGACGTGGCCGAGGACCTCTTCCCCTCCGGCGAATCGCCCCTCGGCCAGTGGATCAAGATGGGGGAGATGCCGTTCCGCGTGATCGGCGTCATGGAGAAGAAGGGCTACATGCTCGGCTTCAACGTGGACGACGTCGTCTTCGTCCCCATCAAGCCCGCCCAGGAGCTCTTCGACACCGACGAGATGTTCGAGATCCTGCTCCAGACGCGGAGCGCCGACACGGTCCACGAGGGGACCGAGCAGGCACGGCAGGTCCTCCTCCGCCGGCACAACCACCACGAGGACTTCACGATCACGGACCAGAGGGCGATGATCCAGGCCTTCGAGAAGATCCTGAGCGTGCTGACCTATGCGCTGGCCGGGATCGCCGCGATCTCGCTGCTCGTGGGCGGGATCGGGATCATGAACATCATGCTCGTGGCCGTGGGTGAGAAGACGCGCGAGGTCGGGATCCGGAAGGCCGTGGGTGCAACGAGGGCGGCGATCCTCGCCCAATTCCTGGTCGAGAGCCTGACGATCTCGGTGCTGGGGGGCCTGATCGGCGCGGTGCTCGGGATCGGGCTCGGGCTCCTCCTCCACGCCGCGTTCCCGTCGCTCCCCGTCGTGATCAAGCCCTGGACGATCATCGTGAGCCTGGGATTCTCGATCGGCGTGGGGCTCTTCTTCGGCGTCTACCCGGCCAAGAAGGCGGCGGAGCTCGACCCCATCAAGGCGCTCCACTACGAATGAACGGCCGGAGCGCGCAGAGCAGCGCGAGCGCGACGACGACTTCGAACCCCGTCGTACCGCAGCTTCCACCGCCGCCGCCTCCGCCTCCCCCACCGCCCCCGCCACCGGCCAGGGCCCCGGACGGCGGGATCGGGTTGCCGCTCCCGTCGACCGTCAGGACGGCTTCCATGCTGTTGCCCAGGAATTTCGCGATGCCGGCCAACGCGTCGTTGATGTAGGGAACGTCGGCCTGCCAGCGGCTGTCGACGGTGGTGGAGATGTACCAGGCGGCCCCCTGGTCGGCCACGATCAGGCCGTACCTCTTGAGGGCCTCGAGCACGATCCTCGGAGTACCGCTGAACCCCGAGAGGTCCGTGCCCGGCTTCAGCCTCAGCCGGAGTCCAAAGGGCGGATCATTCGCGCCGCCGCTCCCCGCGGTATGCCGTGCGGGGTAGAGATGCGCCGGCTGCACGGTCGGTACGGTCACGCGCAGGGCATGGTTGATCTGCCCGGCGACGATCTCCTCGTACCGGAGAACGCCCGGGAAGATCGGGAGGCCCGCGGCGTCGGCCGAGGTCCAACCATCGGGCCGCAATGCGTTGGACGCGAGATCGAAGACGGCCCCGCATCCCACGAGCCACGGCGTCACCGAGGCATTCGTGTGGTAGGTCTCGTAAAGGAGATGGTTCACCGTGTCGACGCAGATGCAATGCGCATCGCCCGGGGGATTGAGGCCACCGCCTTCGATGCGGGGCACGGAGGGCATCCGGTAGTTCCCCGTCGCGGAACCCGTGCCGGACCCGTTGAATCCGGGGCCCGGGTCGCTTTCGCCGGGGTACGTGACGAACGACAGGGAGGTCGTGGCCCCGCCGCTCACCACGTTGATCTCGAAGCTGAAATCGGCCCGCAGCGCCGCTCCGGCGCCGATTGAGTTGATGTAGTTCGTCGAGCTTGGATGGACCGCGTGGCCGCTGATGTCCCAGTTCCAGGGATTGTCGGAAGGGAAAACCTGCAGCAACGCGCCCACGTCGGGCTGCTGGGCCCTCGCCATGCCGCAAAGAAGGGCTACGGCGAGGACACCGGGAAGCCTTCTCACCCGCTTGTGCATGGTGTCTTCTCCCGCTGCAACCCGCCTGAGTCAGAGTGTACTCCACCCCTGGAGTTGCGGCATAATAAATACATGACCGGAAGGATTGGCGGACCGCCCCGCGTCCTCTATACCGGATGAGGCGAGCCCCGCTCCTGGCCCTGGCGATCTTCTGCGCCGGCGCGCAGGACGAGCGCCGCGCCCCGCCGCCCGGGGCGATCGACGCCTTCCTGGAATCGCGGTGGAAGGCGCAGAACCTCAAGCCCGCCCCGCCCTGCGACGACGCCACGTTCCTCCGCCGGCTCAGCCTCGACCTCACGGGCTCCCTTCCCGACCCCGAGGAGATCCGTACGTTCCTCAAGTCGACCCGCAAGGACAAGCGGCCGGCGAAGATCGACGAGTTCCTCTCTTCGCCGAAGTCGGCCGAGTACTTCGCGTGGCTCTGGATCCAGTGGCTCATGGGCCACGACATCGAAGATCGCGACCTGCGCCGGCTCGACCTCGGCGCGCTCGCGCGCTGGCTCAAGGAGGCTTGGACGAAGGACCTCCCCTACGAGGAGATGGTCCGCGCGTTCCTGTCGTCGACCGGAACTCTCGCGGGAAACCCGCCGGCCAACTTCATGGCCAAGCACCTCGTGCCCGATGCGCCCCCCGCCGCCGCGGCGGGAGCCACCGCGCGCCTTTTCCTCGGCCGCGACATCCGCTGCGCCCAGTGCCACGACCACCCTTTTGAGAAGGTCACGCAGGAGGAATTCTGGGCGTTCGCCGCCTTCCTCCGCCCGCTCCGCCTCCGCGAGGGCACGCTGACCGAGGAACCTGTCGCCAAGCCCCCCGCGCCGCGCGAGGACCTGGGGGAGATCTTCGCCGAGCCGAAGTACCTGGACGGTCGCGGACCGGGGCCCGACGAGCCCCGCGGCAAGGCCCTCGCCCGCCTGGCCTTGACCGCGGAGGGCGATGCCGTCGCCCGCGCCTCCGCGGACCGCACCTGGAAACTCCTCCTCGGTCGATCGATCGCGCCCGGCCGGAACTCAAAAGGGAACCCGGACCTCCTCCAGCTTCTCGTCGACGTCTCCCTGGGCGGCAGGGCGGGATTCAGGGCCCTCGTGCGCGCGATCGTGTCGTCGCGCGCCTACCAGCTCTCAAGCGAGGGACCCGAGGCCTCGAGGCGGGAGTACGCGGTCGGTCCGCTGAAGCTGATGAACACCGTGCAGTTCCTCAAGACCTGGAACCATGCGCTCGCGCTCGACGTCTACTACCGCCAGCTCTACGAGAAGGACCCGGCGCGGGCGGCGTTCTTCAAGGACTCCGACGTCTTCTGGCTGGGCCAGTCGATGTACGCCAAGGAGCTCCTCTTCCCCAAGGGTCGCGACCCCGAGGAGTTCCTCTCCGGCGGCACCGACCGCCTGGCCATCAAGCTCATGAACAACCGCGACCTCCAGCTCCTGATGATCTCGCAGTTCGGGCTCGTGCGGAAGGTGATGAAGAATTCCGAGGAGCCCGGCCGGCGGATCGAGGAGCTCTTCCTCCTCATGGTGAGCCGCCCGCCCACGGCCAGGGAGAAATCGCGCCTCGTGGATTTCGTGAAGGGCTTCGCCAACCCGTACCACGCCTACACGGACGTCTTCTGGATGCTCTTCAACCTTTCGGAGTTCGTTTTCGTCGGGTGATCGAATGAACCGCTGCCCCTCGTGCTCCCGCCGCGACTTCGTGAGGCTGGCGATCGGCGCCTCCGCCACCGCGGGCCTCTCCGCGAAATTCGGACTTCGCACCGTCCTCGCGCAACAGGCCGCGCCGAAGGCGAAGGCCTGCATCCTCCTCTGGATGCAGGGCGCCCAGAGCCAGCTCGACACGTGGGACCCCAAGCCCGGCACCGAGACGGGCGGCCCGTTCAAAGAGATCGAGACCGCCGCCCGCGAGATCCGGATCTGCGAGCACCTCCCCCACTCGGCCCGGCAGATGGACAAGGTCTCTCTCATCCGCACGCTCAATTCAAAGGACCCGAACCACGACACCGCGACCTACTACCTCCACACGGGCTACCGTCAGAACTCGGACCTTCCCAACCCGCACGTGGGAAGCGTGATCCTCAATGAGCTTGGACCGTCGAGGACCGACCTCCCCGGATGCATCGTGCTGGGCGGCGACCCGCCGGCGGGGGCGGCCTACCTCCCGGCCGAGCGCGGGCCGGCGATCTTCGACAAGCTCGACAACCCGAGCGAGGACATCGTCCAGTCCACCGAGTACTTCCCCAAGGGCACGTTGGAGCGCCGCTGGTCCCTCCTTCGCGAGTTCGAATCGGACTGGAACAAGCGCCACGACGACCCACGCGTCGCATCCCGGGAGCGGACCTACGAGCGCGCGTGGAAGGTCCTCAGCTCGGCCGACATCAAGGCGTTCGACCTGTCGAAGGAGCCCGAAGCCGTACGCAAGGCGTACGGTCCCACGCCCTTCGGCCGCGCGGTGCTCACGGCCCGCAGGCTCGTCCAGGCGGGCGTCCGCTTCGTCGAGGTCCAGATCGGGAGCTGGGACAGCCACGCCGACAACTTCAACGCCCACAAGCGGTTGATGGACCAGATCGACACGCCCTACGCGGCGCTCCTGGACGACCTCGGGAAAAGCGGGCTGCTCTCCGACACGCTCGTCCTCCTCATGAGCGAGTTCGGTCGGACGCCGAGGATCAATGCGGCCAGGGGCCGCGACCACTGGACGCGGAACTGGTGCGCGTGCCTCGGGGGCGGCGGCATCGCCGGCGGCCGCGTCGTCGGAGCAACCAACCCCACCGGCACCGAGGTGGCGGATCGCCCGGTCACGGTGGCCGACCTGTTCGCCACGATCTACCGCGTCTTCGGGGTCAACCCGGAGAAGCAGTACACGTCGGGCGGCGGCCGCCCGATGAAAATCCTGGAGGGGGGCGAGCCGGTGAAGGAGCTCTTCTAGACGAGCTTCGCGATCACGCTGTCGGCCACGCAGCGGCCGGCGCGCGTCAGGCGCACGCGTCCGTCGACCCGCTCGAGGAAGTTTTCCAGCCCCGCCGGGATCGTCTCGAGCTCCACTCCGACGTCCTGTCGAAGGCCCAAGAGCAGCCGTTCGATCCTCACCTGCTCCGGAGTCAGGGTCTCGCGGGAGAGCACGACCTCATCCCGGTCCAGCCACTCCCGGACGTTCGCGATGTTCTGCCAGCGCGTACGGCCATCGTAACTGTGGGCACCGGGGCCGAAACCCAGGTAGGGCCGCCCTTCCCAGTACGAACGGTTGTGCTTCGACTCGAATCCGGAGAGCGCGAAGTTCGAGATCTCGTAGTGGTGGTACTCCGCGAGCGCGTCCATCGCGGCCTCGTACATGGACCGCTCCGTCTCCTCGGGCAGCCGATCGCGGATCTTCTCGAAGGGCGTCCCGTTCTCATAGGTGAGACCGTAAAGCGAGACGTGGGCGGGCCTCCACGAGCGGATCTCCGCGAGGGTCTTCCGCCACCCCTCGATCGTCTGGCCGGGGACCCCGAAGATCAGGTCCACGCAGACGTTCTCGAAGTGCCGGCTCGCCTCGCGCCAGGCGCGCCGCGCCCCTTCGGCATCGTGCTCACGACCGAGGAATCGAAGGAGACCGTCGTCCAGCGCCTGGATCCCGAGGGTGATCCGGTTGACTCCGAGGTCCCGGAGGCCCTCGAGATGCAGACCCTCGGGGTTGCATTCGACCGTGATCTCTTCAGGGGTCCCTCCCACGACGCGGATCATCCGCCCGAGCTGCTCCGCGGAAAGGAGCGAAGGAGTGCCCCCACCGAAGTAAATCGTTCGCGCCCCCGGATCGGCCGATTCGATCTCGCGGCAGACCTTCCCGACGAACCGGTCATGAAGCGATCCGTCGGACTCGATCAGCACGAAGGCGCAGTAGGGACACCGCTTCCGGCAGAAGGGAACGTGGATGTAGATTCCTTGAACGTTCACGAACGCCGGACCTTTGGCCCGCCGAGCTGAAAGTTCGCTTTAAAGCGAAACTTCCTATCGCAGCTCGCCATGGACAATCTTCCCGTTGAAGATCGTAGCCACGACCCGCGCCTTCAGGATCTCCCGGGGCGTCGCCTTCAGGAGGTTGGTGTCGAGAACCACGATGTCCGCCCATTTTCCCGGTTCCAGCGACCCCTTTTCCTTCTCGGCGAACTCGGCGTAGGCCGAGCCCAGCGTGTAAAACTCTATCGCCTGCTCGATCGTGAGACGCTCCTTGGGGAACCAGCCGCCCTCCGGCGTTCCCTCGAGCGTCTGGCGCGTCACCGCCGCGTAGAGATTCGCCATCGGGTCGGGCGGCTCGACCGGCCAGTCGGTGCCGATCGCCAGCGGCACGCCCGCGTCGACGAAGGACTTCCACAGGTAGCCGCCCTCTTCGCTCCGCTTGCGACCCACCCGCTTCTCGGCCCACCGCTGGTCGTTCGTGACGTGGCACGGCTCGACGGAGGCGACGAGGCCCAGGTCCTTCATCCGCGGGATATCGCTGCGACGGATCACCTGCAGGTGCTCGATCCGGTGGCGCGAATCCCGGGCCCCGTTCGCCTTCCGGGCTCGCTCGTACGCGTCGACGGTCATCGCGATCCCGCGGTCCCCGATCGCGTGGATCGCGACCTGGAGCCCTGCCTTGTCTGCCGCCGCGATCGCGGCGTCGAGGTCCTCCTGGGTCCACTGGGCGATCCCCGTCTTCGTCGGTTCGTCCGCGTAGGGCTCGAAGAAAAGCGCCGTGCCGGAGCCCATCGTCCCGTCGGCGAACCCCTTGAGGCAGCCCTGCCGGACCTGGGGATGGTTCGCGTACTTCGTTTTGAAATCCACCCACCTCGAGGGATCGCTCCCCAGGATGCCCCACACGTACACGCGCACCGTGAGCGACCCCTCGGTGTAGAGTCGGAGATACGTTTCGATGTAATCGCCGCCCGTCTGGATCGACGTGATCCCGAGCCGCCGCGCCTCTTCCAGGGCGGAATCGATGGGGCTTCCCGGCTTGCCCACCTTCGCGCCCTTCCCGCGCTTGAGAAGGGCGACCGCCCCTTCCTGGAGGATTCCAGTGGGCTCCCCGCTCTCCTTCAGGATCTCGCCGTCCGCCGGGTTCGGCGTCCCCTTCGTGATCCCCGAAAGCTCCAGGGCCTTCGAGTTCACCCAGACGACATGACCGTCGACGCGCGTCAGCACGACCGGCACGTTCCCGGAGGCGGAATCGAGATCCTTCCGAGTGGGGTACTTCTCGCCGGGCCAGCGGGTGTGGTCCCAGCCCCGCCCGTACACCCACTCCCCCGCGGCCGCCTGCTTGCACGCCTCGCCGATCTTCTCCCGGATCTGCTCCAGGCCCAGGCCGCCGAGGTTCAGGCCGACCAGGCTCTTCCCGCCGCCCCCGAAGTGGATATGCGCGTCGTTGAAGCCCGGGCAGACAAATTTCCCGGCGAGGTCCACGACCCGCGTCTGCGGTCCGACATGCTTCTCGACGTCCTTCGTCGCGAGGATCTTCTGGCCCCTGATGGCCACGCCCTCCGCGCGGAAGAACACGCCGTTCTTCAGGACGAGGTCCGCCTTCTCGTCGGCCTGGGCAAGCAGCACGAGGGCGAGCAGGAGATTCATGGGTAGATCTTGTAGAGCATCCGGGGGAACGGGATGCACTCGCGGATGTGGTCGGTGCCGGCGATCCACGCGACCGTGCGCTCCACCCCGAGCCCGAATCCCGAGTGCGGGACGCTCCCGTATTTCCGCAAGTCGAGGTACCACTCGAACGGCTCGCGTGGAAGCTTGTGCTGGAGGAGCCGTTCCTCGAGCAGCTTGAAGTCGTGGATGCGCTGCGAGCCGCCGATGAGCTCCCCGTAGCCGTCCGGGGCGATCACGTCGACGCAGAGAGCGTGCTTCGGATCGACCGGGTCCGGCTGCATGTAGAAGGCCTTGATCTCGGCGGGATACCGGTGGACCATCACGGGGCGGTCCAACCCGGCGGCCACGGCCTCTTCCTGTGGGGCACCAAAGTCGTCGCCCCAAGGCATCTCCACCCCCGCCGCGTTCACCTTCTTGACCGCGTCGTTGTAATGGAGGCGGTGAAACGGCGGAAGGACCTTCTCGAGCTTCGTCGTGTCCCGTCCGAGAACCTTGAGCTCCTCCTTCCGCTTGTCGAGACACCTCGCCACGATCGACGAGATGAACTGCTCCGCGAGCTCCATCAGGCCGTCGAGCTCGAGATACGCCACCTCCGGCTCCACCATCCAGAACTCCGTCAGGTGCTTCCGCGTCTTCGACTTCTCGGCGCGGAACGTCGGGCCGAAGCAATAGACTCTCCCCAGGGCCAGGGCCGCCGCCTCCGCGTAGAGCTGCCCGCTCTGCGTGAGGAACGCCTTTTCGTCAAAGTAGTCGACCGGGAAAAGCGTCGAGGTCCCCTCGCACGCCGCCGGCGTAAGGATCGGGGAGTCGACGCACACGAAACCGCGGGAGTCGAAGAAGTCACGGATCGCGCGGATGACCTCCGCGCGCACTCGCAGGAGCGCCGCCTGCTTCCGGGAGCGGAGCCAGAGGTGGCGATTCTGCATCAGGAAGCCGACCTCTGGCGCGACGTCCTGGATCTGGATGGGATAGTTCGGCGCGGACTCGGAGACGACCTGGAGGTCCTTGAGCCCCATCTCGACGCCGCCCGGAGAGCGCTCGTCCGCGCGAACCGTCCCGGTCACGATCACGGAACTCTCCTGCGGCACGTGGTCGCAGGCCGCGAACATCGCGTCACCGATCTCCCCCTTGACCGCGACACACTGGACGACGCCCGACCCGTCGCGGACCATGACGAATGCGATCTTCCCCTTGACCCGCTTGTGGTACACCCAGCCGCGGACGGTCACCTCCCGTCCCACGTGCCCCTTCAGGTCTTCGATGTACGCGATCATGGCTTCCCCTGGGAACGGGCGACGTTGAACAGGACGACCGCGGCTTGCTGGAGCTTCTTGACGTCGGGGCTCTCCCCGCCAAGATCCGAAAGGGAATTGACGACCGCCTCGCGCTGCTTGGCGGTGAGCTTGAGCTCCTCCTGGCGATTCAGCACGACGCGCAGGGTCCGAAGGAGGTTCGCGGCATCCCCCTCGACGCGCACGGCCGCGCGGAACACCGGGCGCTTCTCGTCCCGGGCCGTCTCCACGATCACCCCGCGGACGAAGCGGGCCGCCTTCACCATCTTCTCAAGGTTGATGACGTCGATCGTGTCGTGCTCGGTGTGGTAGTACCACGGAGTGCCGCTCGAGAAGAACACGAACGGCACCTCTTTGGATCGAAAGGCCTGGTAGTCGCTCCTGGCCATCCCTTCAAAGGGCTCGAGGAGGGTCACCCCCGAGCGGACGACCTCGAGATCCTTTGACGCCCCGGCGAGCCTTCCGACGCGGTCGAACAACTCCGCGCTGTACTCCGACCCCAGCGCGTAGATGCGGCTCTTCTCCCACGGGAAGAAGTCGCCGCCGATCAGGTCGAAGACGAACATCGCGGCGATGGACGCCGGGTCATAAAGACCGGACTTCACGAACTCGCGGGATCCCAGGAGCCCCTTCTCCTCCCCGTCGAACGAGATGAAAAGGATCGACCGGCGGGGCTTCGTCCCCTGGAACGAGCGGGCGAGCTCGAGGACCATCGCGACCCCGGAGGCATTATCGTCGGCGCCCGGCTGGATCTTCCCCTCGACCACCCCCCGGCCGTCGTGGTGGGCGGCGACGACCAGGAACTCGGCGGCGCTCTCCCCCTCGAGGAGGCCGACCACGTTCCGTCCTTCCAGGTTCCGGGCCGTGAAGCCGTGGAAGTAGCCATCCTTGCCGCCCGGCTTGAGCCCCAACTCCTTGAAGCGGTCGGCCACGTACTGCGCCGCCTTCCTCCCCTCGGCCGTGCCGAGATCGCGGCCCTTCATCTCGGTCGAAGCGAGGAAACGGACATGCTTCTCGAAATCCGCGGGCGCAAAGGGATTGTCCTGGAGGGAAAGAAGGACCGCCACCGCCAGCATGAGGTTCGAGGCTACCCCGGCCCCGCGGGCCTGTCAAGCGCGCCTTCGGCTATTTCTCTTTCTCGAGAAGGTCGAGGAGCTCGACAAGACCGCGCTGCAGGACGCGGTCCGTTTCGAGATCGCAGACCCAGACGACCCCCTCGTCTTCCGCGATCCGCCGAAGGGACCGGCGGATCTCCTCGCGGATGACGTCGCGGCTCAGCCCGGTCTTGAGCCCGGCGTAGAATTCATCGAAAGCCGGGTATTCCTTCGTCTCGAACCGGTCCGATTGGGCGAGCCGGCGCGTCGCCGGATTCGGGTAGTTCTTGATGTATTGTCCGATCGCCCCCGAGTGGCGAAGCGTCCAGACCGCATCGAAAGTCGCGGCATCCCGACGGTCCTCGGGACAGACGATGTCGGGCGAGATGCCCTTGTGATCCACCTCGTGGCCAAACGGCGTCGTGTAGCGCATGACGGTGAGGTAGAGGTAGCGCTGCATGAGCATCGAGCTGAGCGGGATGGGCGTCTGGCCCACGCCCTTCCCGTACGTCTTCTCGCCGATGAGGACGGCGCGCTTGTGGTCCTGCAACGCCCCCGCGAGAAGCTCGCTGGCCGAGGCCGAAGCGCCGTTGATCAGGCAGATCATCGGCATTTCCTCGAACGCGGTGAGCACCTTCGTCTTGAACTCCACGTCGCCGCCGAAGCCGGGGATCGTGAGGCCTCCGAAGCTCGGCTTGTAGTGCGAGACGGTCTTCGCGATCGTGAGCCCCTGGGGGAGGAACTGGTCGGCCACGCCCGTCGCGGCCGGAAGCGCTCCCCCCGGGTTGTGGCGGAGGTCGAGGATCAGGCCCTTCATCCCCTCCCGGGCGAGTTCCTTGAGCGCCGCCTTCACCTCCTTCACGAGAGAGTTGTCGAAGATTGTCATCCCCAGGTATCCCACGCCCTGTCCGAGACTCTGGAACCGGACGTCCTTCACGGCCGTTTTCCGGGCGGCGATCTTGAATAGATACTCCCGCTCGAAACGGCGGACTTTCAGCTCGAGCGTGTCGCCCGGGGGCAGCTTGAGGAGGTCGTTCACCTCCTCCGGTCGGATCGCCGAGACCTTCCTCCCGCGGATCTCGAGCACTTCGTCGCCCATCTCGAGCCCGTCTTCGTACGCGGGATAGCCGTACTGGATATACATCACGCTCGCGCGATCCCCCTCGTGCTGCACCGCGACGCCCGCGGAATCGTCCCGGCCGCCGCCTCCGATCATCTTGAGCAGCTTGGACATGTCGTCCCCGGTCAGGATACGGGAGAACGGGTCGCCCGTCTGCCGCACCATGGCCTGCGCGGCGTGGTCCGACAGGGCGACCAGGTCCACGCCCGGGGCCTTCTCGCTCACCGCATCGATCGCCGCGTCGATCGTCTCGGATTCCCGGACGGCCGCCTTGACGGCGTCCCGCGTCCCGGCCTCGAGCTTCGCGAAATCCGGGTGGGCCATCGCGGCGACCATCGCCTTCAGCGCCGCCGCGACGAGGCGGTCATCCTTCATCTTCTCCCGGTCGATGTACGACTCGAGGAGGTGCTTCTTGACCTCGCGCAGGTAGGCCTTCGCCTTTCTCGCATCGCCCTTTTCAACGGGCACAACGCGCGCGTCCGCGGTGACCGCGACGAGCGACGCCAAGGCCAGTGTCCATCCCAACCGCTTCATGGATTTCTCCGTCCGTCCTCTTCCAAAGTATACGCCCCGCCGGCAGGTTTTCAGAGGCGGCTCCCGGCGATTCTTCTAGATTTCCCGAACGCCCGAGCTAAGATGACCCCCCATATGGGCAAGACGTGCCAGCTGTGCAAGAAGCCCACGACGTACGACGACTGCTACGTGCGTCTCGACCGGGGGGACCATCCCGCGTGCCGTCCGTGCTGGGAGCAGCTGCTCCTGGACCCCCGGCGCATCCTCCGTTCCCTCCAGAGCCTCCAGGTCGACCGCTCGCTGCCCCCCTATCCCGCCCGCCCCTAATCCGCCCCCTCCCGCATCCCCGCCCCATCGCCCATCGAATACGCTTGACATGCATGCTTAATGGGTATAGACTACACCCGGGTCGTACGCCGGGGGGTTTGCCATGTATCTCAGGACCATCCACGAGGCCATGGACGCGCTGGCCGGGATCCTGGACCTTCCCGAACGGCGCGACCAGTTGATCCGTTCCACCGTCCAGATCATGCTCTGCCTGGACGTGGAGCCGCGCGCCTTCCTCGTGGACTGCCAGGACCTCCTGGTCCACGACGGCCTCGAGACCCTCCGGCGCAAGCGCCGCGTCGCCCTTGAAGAGGCCGAGCCCCTCGTCGTCCTCGACCCGCGGGAGGACCGCCTCTTCGAGTCGGTCGCCGGCGCGATCGACGCCCTCCGCTTCGCCGACGTGGTCCGCCAGGTGCTCCCCGACCTCCGCGAGGAGCGCTGGCGCGTCGCCCGGGCCATCCTCGTCAACGAGGCGGGGGTGCGGGGCTTCGTCGAGTCGGCGATCCGGTCGCGCGGGGACGCCGCCGCCCTGGCCGCCTCCGAGACCGCCGTCCGCGAGATGGTCCTCTCGCTCCACCAGCCCTGGATGGACCGGGCGGGTGCGATCCGCACCGCGTGCCTGGACGCCCTGAGGTCCGCGGGCAGGACTGAAACGGACCGCCTCCATCCGGAGTCGGACGAACTCTTCGAACTCTTCGCCACCTCGGACGAACGGGCGACCGAGATGCTCCGGGCGATCGATGGCGATCCCACCGCCGTCCTCCTCCAGGTGGCCCTCCTCCGCGACGTGGCCTCGGCCGTCCGCTCCCTCGAGACCGATTCGCCGCACGAGCCGCCGGGGTTCCGCCAGGTCGCGTAGGTCACGGAGCCTTCCCCGCCCCGTGGCCCGCGTGGTATCATGCGGGCCATGTACATCCGCTCGAGGGACGAGGCGATGGGGGCCATGTCGGCCATCCTCGAGATCCCCGGCCGACCCCAGCAGATCGTCCAGGCGACCGTCCAGGTCGCGATGTGCCTTGATCCCGACGCCCGCTCGTTCATGCTCGACGTCCAGGCCGCGATCCTCTCGGGCGGGCTCGACGCCCTCCGCAAGCGCCGCGAGGAGGCGATGGCGAAACTCACCGAGACGAAGATCCGCCGGCGGGCGCCGGGCCTCGATGTCCAGAAGGACACGCTGCTCCACGAGGTCGGCACGGCGCTCGATCTGCTCCGGATGGCGCAGATCCTCGTCGATGTCTTCCCCGGCGTCGGGGCGAAGCACCCGAGGTGGGAGGTCGCGCGCTTCATCCACGAGAACCAGAGCTACACGCGCGAGGTCGTCGAGGCCGGCCTGCGCCGTCGCGGAAAACCCGAGCACGCCCCGCTCGAGAAGAAAGTCCTCGAGCGCATCGAGGAGAAGAAGCCGTGGTGGCCCGAGTGGGCGGAGTCGATCCGTCAGGCCTGCCTGCACTACATGAAGGAACTCTCGAAGCGAGGCGACGCGCATCCCTCGGCGAACGACCCCGAGCTCCTCTTCACGTTCATCGCGATGAGCGAGGAGCGCGCGCGGGGGACGCTCAACCGGATGGCCACGACGGGCTCCGCGCTCCTGGAGTACCTGGGCGAGGTCCGGCTGCGGATGAACCTCATCCTCACCGCCCAGCAGGAGGCGGGGCCGTGATCTACATCCGGAACCGGGCGGAGGCGCTCGACGCGGTGGCCTCGGTGCTCGCGCTCCCGGAGCGCCGCCAGCAGATCGTCCAGATCACCGTCCGCATCGCCATGTGCCTCGACGCCGAGGCGCGGCATTTTCTCGCCGACTGCCAGGCCGGCCTCATCGAGAGCGGCCTCGAGTACATGCGCCGGCGGCGCCACGAGATCCTCTCCGCGATGCAGGAGGAGGCGAAGGAGGCGATCGTGATCGTCGACTCCGCGGAGGACCAGCTCCTCGAGGCGGTCGGCATGGCCCTGGACGCGCTCCGGCTGGCGGAGATCCCGAGGCAGGTTTTCCCCGGCCTCCGCGACCAGCACCCGGTCTTCGAGTTCGCGCGGGCGATCCTGGCGGACGAGGCGGCAATGAGGCAGCTCGCGATCGACGCCGTGCGCGCCCACGGATCGGCCAACAGCGCGCTCTACGACCAGCTCCGGAAGGAGCTCCTCCAGCGCCTCGAGACGGTCCGGCCGGCCTTCGGCGCCGCGCTACCGACGCTTGAGGCGGCGTGCCGGGAGGCGAATCCCGCGGGCGCCGAGCCGCTGCTCAGCGTCATCGCGGTGGACGACATCCGCTCGAACCTCGTGATCGAGCTCCTCGCGAACGACCGCGCCGAGGCCCTGGAATACCTTCGCGGCGTCCAGCAGCGCATCGACACGCTGATCGACCTCGAGGGCAAGCAGGGGTAGCTGAAGCCCGAGTGGAAGGTTGACGCCCGCGGCGAGCGAGGACCCCCTAGACAAATTAAGTCCGACTCGAGGTGGCTTGTCACCCGAAGCTCGCCGTGGGTCCCCCTTCGCTCATCCTTTTTTTGGGGGGGAGGTCCGGGGAGACAGCCTCTGCTCTTGCCTCCGCTTCGCTCCGGCGATCGGAGGGTGGTGGGCGCGGGGGGAGTCGAACCCCCATCCCTTGCAGGACTGGATCCTAAATCCAGCGCGTATGCCAGTTCCGCCACGCGCCCGAAACCGCTGGCCAACGCGGACCCTGTCATTATAATATCGTCCGCTCGCGATCTCAGGGAGAGGTGCCAGAGCGGCCGATCGGGCTCGCCTCGAAAGCGAGTGTCTCCGCAAGGGGACCGTGGGTTCGAATCCCACCCTCTCCGCCATCACGCCTCGCCTCGCCGAGGGTCCTCCGAAAGTTCCATGGGATTCCCGAAGTCAACCCGCCCTACGGCAGCACGATCCTCGAACGCGACTGGAAGGACATGCTCGCGAAACTCACCAGGCCCCCCGCCGGGTCGGGGGCGAAGCCGTACTTGTGGACCTTGCCGTCCACGTCGCCCAGCAGCCGCAGCGTCGCGTAGGTCGCCGACGAACCGCACACGTGCCGCCGGTCGCCGTCGGACATGATCGAGTTCCAGAACGCCTCGGGGTTCCCTTCCAGGATCGTCTGCAGGCTCCGCGTGTCGCCGGACATCATCCACTCGACGAGCTTCTGGTCAATCTTCACGTCGTCGCCGAAGACCGGCCCCACGTGCGCGAAGTCCACCCCCGCCACGAAGCAGACCTTCCGCCCCCGGACGGATTCCGCGAGCGCCTCCAGGAATTCCTCGATCTCGGGCTCGGTGGACGGGCTCGCGTCCCCGCACCACTGGACGAACGCGCTCGCCAGGATCGGCACCACCGTGAACTTCGCCGATGGCCGCGCGTGCCGGAGGAAGACCGCCTGGAACTCCGCCGAATGCTCCGAGCCGTGCAGCCACTCGAAGTCGAAGATCCTCCTCCCCACCCGCTTCTCGAGCGCGGCCACGACCTCCGCGTCGGTCTCGACGGGGCCGAGCGCGGTGTCGTAACTCTTGCGCGTCACCACGAACGGGTTGGGAGGGGACATGTGGGCGACACCCAGGACGACGTACACGTCCGCGTCGCTCCGCTCGGCGAGCTCGCGGTACGCGTGCGTGTAGCAGGTCCCGCCGCGGTGGAAGTCGATGTGCGGCGCCAGGATCCCCGAGATCGGCGTCTCCTTCCGCCCCCCGGCCCTCCCCGCGCCCGCCTCCGCCGCGTAGTAGCCGTCGACCTCCGCCTGCACCTCCTCCCTCGTGCCCGGGACGAAGCGCGCCGCGCGCGCCGGCACCTGGAGCCACGTCTCCCGGATCTCGCGACGCCGCTCCCCGGCGCGGTCCGATTCAAGAAGCAGGTGCTCGTCCAGGTCGCGAGCGATTTCCTCGACGTTCTCCGCGGTGAGTTCGGCCTCGGGAAACTGCCCGACGATGGCCTGGCGGACCTCCTCCGCCCCCCGCCTCCCGTCGAGGTACGTGGCCACGACGAACGCGACGGGCGGGAGGAGGACTTGATGCTCGAAGAGGCCCTCGGCCTGGTCCTGGACCCTGAAGACGTCCTTCTCCTCGTGCTTGAACGGGACGATCTTCAGCGTGTGCCGGAACGCGGGAAGCGGGGGCATGGGCGCATCCTACCCCGTGACACCGGCACTGTCTATTGCTAGAATCCCGATCCGCCGCGCCGTGGAGAGGTGCCGGAGCGGTCGAACGGGCACGCTTGGAAAGCGTGTGTACTCGCAAGGGTACCGAGGGTTCGAATCCCTCCCTCTCCGCCATTCCAATTCGCGTGAATTTTATCGCGACGGCCTCACCGTGTCCGAGCCGCCGCTGCTCCCGCTTCCCCGGCCGCCCGAGGAGCGGAGGCGCTGGGCCTCCTCGAAGAGGGCCTCGATCGGCGCCAGGATGCGCCGGTCGGGGGCGCCCACGCCCGGCAGGAAGAGGAAGTGGCCCTCGCGACGGACCAGCATCGCGGTGAACGCCTCCTGGTCGCGCCGGCCCTCGTACTCCACCGCGATCACGAGCCCGGCGTCGAAGTAGATCCGGCCGACCGGGCCGCCGAAGTTCACGTTGAGCAGGCCCAGATTTTCGCCGGCCCCGATCTTCCGGCAGAGCGGCTCAAAGGGGATCTCCGAGAGCGTTCCTCCCGCCTTCACCGCCTCCCCGCCCAGGTCCGCGGCGTTCGAAATCATGACGACGCCCTGCGCGAGATCGCCGAACGCCTCGAAGAGGGGCGCGTAGCGCGCCTGGTTGGCGGCCGACCGGACCACCGTGTCGCCGTCCTCCTGCGCCCTCCGGATCGCGGTGCGGGCGTCCGGATTCGCGGGGAAGAGCGCGAGCGCCCGCACCGCGGCCGCCCGGACCGACCCCGGGGTCTTCACGAACATTTTCGTCAGCCCCTTGTCGCCCCTGGAGACCAGCTTGGCCAGCGGGGGCACCGCGCGCGGGTCGCCGATCCGCCCCAGCGCCAGGCACGACGCGGCCCTCAGCTCGTCGGTGTGGTTGCGCGAGTCGATCGTCTCGGCGAGCATGTCGATGGCCGACTTGTGGCGCAGACGGCCCAGGCAGTCCACGAAGACGAGCCGCGTCGGCAGGTCCGTCTCCGTCGAGAACGCATCCATGAGCGCGGCGCCGGCGCGGGGGTACGACTGCTCGGTCACCATGATCGCCGTACGCTTCCGCACCGCCACGGCCGGGTGACGCAGCAGGCCCCCCATGGCCATCTCCGCCATGTCCACCGGCATCGCGTGCGGAAGCACCTCGATCAGGCGCAGCACGTCCGAGGGGACGGTCGTCTTGGCGATTTCGTCCAGGAGCACGGTGGCCGCGCCGGGACCCGCCCGCGCGATGAAGCCCGCGAGGTTCATCCGCTCGGCCTGCGTCTCCGCTCCCTTGATCTCGCCGATCAGGAACCGCGTCGCCGCCGCGCCCAGCGCCTCCAGGATCCGAATCGCCTCCGGATCGCCCCCGCGGACCTTGGCGGAGATCGACGACAGGCCGCTCCCCGCGGCCAGGCGCTCCAGCGCGACGTAGGCCAGCTCGCCCCGCTTGCCGAATCCCGGGTCCTTGATCTTGTAGTGCTTGTGGAGGAGGTCCAGGATCTCCCGGCCGCGGTCGAGCCCGCCGCGGCGGATCCGGAGGTCGGCCAGGAAGCCGGCCACGTCGGCCAGCGCGGGATAGACGTTCTGGTCGCGCTCCTGGTCGAGCGCCGAGCGGACGCCGATCTCGAGGGCGTGGAGCATCTCGTCGGGCGCGTTCTTCTCGTACGCGCGGCGCAGCCCGCCGAGCGCGCGGCACGCGGAGAGGCGGCGCTTGGACGAGCGGTCGCCCAGGTACGTGGAGAGGGACTCCAGGAGCGTCTGGATCAGGTCCGGGCGCTCGAGGGCGGAGAGCTCGTCGAGCAGCGCCCCGCCCTCCTGGGCCAGCGCGGCGATCCGCTCCTCGTCCGGCATCGCCAGGAGGCTCGACGCGCGACTCACGGCGGGCGGCTCGCCCGCGGGCGCCGCGGCGACCGACGTCGCCTGCGACGCCTGCTCGGAGAGGAGCGCGCCCATCATGGCCATCAATTGCGGATTGTGCCGGAACGAGTCGAGGAGGATCTTGCCGATGCGACGGAGCGGATCGTGGCACGACGGGGGCGAATCGCGGAGGAGCCGCGTCACCTCGCCCATCGCGTTGCGGGCCTGCTCGAAGTAGAGGACGCCCTCCTCCCGGTTCGTGGCGCCCACCGTGCCGCCCTCGACCTTCTCCTTCCCGCCGTCCGGCTCCGGGGCCACCCCCTCGGCGATCTGCTTGAGGAGGTTGGGGTCCTGGTCGAGCAGCTTCTTCATGATGTGGAGCCGCTCCTCGGCGCCCATCCCCTCCTGGGCCGCGGTGTCGATCAGCTGGTCCATGTTCCCCAGGAGCCGCGCGAGCTCCGACTGGCCGCCCGCGATCTTCCGCGCGGCGTCCTCGATGACGATGTCGCCCTCGCCGAGCGCCACGTACGTGACCTCGTCGACCGAGATCTGGAGCACGCGCTCGTCGCGGAGGCGCTTGTTGATCTCCTTGCCGTCCTTCACGTCCCAGAACTTCTTCGTGAGGGCGTGGAGAAAGGTGATGAGCTCGTCGAGCGTGAGACCCTTCTTGAAGCTGACACTCTTGATCTGCGAGTCCTCCAGGAGCACCAGCATCGCGCTCTCCAGAGAATCGGCCACCGTGCCCTGGATTCCCAGCGGGCGGCCGTTGATGAGCAGGCCCTTGGGCGTCTTCGACATCGTCAGCGTCGGGGCGCTGTCGTGGAACGAGTGGATGGAGTGGTACGTGTCGGTGACCACCTTGAGCACCTGGGGGCTCTCCTTCGGGTAGAGCCGCAGCTGCGCCACCGCGACGCGCATCGTGAGGAAGATGTCCAGGAGCGCGGAGTCGCCGCCGCGGGTCGCCAGCGGCTCGATCACCGTCTCAAATTCGATGCCACAGGCGGAAGCCTGCTCCCCCTTGGACTCCAGGCTCGTGGCCCACCGAACCGTGCCGCGCGTCGAGTAGCGGCCGCCCCTGGGACCGGGGAGCGTCATCTCCACTTGGAGCGGCATGCCCTCGCGGAGCCGGCCCGTGGTCTGCACACAGGCGCCGATGGCGCTCACGTCGATGATCTTCGCGACCAGGTTGTCGCTCCCCGCGGCCTCGGGGCTCGTGCACCGGAGGGACAGGCCCGGTTCGGGGCGGGAGCGCGGGTACTTCCTCCGCTCGGTCCCTCCGCTTTTCACGGCGCTCTCCTACGTTGGCCGATACCCTGAACGCCCATCACTCCACGGAGAACGGTCGGCGCGCGCGGGCGGGCGGCCCCACGCTCACCAGGACTTGAGGTCCCAGAGCCGCGCCGTCGTGTCGAAGCCCACCGACACGAACAGCCGGCCTTCCCTTGCGAACGAGACGCCCAGCACGCGCGCGGTATGACCGGGGAGCACCCGCACTTCCCGGCCCGACGCCGGGTCCCAGAGGCGCACCATGCAGTCGCTTCCCCCCGAGGCCAGCAGCTTTCCGTCGGGGCTGAACGCCACCGCCATCACCTCGCCCGTGTGGCCGACGAGCGTCATCCGGGCCTGTCCCGTCGCCGGGTCCCAGATCTTGACGAGCCCGTCCCAGCCGGCGGACGCCAGCGCGGACCCGTCGGGGCTGAACGCCACCGCCTGGACCGAGTCGGCGTGGCCCGTCACCAAGCGCCCGTCGCCCCCCGCCGCGAGGTCCCACAGCCGGATCGTATGGTCGACGCTGCACGACGCGAGCGTCCTCCCGTCCGGGCTGAACGCGATGCCCTCGACGCTCCCCGCGTGACCCTGGAGCGTCCGCGTGGGGTTCCACGTCTCCGTGTCCCACAGCCGGATGGTCCGGTCCGCGCCGGAGGAGGCGAGCGTTTTCCCGTCCGGGCTGAAGGCGAGGCCCACCACGAAATCGGCGTGCCCTTCCAGCACCTTGATCTCCAGACCCGTCGCCGCCTCCCAGAGCCGGATGCGCCGGTCCGCGGCGCCCGTGACCATCGTCTTCCCGTCGGGGCTGAATGCCACGCAGAGGATTCCCTTGGTGTGGCCGGGCATCGCGAACATCTCGCGCCGGCTGGCGACGTTCCACAGCTTCGCCTTGTGGTCCTCGCTCACCGTGGCGAGAAACCGGCCGTCGGGGCTGAATGCCCCGGCCGTCACGCTGTTGCCGTGGGCCGGCAGCGTCGCGATCAGCTCCGGGGTTCGCGCCGGGGGCATCGGCTTGAACGAGGACCCGTCGTGGTGGAAGAGCCGCGCGGGCACCGGCACGGGCGCCATGTCCGCCGATTCGGTCCACGCGAGCTCGATCGACGCCTGCCAGGTGTCCTCGAAATACTCCACGTCGATCCTGTGGTATCCCTCCTCGAAGGAGAGGAAGCTCGACCGCGCGACCGCCGAGTTCACCTTCCAGTTGGAGAGGACCTGGGAATCGTCGATGAAGAGCCGCGCACCATCGTCGCTCTTGAGCGTGAAGGAGTACTGCCCCGCCTTCGGGATGTTGAGGTACCCGGTCCACCGCACCGAGAACGCGTCGACCGGGCCACCCTTCCACGCCGGCCCCTCGTTCCACGAAAAGAGCGGCGCGGGATCGACCTGCGACAGCACGGGAACTTCGAAATTGGTCCCCTGGAAGTAGACGCCCACGAGGCCGGGCTTGAGCGCGGCCACGTTCACGGGAGCCGGCTTGAACGCCGCGAGCGGCGGCAGCATCCCCGGGCGCCCTTTCGACGACCCCTCCAGGAGATCGAACCTCTGGAAGACCACCCGCGACTCGTTGGCACCCAGGCCGAAGCACCCGGGCGTTCGCAGCGACCAGCAGGCGTCAAGGGTAAGGTCGGCCAACTCGACCTTGGCCGGGAGAAGCGGCTGGCCGTCCAGCCTCGCCTGCACCCCGTCCTTCCGGACCTGGACCTCCAGCGTGTAGAGATGCTGGTTGTCGAGGGCGCGCGCGGAGCGGACCGCGGCCGCGTGATCGGGACCGCGCAGCCCCTTGAACGACTGGAACCCGTTCGAGGTGTTCTTCCACGCGCCGAGATCGATCGAGAACGACTTCCCGCCCCGCGTGGGAAGGATCATGCTAACCTCGCCCGCGCCCGAGAGACGGGTGAAGATCATCCGGGCGTCGTACTCTTCCGGCGGCTCGTAGGCGATCTCCACGCGGGCGAAGCCCTCGCGGTCGGAGACGAGGGTCTCCTGCCCGCTCCACGTCCCCCACACGATGCTCCGGGGCATCTCCAGGAGGGACAGGAGGCTGACGGCCCCGCTCCACGGGTCCCCCGGCTTCACGACGGCCGGGAGGGTTCCCTTGATCTTCAGCGTCTTCTTGAGCTCATCGTCGGCCTTGGCCTTGTTGGCCTCCGCCAGCAGGACCTTCTCGTCGGCGAGCGCCTTTTGCCTCTCCCGCTCCTTGCGCTCCTCCTCGGTCTTTGCCCTCTTCGTGAGCTCGGCCAGCTCGTCGGCCTTCTGGCGGGCATCCAGCACGGCGCGCCCGGAGTCCTCGCTCTGCTGGCGGAGCTGCTTCTCCTTCTTGTCCGCGTCCAGCTCGCGGGCGCGGCGCGCCCCCTCGAGAGCCTCGGCGTTCTTCGGATCGATCCGGAGCGCGACCCCGTAGAACGCGGCGGCGTCCATGTAGTTCTCCGCCTGCATGGCACGGCGGGCCTGCACGAGGTCCGCCTCGGCGGAGGGCCGGGACATCATGAACCACACGACGCCCGTGACCAGGAGCACCCCCGCCGCCGCACCGATGATGTAGACCCACGAGCGGGGGCTCTTCGTCACCTTGGGCGCGTTCACGCGGACCTGCTCGCCGTTGAGCCAGCGCGTGAGGTCCTCGGCGAACGCGCGGGCGGTCACGTACCGGTCGCGGTCGCGCTTGGCCAGCGCCTTCATGCAGATGTTCTCGACCGCACGGTCGAGCGCGAGCGCCGCGCCGCCCTCCACGACGGTGGCGGGCGGCGGCACGGGGTCCTTCACCACCTTCATCAGGATCTCGATCGGCGACTCCCCCGTGAAGGGCGTGCGACCCGCAAGCACTTCGTAGAGCATCACGCCGAGCGACCAGATGTCCGTGCGCCAGTCGACGCGCTCGTTCCCCTGGGCCTGCTCGGGGCTCATGTACGCGGGGGTCCCCACGACGGCGCCCGAGTTGGTGAGGGAGTGGGAGGCCTTCGCGGTGCCGAGCGACTTGGCGAGGCCGAAATCGGTCACGTACGCGCGGTTGTTCCCCCCCACCAGAACGTTTCGCGGCTTGAGGTCGCGGTGGAGGATGCCCTGCTCGTGGGCATGGTGGACCGCAAGCGCGACGTCGCGCAGGACCTCGACCTGCTGCTTCAGGCTCGCGCCCGACTCCTTGCGCCAGTCCGAGAAAGCCTGCCCCTCGATCATCTCCATTGCGAGGAACCGGCGACCCTCGAGGACGCCCGCCTCGTAGACGGTGACGATGTTGGGATGCTTGAGCTTGGCGCTGAGCTGCGCCTCCTGGACGAACCTCTCCTCGTCGAGGGAGACCTCCTTGGCGTCGGCGCTCGGGTTGGTGAGCATGAGCTTGAGCGCCACCTTCCGGTTGAGCTGCGTGTCGAGCGCCTCGTAGACGACGCCCATGCCGCCGCGCCCGAGCTCGTTCAGGAGCTCGTATTTCCCCAGCCGCGTGGCCGAGGCCACGGGCGGGGGCGGCGGTGCGAGGGGGGCGAATCCGGGCACGCTTCCGGAGCTGGAGCTGCCGGGACGGGTGGCCTGCTCGGCGAGGAGCTGGACCAGCTGGGTGTCGGAGAGGAACCCCTTGGCGACAAGGATGATGCCGAGCGGCTTGGCCGTCCCATCGCTCATGCTCCGGGCGCGATCGGCCAGTGCCTCGCGCAGCTGGTCCGGGCTGATCAGCCCCCGCTCCAGGAGCATCTTGCCCAGGAGCAGTTGCTGCCCGCCGTCGGTGGATTCCTGAATCTGCGTCGTCACCGCTCCATCTCGAGAAGCATCGTCACGGCGTCATCGCCAGGACCGCTTCCCTCCCCTATTTCATACAGCCCCGGAAACCGCCCATTATGACAATTTTCCGGATCCAAAACCAGAGGGGCGGGGGTTCATGGTGTTCATAGTTGCGCGTACTCGCCGCCGACGATATCATCAGCAGGACTCCCCCATGGAAGATCGTCAGCTGGCCCCCGAGGTTTTCATCCAGCTCGGAATCCTGGACGCTCCGAAGCTGAAGTCCGCGCTCGACTTCCAGGAGACGTTCAAGGGGCAGGGCGTGGCCCTCTCGCTCGGCAAGGTCATCCTGAACCTGGGACTGGCGACACCCGACCAGGTGGCCAAGGCGATCGCCCACGGCTCCACCGCGACGCTGCGCTGCCCCAAGTGCCTGCGCCGCTTCACCGTCCCGGACTACCAGGCCAACCGGCGGTACAAGTGCGAGCCGTGCATGACCTACCTCGAGATCGTCATCGACGAAAGCCTACAGCCCGCGCCCGCAACGCTCGTCCCGGACGCCGTTCCCGCACCGGCAAACGCTCCCTCCCCTGCCGCGGCGCCCGCGGCGAAGAAGGACCCGTTCGAGGGCAGGGTCTTCGGCGTGTACACGATCGTCCGCCGCATCGCCAAGGGCGGCATGGGCGCGGTCTACCTGGGCGAGCACCCCCAGACTCACGAGAAAGTCGCGATCAAGATCCTGACCGAGGAGTTCAGCCGGATGCCCGGCATCCAGGGGCGGTTCCAGCGCGAGGCCGACACGGCGGGTCGACTCGAGCACCCCAACATCGTGCGGCAACACGAGATGGCGAAGCAGGACACGTACATCTACATCGTCTCCGAATACCTCGACGGCGGCTCCCTCGTCGACCTCATCGTGAAGGAGAAGAGGCTCGCGCCGCGCCACGCCGTCGAGCTTGCCTGCGACATCCTCTCGGGCCTCCACCACGCGCACGGGCGGGGCGTGATCCACCGGGACATCAAGCCCGCGAACGTGCTCCTGGGTTTCAACGGGCGCGCGAAGGTGATCGACTTCGGGCTCGCGAAGGACGCGGAGGCGCAGACGATCCTCACTCTCTCGGGGAACGTCGTCGGCACGCCGGCCTACATGGCGCCCGAGCAGGCGATGGGCGACCAGGCGGGCGCGTCGGCCGACCTATACTCGACGGGGATCCTGCTCTACCTGATGCTCACCGGGAAGAAACCCTTTGAAGGCAAGAGCATCGTCGACACGCTCAACAAGCAGATCAACGAACCGCTGCCCTCGCCACGAGTCCTCAACCCCGACGTCTCCGAGGAGCTCGAGAAGGTCCTGAAGCGGATCTGCGAAAAGAAGCCGTCGAAGCGGTACGCGACGCTCCCCGACGCGATCGCGGCGCTCCAGCGGTCGGTCGGACTCGCCGTCACCGAGGCCCCCGCCGCACCCGCGGTCGCGGCAACCCCGAGGCCTGCGACCTCGGTCCCTCCCCCGGCCCCGGCGCCCGTCGCCCCGCCCTCCGCGGCCTCCCCGGCGGACTCGACGTCGGCTTGGGACTGGATCTGGGTGGCGATCGGCATCGCGGCGGTGATCGCGGCCGTGACCTGGCGGATGGTCAGGGGTTAGGCCGTGAACGATGAGCACTTCATGCAGGAAGCGCTGCGCCAGGCGGGACTGGCCGCGGAGACGGGAGAGGTCCCGGTCGGCGCGGTGATCGTGCACGGCGGCCGGGTGATCGCCCGCGCGCACAACCAGGTGGAGACTCTCCGCGACGCGACGGCGCACGCCGAGATGATCGCGATCACGCAGGCGGCGGAGGCGCTCGAGAACTGGCGCCTCGAGGGCGCGGAGATGTTCGTGACGCTGGAGCCGTGCGCGATGTGCTCGGGCGCGATGGTGCTTTCGCGGGTCGCGCGGATCGTCTACGGGGCCGACGACCCGGTGGCGGGCGCGTGCGGGAGCGTCTTCAACATCGTCTCCGAGAAGCGCCTGAACCACCGGATCCCGGTGGTGAAAGGCGTGATGGCCGACCGGTCCTCGGAGCTGCTCAAGTCCTTCTTTCGATCACGCCGGGACAGTCCGAAGTCCTGAGTCCCGGGGTCGCGATGGCCAGGTGACCCGGGACTTCGGAGTTTTTCATCGGAGGGGTGGCTGAGCGGTTGAAAGCGCCAGTCTTGAAATATCATCGAACCGGAATTCCTTAGCGCAACTAAGGAATGTAGCACGTCCAAACCGGGTTAAAACGCGCAATTGATGACACTTGATGACACGGGTGACTTGAGCGATGATTCGCGAGATGAAGATTGCGGCCATACTGCCTTGCCGGAGATTTCGATTTCGCAAGCTTCGCGAAGGCATAGATCTTGAGGGGCTTCTCTGGATTCCAAGTCTCAAATATTTTCCCCAGCATCTCGCCTTTGCGGTTTGTGTGATTGTGACCAGGGGACTCGGCAAGAAACCGAAGGCGAGCTTAAGGATTGAGGTGACAGGAACAACTTCGGTCACGCTCGCCAAGCCGCAGGATCTCTTTCTTGGAGGAGGATTCGCGATCGCAGCTTTCGATGTCGATGTATTTCTTAAGAGGCCCGGGACGATTCGCATGACCGCTTCTGTCGAAGGCGCGAGGTCGGTTTCGGCAAGCTGGGTTGTGACTCACCATGGAAGACCAAGTTAGAGCCCAGGTCGTGAACTCGAGACCCTTTCGCCGGGCGACACTTCGCATCATGGTTGTGATGCCCAAGCAGGATCGCCCCATCGCGTAAGCAACTCATCTGTGTCTCCTTCCGCCGCTCTCCGTCCCGCTCTCCACCACGAGGTCCGCGACCCCGAGCTCCACCTCCCGGAGCTGCCAGGTCTTGCGCCCGCCACGAGGCCCAAGCTTCCGCCAGCCGTGGGCGAACAGCTTCCCGCCGGCCACGAGCCAGGCCGTCAGCGGACCCGCCACGGTCCGCGCCTTGTGGATCCGGGCCGCCAGGTTCGCTCCGCTCGTCACCTGGACGAGGGCGAGGCCCTTCTCGGGGTGACAGGCCAGGAGGTCGCCCCAGCCGTAGCAGTCTCGCTTGATGAACGTGTGGGGGATCGTCTGCTCGACCGTCGCGACGTGCCAGCCCTCGGCGGTCAGGTGTTTTCGGGAGCGAGCGGTCGGGCTCATCGAGATTTCACCCCGACAAGCGCCGCCTCGAACGTCCGGGCCTCGAGCACGAGCCGCTTGAAGAGCGCGCGGGCGGCCCGCTCGGACATCGGCGAGGAGCAGTACCTGATTGATCCGTCGCTCAAAGGAAGGGCGCGCTCGCCTTCCTGCGACTGAGCCGGGAGAACGCGATCGACTCCCCCGACGCGGAACACGCCGAGGACGTGGAAGCCGCGCTCCGACGCAAAGAGCGCGAATCCGCCCGCGCGTTCGACGAGAAGGAAGTCAGCCATCGCCGTTACTCTTGAATGAGAAGCGCCGCCGAGAAACTCGCCGCACCGGCCGCGCCGGGATGCCGGAGCGCAATCCCGTTCGCCGCGCCCTTGAGGACTCGGAGCCAACTCCCCAACGCCTTCGCCAAGTCGAAAAGGACCGGCTGGAAGGCCGCGAGCGCCGTTGGGACGAAGATCGGGATCTCCGCGAGCACTAAGCCGCCGGTCCCTTGGGTACCCATCGTGCGGCAGATGCCCGAGAAGGCCGCGTCGTCAGGGTCGACGGGATTCGGTGTGATGACGCCGCCAACTCCTGCCGCCGTCGTCCGAATGAGCTGAAGGACGTTGACGCCGCCGGCCGTCTGCAACCCGGGATTCAGGATGGCGACACCTCGAACGAGAAAACCGGAGTTGGCGCCCGCTTCGGCTACCACGAGGTCGGACGAGACGGTTGGCGCCTTGTTCGATGCTGGCACCCAAAACTTTTTTAGCGAGTCGTCGAGGTTCTGGAGCGCGATGGATCTTGCCACGGTCTTTTCTCCTTCCAAGTAAAAGCAGGTCGCGGCCACCCGGCGTCATGGCCGAGAGCCGGGGGCCGTCCCGCTCTGCGCCGGTTTGCCGAGGCGCGACAGGCGCCCCTCGAGGCCGAAAGCCCTCGGCGCGGATGATCGGTTCATCGGGAGGGCGTGTAGTAGCGACCCGCGGGCGACAACGGACGGCCACCCGTGCCGGACCGGATCTCTCTCGCGACAACCACGAGTTTTTTCCCGGTCGCTTTCGCCAGGCCGTAGACAGTCGACGTGAAGTCCTCATAGACGAGGTTGCACGACTGACACCGCCAGTCGCCGTTGACGTTGTCGCCGGAGATCTGCTTCGATTCGGCCGATTTGCATTTCGGGCACGGGTGGCCGGGCTTCCGGTTCTCGGGGGCGCTGGGGTCGGATGCGGGCATGGATTCCTCCAAGTTCGGCACAACGGCCGGGGTCAAACGGACGACAGACTCCGGCGACTCATGGCCATCGGGGCATCGCCACCCCGAGGTCGTGCGCGATTGATCCTTGAGGCAGTTCGCGCTGCCATGTTTCATCCATCGGACGAAATTGCAACGTCTTGTCTCGACCTTGGCCCCCTTCTCTGGAGCTGGGAGCGCCGGCATGGACTGCAAGTCGCAATGATCGTCTGAGCATTTGAATCCGATCGTGGGCCCTGGAAACCGGAGCCTTCGGACTTCCGCCTCGGTTATCGAGTGCATGGGTAGCCCACAGACGGTGGACGCGCTTGGGTAGGGACGGCGATCGCAGGTCTTCATGCCTTCCTCACTTTCGCAGTCGGAGCCGCATCCTTGAGTCGACCGTGCGACAGGTCCCCGCCACATTCCGCACACCGGATCCGATGCTCGGGCTGGAGCTCGCCGCGCAGGGGGCAACCCTTCAGCCCCGAACAACACCATCCCCGAGGGGCGCGGGCCTCCTCGAGGGTCGCGCGGTCAAACTCTTCGATCCGCTTCCTCGCCGCCTCCTGCTCGGCCAGATCCTCGGCCTCGAAACGACGCGCTTCCTTCTCGAGCAGCGCCAGGGCTTCGGGCTGGTGGATGTTCACGCCGCGACATTTCGGAACGGT
>JBGPCZ010000068.1:0-28867 GCA_041482015.1 Planctomycetota bacterium | reverse complement strand
CGGGCATCAGGTCTTGGACAGCGTCTGCTGGAGCGCGATGATCGGCATGAAGATCGCGAGCACGATAAAGCCCACGATGAGGCCCATGGTCGCGATCAGCAGGGGCTCGATCAGCGAGGTCAGTGCCTTGACCGTGGCGCGGACCTCCTGGTCGTAGAACTCCGAGATCTTCATGAGGAGCTTCTCGAGGGCGCCGGTCTTCTCGCCGATCGAGATCATGCGCGTGACCATGGGCGGGAAGACCTTGGTCGCGGCCAGCGGGTCGCCCAGCGTCTCGCCCTTCGAGACCGCATCCTTGGCCTTGAGGACGGCCTCCTCGACCAGCACGTTGCCGGCCGTGGAGGCGACGATGTCCAGCGCGCCGAGCATCGGGACGCCCGACTGGATGAGCGTGGCGAAGGTGCGCGAGAAGCGGGAGATCGCAACCTTCCGGAAGAGCGGCCCGAACACCGGCACGTGGAGCAGGACCCAGTGCCACTGTCTCTGCCCGTTCTTGGTCTTGATGTAGAAGATGAAGGACACGAACACCACGATGGTGACGACGACCGCCTCGATGAAGTGGTTGGTCAGGATGTTGCTGATGATCATGAGGACCTCGGTGGGCGCCGGCAGCGACTTCATGCCCATCTGGTCGAAGATGTCCTTGAACTTGGGCACGATGCCCACGACGAGGCCGACGGTGATCGAGAGGATCAGGACCAGCGAGATGACCGGGTAGGTCATGGCGGCCTTGATCTCTCGCTTCAACTCCTCCATGGCTTCCATGAAGTCGGCCAGGCGCTGGAGGATGACGTCCAGCTGGCCGGACGCCTCGCCGGCCTTGATCATGTTCACGAAGATCTTGGTGAAGAGCTTGGGGTGCTCGGACAGGGCGGTCGAGAAGTCGGACCCCGCCCGGACGCGCTCGATGACCTTGTCGAGGACGTTCTTGAACCCGGGGTCGGAGGCCTGCTCGTGGAGGATTTCAAGGGACTCCAGCAGCGGGATGCCCGCGCTGATCATCGTGGACAACTGCCGCGTCATGACCGCGATGTCCTTGGTCTTGACGTGGGGTCGGGGCGGCCCGAAGAGCCCGCCCTTCTTGGCGGACTTCTGCTCGCTGATGGCGGTGACGGTCAGGTTCTTCTTCTTGAGCTCGGCCTGGGCGGCGCCCTTGTCGGGAGCCCGGATGACGCTTTCGACCTTCTTGCCGTCGGCGGTCTTGGCGGTGTAGACGAATACGCCCATCGGAGCTCTCCTTGAACCTACGGGGGTAGTCTACCCTGACCGGGGACGAATGTAAACGGGGGCGGGCGGGGGATTTCGCGATTCCGGGGTGCGGGTCGCTTAGTCGTCGCTCATCGTCATCCGAAGGATTTCCTCGAGCGTCGTGCGGCCGCGCATGCCGTTAAGGAGCGCCGTGCGGCGGAGGCTGAGCATCCCCTTCTTCTGCGTGGCGAACTTCTTGATGTCGATCGACGAGCGCCGCTCGATGATCATCCGCTTGATGTCGTCGTCGACGTCGAGCGCCTCGAGGATGGCGAACCGGCCGCGGTAGCCGTTGGCGCACTGCGGGCAGCCCACGGCCTTCCAGAGCTTGATGTCGTCGTCGGGCCAGAACCCGATGGACTTGCGATCCTCGGGCACGGGGATCTTGTCCACGGGCGCCTTGCAGCGTTCGCACAGCTTCCGGCAAAGGCGCTGCGCCGCGACCATGATCGTGGAGGACGCCACCATGAACGGGTCGATGCCCATGTCCACGAGGCGGGTGATCGAGCTGGCGGCATCGTTCGTGTGGAGCGTCGAGAAGACCAGGTGGCCGGTGACGGCCGCCTTCACCGCGATGTCCGCCGTCTCGAAATCCCGGATCTCGCCGATCATGATGGTGTCGGGGTCCTGCCGGAGCAGGCTTCGCAGCGCCACCGCGAACGTCAGCCCGCGCTTCACGTTCACGGGGACCTGGATGACGCCATCGAGCTGGTACTCGACCGGGTCCTCGACCGTGCAGACATTCTCCTCGGGGTTGAGCACCTCGCGGAGCGACGCGTAGAGCGTGGTCGACTTGCCCGAGCCGGTCGGGCCGGTGACGAGCATCATGCCGTAGGAGGCGGCGAGCGCCTTCCGGAACAGCTTCTCGGCCTCGGGCTCGAAGCCAAGCTTGTCGATGCCGATGTTCAGGCTCGACGAGTCCAGGATGCGGAGCACCGCCTTTTCGCCGTGCACGGTCGGCATGATCGAGACGCGGAAGTCGACCTGCCGGCCCTCGAATCTCACCTGGAACTTCCCGTCCTGGGGTACGCGCCGCTCGGCGATGTCCAGGTCGGACATGATCTTGATGCGGCTGACCATCGAGTTGCCCATCGACCGGGGCGGCGCCATCTGCTCCTTGAGGACGCCGTCCAGCCGGTATCGCACCTTGAGGACCTTCTCGTAAGGCTCGATGTGGATGTCGCTCGCTCCCCCCTTGAGAGCCTGGGCGATGAGCATGTTGACGATCTTGATCACGGGCGACCCCCCCGTGTCATCGGAGAGCGCCGAGAGGTCGATCTGCTCCTCCTCCTGCGCCTTCTTGAGCTCGACCGACGTCTCCCCCGTATTTTCCTCAAGGCTTCCCAGGACCTGCTCCATCTGCTCGGCTTCCCGGTTGTACGCCTTCTGGATCGCCTTCCGGATGCCGCGCTCGCTCGAGACCACCGGCCGGAGGTCGCAGTTGGTCAGCGTGCGGACGTCGTCGAGCTTGAGGATGTCGAAGGGGTTCCCCACCGCCAGCGTGAGGACGTTCCCGATCTTCGAAAGCGGGAGGACGCAGTAATAGGTCGCGAGCTCCTGGTTGATCACCTGGAGCGCGTCGTCGTCGTTCGCCGTCTTCTCCACGTCAATCGGCGGGATGTTGGTCTCGAGCGAGATCGCCGAGAGGTAGCCCATCTCGTCCACGAGCGAGTGCTCGAGGAGCGTGTCGGCGTACGACTTGTTCTCCCTTTCGGCGAGGATCGCCGCCTCGTCGGCCTTGGACTCGTCGAGCACGCCGTGCTTGACGAGCACCTTGCGGATCCGCTGGTAGAACTTGTCCTTGAGGGCCATGCTACTTCTTCCCCGCCGGCGCCGCGGGCGGCGGCGTCCCGTTCATCGGGCGGTGCTTCTTCAGCGCCTCCTTGATCTGCCCCAGGGTCGACACGTAGAGGAACAGCTGCGAGCCCGACAGCTTCTCGAGCCTCTCGAAGACCTCGCCCGGAAGAACACTCGAGACCGCCACCACGAGCGCCTTCCCGATCTTGTCGAGAACGATGAACTGGTTCTGCCACATGAGTTCGCCCGGGATCGTCTCCATCGCCTCCCGCGGGATGCGGTACTTGGAGGCGTCGATGTACGGCAGGCCGAACTGCCGGACGATGGCCCGGGCGATGTCCACCTCCGAACAGTACGTGAGCTGGACGAGGACCTCTCCGAAGAATTCGCCCGTGGCCCTCTGGCGCTTGAGCCCCTCCTGGACCTGCTCGTCGCGCAGGAGCCCCTCCTCGATGAGGATCTCCCCGAGCTTCTTCCGGACCAGTTTGGAGATCTGTGCCATGTGAATAGATTGTCGGCTAAATCGGCCTCAACGATTATACGATCCCGACCGCCCCCGGCGGAAGAGTGAGCGAAAAACGGTTCCTTATCCGCGCTGGAACGTTTTCTTGAGGTCTTCGACGTCACCCGAGTACTGCAGGGCGTCCTCGAACGTGACGTGGCCGGCCCGGTAGATCTCGTAGAGCGACTGGTTCATCGTCTTCATCCCGGCCTTCCCCGACACCTGGATGATCGAGTAGATCTGGTGGGCCTTGTTCTCGCGGATGAGCGCGCGGACGGCCGGGTTGGCCAGCATGACCTCCGAGACCAGGACCCGTCCCTTCCCGTTGGACTTGGGGATCAGCTGCTGGCAGAAGACGGAGGTGAGCACGAATGAGAGCTGCGTGCGAATCTGCTGCTGCTGCCCCGTGGGGAAGACGTCGATGATGCGGTTGATCGTCTGGACCGCGTCCGACGTGTGGAGCGTGGCGAACGTGAGGTGGCCGGTCTCGCTGATCGTGAGGGCGGCCTCGATCGTCTCCATGTCGCGCATCTCGCCGATCAGCACGACGTCCGGGTCCTGCCGCAGCACGTGGCGGAGCGACTCCTTGAAGCCGTGCGTGTCGGTGCCGACCTCGCGCTGGTTGATGAGGCAGTTCTTGTTCTTGTGGACGAACTCGATCGGGTCCTCGACCGTCACGATGTGATAGTTGCCCGTCGTGTTGACGTAGTCGATCATCGCGGCGAGCGTGGTCGACTTGCCCGACCCCGTGGCCCCCGTCACGAGAACGAGCCCCTTGGGCTGGTCGCACAGGTCGGTGCAGACCTTCTTGGGCAGCCCCAGGTCGTCGAAGCTGCGGACCGCGTGGGGCACGAGCCGGAAGACCGCGCCCACCGAGCCGCGCTGGAGGAAGACGTTGGTCCGGAACCGGCCCAGGTTGTCCACGCCGAACGAGAAGTCGAGCTCCAGGTCCTTCTCGAATTTCGCGATCTGGTCCTCGGAAAGCACGCCGTAGACCAGCTTCTGGGACTCCTCCTTGGTCAGCGTGTCGAATTCCGTGGGCATGAGCTTTCCGTCGATGCGGATGCGGGGAGGCGAGCCCGCCGCGATGTGGAGATCGGAGCCGCCGCGCTGCACCAGCAGCTGCAGGAGTTCTTCCAGGCTGACCATGCTATTCTTCCTCCTCCACCGGCTTCAGCGCCTTCGCGATGAGGCCCTCCGCGATCTTGTGCGGCAGGACGTCGTAATGGGACGGCTCGATCGAGTAGGACCCCTCGCCGCCCGTCACCGAGCGCAGCTGGGTCTCATAATCCATGATCTCCATCATCGGGATCTGCGCCCGCACGATCTGCAGGTTGCCCTGCGAGTCCATCCCCTGGATCCGACCGCGCCGCGAGTTCAGGTCGCCCGTGATGTCGCCCATGAACCTCGAGGGCACGGTGATCTCGATCGTGACGATGGGCTCCAGGATGCAGGGCCTCGCCTTCGAGAACGCATCCTTGAACGCCTTGGAGCCGGCGAGCTCGAACGACGCGGGCCCCGAGTCCACCTCGTGGTACGAGCCGTCGGTCACCTCGACCTCGACGTCGACCACCGGGTAACCCGCGACGACGCCCTTCTCGATCGTCTTGCGGATGCCCTTCTCGATCGGGGCGACGAACTGCTGGGGGATGCGCCCCTGCGTGATGGAGTCGGTGAACTTGAAGCCCTCGCCCCGCGTCGTGGGCCGCAGCTTGAGGTACACCTCGCCGTACTGGCCGTGGCCGCCCGACTGCTTCTTGTGCTTGTGGTGCCCCTCCGCCTCCGCAATCACCGTCTCCTTGAGCGCGAGTTTCGGGGGATGGGTGACGACTTGGACCTCGAACTTCCGCTTGAGCCTCGCCAGGATGATGTCCACGTGGAGCTTCGACCGACCGGTGATGACGAGCTCCGCGGTCCCGGTGTTGCGCGAGAAGTGGAAGGTCGGGTCCGAGTCCGCCATCTTGTGCATCGAGTCGGACATCCGCGCGAGGTCCTGCTTGGTCTTGGGCTCGACCGCGAGCGACACCATCGACGAGGGGAACTCGAACTTGGGGTACTTGACCAGCTGGTGCGGGTCGCAGATCGTGTCGCAGGTGTTGAGTTCGTCCACCTTGGTCACCGCCACGATATCCCCCGCGATCGCGGCGGTGCAGGGCCGCTGGTCCTTTCCGAACGGTTTGAACATCGCCCCCATGCGGCTCCCCTTCCCCACCCGCTGGTTGAAGAGCGGCTGGTCGGAGACGAGCGTGCCCGAATAGACGCGGACGTACGAGAGGCGCTGCACGAACGGGTCGGCGATCGACTTGAAGACCTGGCCCGAGAGCGGCCCGTCCGGCGCGCGCGTCACCTCGGCGTTCTTCTCCGGCTCCACGCCCTTCTTCGCGGGGACGTCGAGCGGGGAGGGCGCGAACTTCGCGATGAAGTCCATGAACTCGGCCACCCCGACGTCCTTCTTGGCCGAGGTGCAGAGGATCGGCACGATCTTGCCCTGGGCGAGCGCCTTCGGGAGCGCCTTGGCCAGTTCGTCCGCGCTCACGGCGTCGCCGTTCAGGTACTTTTCGATGATCGCGTCGTCGCACTCCATGAGCTTCTCGCGCGCCTCGCCGGCCAGGGCCTTGAACTCGGCCGGCGCCCCGTCGGGACTCGTGATGAGGTTCACCACGCCCTTGAAGGCGTCCCCCGTGCCCGACGGAAGGAGCACCGGGACGCACTGCTTGCCGAACGCCTCCTGGATGGAGGCGATGAGCTCGGGGTACTTGATGTTGTCCGAGTCCATCTTGTTGATGGAGATGATCCGGGCGACGCCGACCTTCCCCGACAGCTCCCACATCTTGGACGTGTTCACCCGGACGCCATCGACGGCGTTGACGCAGACCACCGCGGTCTCGACGGCGTTCAGCCCGCAAACCGCCTCGCCCGCGAAGTCCGAGTAGCCCGGCGCGTCGAGGAGGTTGATCTCGCGGCCCTGGACGCTGGCCGAGGCGATGGCCAGGTCGATCGAGTTCTTGCGCTCCTTCTCCTCCGGCTCGAAGTCAAAGGTGCTGGTGCCCTCGTCGATCGACCCGAGGCGGCCGGTGGCCTTGGCCTTGAAGAGGATGGCGTCCGCGAGCGTGGTCTTGCCGGACGAGTTGTGTCCCACCAGGACGATATTGCGGATGTCCCGGGTCTCGTACTTGGCCATCGCCGGATTCTCCTCCGAAGAAGCGGGCCGAAACGCCCGGTTCAACAGGCAAGAAGGCGATTATAAGGGCGGGCGCCGGGGGATGTCAAAGAATGGTCCGCGAGCGGGCGTACCAGACAGGGCGCCTGCTTTGTCCGGACTCAGTTGGCGATGACGATTTCGACCCTGCGGTTCTTCGACTTGACCTTCGGGTCGACCGGCTGGTATTCGCCGTAGGCCTCGCAGACGACGCGGTGCGGGTCAAACCCGCCCTTGTCGACCAGGAAATGCATCACCGCGTGGGCCCGCTCGAACGAGAGCTCCCAGTTGCAGTGGTACTTGGACTTCGTCCTCCGGATCGGGTCGCAGTCCGAGTGGCCCTCGACGCGCAGCATCCCGTTGGGGTGGTTCTTCCGGATGTACTCCGCCACCTGCGCCATGGTCTTCTCGCTCGCGACGTTCATCGACGCCGACCCGCTCGAGAAGAACACGTCGCTGGGAATCGAGAGAACCGTGTCGTTCCCGCGCTTCCGGATGTCGACCTTGCCGTCGAGATCCGAGGGGGGCTGGGGGACGGTCGTGGCGGCGCGGGGGGCGGCGGCCGGAACGTTCTTCCGGTCGCGCTCCAGGGCCTCGCAGCGCGCCTTGTACGCCAGCAGCTCCGAGTCGGACTGCGCCTTCTGGCGCTGGAGCTCCTCCTGGTCGCGCGTCAGGTCGTCGATCTTGCGCTGCAGGTCGGGCTGCGCGCAGCCGATCGAGGCGGCGCCCGCGATGACCAGGACGGCGGCGGCGAGGAGTTTCTTTGACATGGCTTCTTCCCCCACGTGGATTCCACACGATTCATCGGCATGAACGACGGGGGCCTTCAGGGGATTCCTGACGCGCATCATCGGGCGGCTCGGCGCCGCGCGATAAATCAAAGAGTTTGATTTCTTGCGCTAGCGGTAGCCGAAGAGCTGGAGCACCCAGAGGGAGAGGGAATTCATCCAGCCCATGTAGACCCGGATCGCGTGCATGACGTGCTCTCGCCAGAAGAGGATCGACATCGCCCCCGCGGAGAGGAACGGCCCGAACGGCACGTAGCCCATCCGTCGCAGCACGATCAGCTTCAGGATCCCAAAGGCGGCCGCCACCAGGCACGCCACCATGAACCCCAGCAGCATCCCATCCCATCCCAGCACGGCCCCGAACATCGCGAGGTACTTTACGTCCCCGAACCCCATCGCCTCGGTCTCGCCCGCCTTCTCGATTCGCTTCCGGAACAGGATCTTGCCGAGGATTCCCACGACGTAGAGAATCCCCGCCCCCGCCACCGCCCCGAACGCGGACGCCGCGAATGAGCCCCAGCGCTCTGACTTCGACAGGGCCTCCGCCAGCCCCCCGAGAAACGGCATGGGGGGCAGCCCCTTGGAGTGGAAGCACGGGAATCCAATCGAGAGCAGGAGCCCGATGACGATCCCCGGCATCGTGATCTCGTCCGGGAGGATCTGGAAGTCGTAGTCGATGAACGTGCAGACGATCAGGCACGCCATGAACCAGGCCACGACCGCAAACCAGACCACCTCGTGCCCCGGGATGGACTGGCCATAAAGCGCGCGCCAGCCCGCGTAGAGATAGATCGCGCCGGTCAGCAACTCGACCAGCGCGTAGCGGGGCGAGATCGGCGCCTTGCAGCCCCGGCACTTGCCCCCGAGGATGAGCCAGCTCACGACTGGCAGGTTGTCGTACCACGCGATCCAGCGCAGGCACTTCGTGCACCGCGAGCGCGGCTTCACGATGGACATGCAGTGGCGCGGAAGGCGGAAGATGCAGACGTTCAGGAAGGAGCCGACCAGCAGGCCCGCGATGCCCGAGGCGACGAAGAAGACCAGCTTCTGGCTCTCGAGCATCACCCGGATTTTACCATCGCCGGGCGGCTGTCAACGGGGCAATTCGACCTATTCGGCCTTCATCTGGACGCCGACCTGCCCGAGCTTCTTGCGGATCTCCTTGATCGACGTGACGCCCAGGTTCTTGCTCTTGAGGAGATCCTTCTCGGTCTTCGCCAGGAGGTCGCCGACGGTCACCACGCTCATCTTCTCGAAGACCTTGCGGATGCGGCCCGACCACTCGAAGTCGCTCAGGTTCTTCTTGAGCGTCTCGTCGCTCACCGGCCCGGCGGCCACCTCGGGGGCCAGGAGGCCCTCGTCGGGCGGCGCGACCAGCCCGCCCGGCCCGGAGGCCGTGGCCAGGCTCAGGCCCTTCGAGCTCAGGAATTCCTTGAGCTCGCGGAGCGACGTCCGCCCGAAGTTCGGGATCGCCAGCAGGTCGTCCTCCGACTTCTGGACGAGGTCGGCCAGCGAGTTCACGCCCAGCTTCTGGAGCGCGTTCCGCACGCGCGGGGAGAACGAAACCTCCGCGACGGGCTGGCCCAGGATCTGCATGACCTTGGCCTCGCGGCGCGCGGCGTCCTCGTCGTAGAACATCACCGTCGACGCCTTCGCGTCCTTGAGATAGAGCTGCGCGCGGCCGTGCTCGGGGAAATAGTCGATCACCGACTGGTAGCACTGTTCGGCTCGCTCGTACTCTCCCCGGTCCTCGTACATGACGCCGAGGTTCATCATCGTGTTGACGTGCATCGGGCGGAGCTTCCGGAGCTGCTCGTAGAGCTCGAGGGCCCGGGCGTCGTCGCCCGACTGGTCCATGATGTACGCGAGCCGGAACAGGGACTCGGGGTAGCCGGGCTCCGCCTCGAGCGACTTCTCGTATGCTTTCATCGCGTCGTCGTGGAAGCCCTGGAAATCCGCCAGCAGCCCCTTGAGGTAGAGCGCCCGGCCCGTGGCATTCTTCTTCACCAGCCGCTCGACGTGCGACTCCGCCTCCTCGTACTGCCCGGCGCGGATCTTCGCCTCGCAGTACGCCGCGGAGACCAGCGGGTCGCCCGAGTCGGCGCTGTTCGCCTCCTTGAGCTGTTCCAGCGCGTCCGCGGGCCTGCCGGACTCGAGGTACGCCACGCCCAGGACGTACGACTTCTCCTTGCTGGCGCGCGCTTCCTTGAGGATCTTGACCGCGTCCTCGGAACGGCCGATCAGCCACAGCGCCGTGCCGCGGCGGACCTCCGCCTTGTTTTCGCTGGAGAGCTTCTTCGCCACCGGTCCGAACTCGGCGACCAGCGAATGGACCTGCTCGCGAAGGTCCACGTGGCAGTGGAGCTCCTTGCGCAGTTCGTGCAGGCGCTCGAGGCTCAGGTCCTCGGTAGAGAGCGCGTCTTTTACGTCGAGGGCTTCGCCGGCAACGGCCATGGGATCTCCCAGAAAAATGGTCCGCACGTTATATAGGAAGCCTCCCCGGGAGTCAAGACCGCCGATCGATCGGGTATACTGGGAGTGACATGCTTCCCGTCCTCCTGGCGCTCATCCCCTTCCTGGGCGACGTCGTCCACACCCGCGACGGCAAGAAGGTCGAGGGCCGCATCCTGGAGTACGAGACGTACGTCGACGTCGAGGTCGACCCGCCGCCGGGCAAGCCGATTCCGAAGCCCGTCCGCATCCTCCGCCGCGACATCCTCAAGATCGACCTCGCCCCCGACTTCATCCACTGCCCCGAGGTGATCAACTTCCCCTTTGAGACGATCGACAAGGCCGACTACAAGTACTTCGCCGCCAACGGCTCCATCCTCTGCCTTCCCCAGCCGCCCGCCAAGAAGGTCACCGCCGTCGACCTCCGGCTCGGGAAGAAGACCTGGGAGATGGATCTCCCCAACCGCGTGGGCGAACTGGTCGTCGGCGGACGGACGCTCTTCGTCATGCAGCGCGACAAGGAGGTCGACGACACCAAGAAGATCAAGATCAACGGCGCCCCGTTCTCGAAGGACGTCCACCGGCTGACGGTCACTGCGCTCGACATCGAATCCGGCCAGGTCCTCTGGAAGACGATGTTCGACAACAACGACCGCAAGGACCAGCTCTGGGAGTACCTCGAGGTCCTGCCCCCCTCGCTCCACTTCCTCCAGGACCGGATGGTCATCCGTTCGCTCAAGATCGGCTACCCCATGGACGCAGCGATGAACGTCGACAAGAAGACCTCCCAGCGCTACGTCAGCTTCGTCTCGTACGATCCCGGCGACAAGAAGATCCTCGGACGCGCCGACAGCTCCGACGCCGCGGAATACGGCGGCGTCCCCTACTTCGCGGGGGACCAGGTCGTGGCCCAGGTCAACCTGGGCGGGGCCCGCTGGAAGCTCTGCTGCGTCGGCATGAACAACGGCCGACTCCGCTGGCAGAGCGACGTCTTCGCCCAGGGGAGGATGCTCGACGTCACCGAGGAATTCGCCTACATCGCCGACACCGCCACGCTCTTCGCCTACAGCGTGAAGAACGGGAAGAAGGACGCCAACTGGTCGATCGACCTCTCCGGCGGCCTGGTCGCGGGCGTCGACCTCAACCACGTCTACCTCTTCCGCCACAAGCGCGCCCCCCGGGCGATCGTCGCGTACGATGTCAAGAAGGGGACCGAGGCGTGGAAGATCGACATGCCCGACGCCGACGAGCTGTCCCTCCTCCTCTTCGCCGGCCACCGCCTCCTCTACACCAACAAGATGAACTCGGTCTTCTGCTACGACACGCTGGCCAAGAAGGAGATGTGGCGCTGGACCGGCGTCGGCACGAGCTACGCGTCCTACCCGCGGGTCCAGGGGAGTTCGCTCTCGTTCTACAAGGACGGCCGCGTCACGACACTCGACCTCGACACGGGCCGGAAGATCTGGGACGTGAAGCTCCAGTACCAGACGATCCTCCAGGCCGCCGACGCGGGGATCATGGCGAAGCAGCTCCAGGGGACCGACATCATCCGCGAGCGCCCGCCCGCCAAGGGGGCGGTCTTCTTCACCCCGACCGGCACGCCGCTCAAGAACGCGATCGGCGAGGACGCCTGGTCGGTGCCTTCGATCGAAAACGGGGTGCTCACCACGCTCAGCTCGGGCGGCCAACTGGCGGCGATCGACCTCAAGGAGCTGAAGATCCTCTGGATCCAGAAGGTGTTGACGCAGCCCGTCACGTCGCTCGCCCCGCCGATCGTCCACGCCAAGGGGGTCGCGATCAGCACCGGCGGCGAGACGCTGCTCCTCGACCCGGAGGCAAAAACGAAACAGGCCTCGTTCAAGCACCTCCCGCTCCGCGCGGACCGGCAGGCCGAGGTGACGCCCCAGGGGATGCTCGCGGTCTCGAGCGGGGGTGCGGCGATGGTGGACCTCGCGACGGGCCAGAAGGCGTGGGAGACCCCCCTCCGCGGGGTGAACACCCACGCGGTCGCGGGCGACCGGGTGTACGTGCTGACGAGCCAGAACCTCCAGCCTCTCGATCTCAAGACGGGCGCGCCCGGCGACGTGCTCGCGATTCCGCGGAACGCAACGCTCGTGGCATCGGACGGCAAGCGCGTGTGGGCCGCGACCGGCCCCTACGGGTTGATCGAGACGGCAAGCGACACGGAGTTCAAGCCGCTCTTCCGTCCGACGCAACAGGACCCGCGGGTCGCGATCAAGGGGTTCAAGGGCGGACTCACGGCGGCCGACGGCGCGGTCTTCTACTCCCACGCCGACGGCACCGTGGCGCGCTTCGAGGCGGGGGCGGAGAAGCCGACCTGGACGTACGAGACGCCGGGCTACACCTCGCCGCTGCTCGTCCACGGCGGCCGTCTCTGGTTCTCCTCGTGGGGCAAGGGGCTCTACGGCCTGAACCTGAAGACGGGAGTCCTCGAGTGGAACCGCGAGGGATTCCGCGACGCGAACCTCTTCACCCCGTTCGTGCGGGACGGCAAGGTCTGCTTCTGGTCGAGCGACGGCTGGTTGGTCGCGACCGAGTAGGGCGCAGCCGCCCTACTTCTTCCCGATGAACCGGTGGGTCACGATCGCGATGGCGGGCATGAGGTCGCCCACGATCGAAAGGTGCTTGTCGGTCAGTCGGCCGGGCTCGAAGCAGCTCACCTGGAACGTGCCGAACGGCGTCGCGCCCGAGAGCAGGGGGAAGATCATCTCGCACGTCAGCCCCTTCTGGATGAATTCGCGGTCGCGCGCAAAGCTCATCTCCGAGCTGATGTTCTTGCGAAGCAGCGGCTGGCCCGTCTCGATGACCCGGGTCAGCGGCGTGTCGGCGTAGGGGCGCGGCGCCTCGCGGTTCTCCTGCACCCGGCCGCCGAAGTAAATGAAGGGGACGTTGAAGACGCGCCTCGAGTCGTCGCAGAGCGCCGCGCTCAGCCGGTCGAACGGGACGCTTTCCTTCAGGTTCGACGCGAAGACGCCCAGCACCTCGCCGATCGTCGCGGCCCCGACCGCGGTGCGCAGGATGCCGTTGACGAGCGCAAGCTGCCGGATCTTCTCATCGAGCTGCGCGAGCAGCCGCTCGCTCGCGTCGTTCCGCGGCGTCGCCGGAGCCTTCGCCTTCGACCGCGCGCGCGCCGCCGCGGTGCCCGCCTTGCCCGCCTTCCGTGCCACGATGCGACCCTACCACGTTTCCGGGGCGCGGGCAAGGCTTCGCGCGGCGCAGGCTACTCCTTGGGCTTCCCCGGGGGCTTCACGATCCGCACCGACGCGGGGCGGAGGACGCGGTCGCCGAACTTCCAGCCGCGGCGGACCTCCTCGAGCGCGGTGCCGCCGGGGTCGACCGCCACCGCCTCGTGGAACGCGGGATCGAACGATTTGCCCGCCGTCTCGATCGGCACGACGTCCGACTTCGCAAGCACCCGCATGAACTCCTTCTCGACCACGCGGATCGCATCGACCAGCTTCGGGTCCTCGAACTTCGCCAGGGACATCCCGTCGAGCGCCGGGAGGATCTCGCGGAGGAAATTCTCGAGGGTCTGCCGGGACCAGTCCGCCCGGTCCCGGCGCATGCGGTCCTGGTAATTCAGGAAGTCGGCCTTCGCGCGGCGCGCGAGGTCGAGGTACTCGTCCGCCTTCGCGGCCTTCTCGCGGAGCGCCGCGAGTTCGGCCTGGACGGCGTCCGCCGGCTCCGGCCTGCCCGCCTCGGGCTCCTTCGTCTCCTGCTTTTCGTCGCTCATGGTCCGAAAAACCTCTCCCAAAGGGTCTTCTTGCCCGAGTTCTCCTGCTCGATCTTCGCGAACTCCTGGAGGATCTCCTCCTGGCGCTTCGTGACCTTCGACGGGACCGTGACGACGACCCTCACGATCTGGTCGCCGCGGCCATGGCCATTCACGCCCGTCACCCCCATCCCGCGCATCCGGAGCAGCGCGCCGCTCGCCGTCCCCTTCGGGATCTTGAGCGTCCCCTTCCCCTCGAGCGTCGGGACCTCGATCTCGCCGCCCATCGACATGATGCTGAACGGCACCGGCGCCTCGCAGTAGAGGTCGTTCTCGTCCCTTTTGAAGAACCGGTGCTCCTTGACGTAAATGTCGCAGTAGAGGTCGCCGGGCTGGCCGCCGCCGCGCGCCGACTCGCCCTGCCCGGCCACGCGCATCCGCGTGGCGTTGTCGATCCCCGCCGGGATCGCGATCTCGATCTCGCGCTTCCGTTTCATCGTCCCCGCGCCGCGACAGTCGGCGCACGGGGTCGTGATCCGCTTTCCCTCGCCCCCGCACGCGGGGCACGTCTGCTGGAGCATGAAGAAGCCGGCGTTCCGGCCGACCACGCCCCGGCCCGCGCAGGTCACGCACGCCGTGGGCGACGTTCCCGGCTTGCACCCCGACCCGCGGCAGGTGTCGCAGGTCTCGTGGCGCGCCAGCTCGATCGTCTTCTTCGTCCCGAGCGCCGCCTCCTTGAAGTCGATTTCGAGCTCGACCCGGAGGCTCGCCCCCCGCGCGGGGCCGCGGCGGCCGCGTCCCATGCCGAAAAAGTCGCCGAGGGGGGAGTCCCCGCCGAGAATGTCGCCGAAGGCCTCGAAGATGTCCTGGAAGCTGGCCGACTGGTAGTCGCGCGTGGCCTGGCCGCGCAGTCCCTCGCGGCCGTACTGGTCGTAGAGCTGGCGCTTCTTCTCGTCCGAGAGCGCGTCGTACGCCTCGGAGACGTCCTTGAACTTCTTCTCGGCTTCCTTGTCGCCCGGGTTGCGGTCGGGGTGGTACTTCAGCGCCGCCTTTCGGAAGGCCGAGCGGATCTCGTCCGGGGTCGCGGTCTTCGCGACACCCAGAAGCTCGTAGAAGTCGCCCTTGTCGTCCACAGCCAGTCCCGGATCCCTTGGGGGCTTCCTACGACCTACTTCGTGGCGCCCGCCACCGTCCTCTTCTTCTCCTTGATGTCGACGACGACCGTCCTCGACGTGAGGAGCACCGACGTCACACTCGCCGCGTTTTGCAACGCGCAGCGCGTGACCTTCGCCGCGTCAACCACGCCGGCCTTGAAGAGGTCGACCCACTCGCCCTCGGCGGCGTCGAACCCGGTGTTGCCGGACCTCTCGCGCGCCTCGGTCACGATCTCCGACGGGTCGAAGCCGGCATTCTCAACGATCGTCGCCATCGGCGACTCCAGCGCCTTCGCGATCACGCGGGCGCCCGCCGCCTCGTCGCCCTCGAGCTTCATTTTCTCGATCGCCTGCGCCGCGCGGAGGCACGCGAGGCCTCCGCCCGGGACGATGCCCTCCTGCGCCGCGGCGCGGGTCGCGTGAACGGCGTCGTCCACGCGGAACTTCCGCTCCTTCATCTCGGCCTCGGTCGCGCCGCCCACCTTGACGACCGCGACGCCGCCGGTGATCTTCGCCAGCCGCTCCTCGTACTTCTCCTTGTCGTACGTGCTGGTCGTCTTCTCCATCGACGTCCGCAGCTCCTGGATGCGCGCCTCGATCTTCTTCTTGTCGCCGCCGCCGCCCACGATCGTCGTCTTCTCCTTCTCGACCCGGATCTTCTTCGCCGTGCCGAGGTCGGAGAGCTTGAGCGTGTCCAGCTTGACGCCGAGATCCTCCGTCACGACGCCGCCGCCCGTCAGGATCGCGATGTCCTGGAGCATCGCCTTGCGGCGGTCGCCGAACGCGGGCGCCTTCACCGCCACCGCCTGGATCGTGCCGCGCAGACGGTTGATGACGAGCGCGGAGAGCGCCTCGCCCTCGACCTCCTCGCAGATGACGAGGAGCGGCCGGCCGGCCTGCGCCACCTGCTCGAGGATCGGGATGAACTCCTGCAGGTTCGCGATCTTGCGGTCGGACAGGAGGACGTACGCGTCCTCGTACTCGGCCACGAGCTGGTCGGGCTTGTTGATGAAGTACGGCGACATGAAGCCCTTGTCGAACTGGAGGCCCTCGACGAGCTCGATCGTGGTCTCGAATCCCTTGGACTCCTCGACCGTGATCACGCCCTCCTTGCCCGCCTTCTCCATGGCCTTGGCGACAAGGTCCGCCACGTGCTTGTCGTAGTGCGAGGCAATGAGGGCCACCTGGCGGTAGTCCTCCACGCCCTTGACCGGCCGGGAGATCTTGCGGATCTCCTCGACCGCGACCTCGACGGCCTTGTCCATGCCGCGCTTGACGAGGGCGGGGTTCGCGCCCACCGTGATGTGCTTGAGCCCCTCGGCATAGATCGCCTCGACGAGGACCGCGGAGGTGGTCGTGCCGTCGCCCGCGACGTCGTTCGTCTTGTCCGCCGCCGCGTTGGCGAGCTTGGCGCCCATGTTCTCAAAGGGATCTTCGAGCTCGACCTCTTTTGAAACGGTGACGCCGTCCTTGGTCGCCTGGGGCGAGCCGTGCGCCTTGTCGAGGATGACGTTGCGGCCGCTGGGGCCGAGCGTCACCTTGACGGCGCCCGCGAGCTTCTGGATGCCCTTGAGGAGCTTCCGCCGCGCCTCTTCGTCAAACAGCATCTGCTTGGCCATGGCTTCTCCCTAGTTGTTGCCCGCCGGGAAGGCTCGCTTCCCTAGTCGACGATCGCCAGGATCTCCGACTCCTTGACGATCTTGAGCTCCTTGCCGTCGACCTTGACCTCGGAGCCGCCGTACTTCGAGTAGAGCACCTTGTCGCCTTCCTTGACCGCCAGCTTGACCTCGCGGCCGTTGGGGAGCAGGAACCCGCTCCCAACCGCCAGGACCTTGCCCTTGGTCGACTTCTCCTTGGCCGTGTCGGGCAGCACGATGCCACCGGGCGTCTTGTCCTCGGCCTCGAGTGGCTCGATCACCACGTGATCGTGAAGGGGCTTGAGTTTCATATCGATTCCTCCGTTTCGTTCCGTTTCGTTCCCTACTCCGCCGCCGTGGGGTACGCGGTGTCGTCCGCGTACGGCTTGATGGCCTCCTCGGGGATGTCCGTGATCATCGCCTCCGCGGTCAGGAGAAGCGCCGACACGCTCGCCGCGTTCTGGAGCGCGTGGCGCGTCACCTTCACCGGGTCGAAGATGCCCGCCTTCTTGAGGTCGCCGAACTCGTTCGCTTCCGCGTCGTAGCCGAACCACCCCGAGCCCGCGCGGACCTTGCGCACGGCGAGCGACGGGTCGTAGCCGGCGTTTCCCGCGATCACGCGGAGCGGCGTCTCGCACGCGCGCCGGACGATGTCCACGCCGAACTTCTCGTCGCCCTCGGCCTTGAGCGCATCGATGGCCTTCGCCGCCCGGAAGAGCGCCACCCCGCCGCCGGGAACCACGCCCTCCTCGAGCGCGGCGCGAACGCTGTGGAGCGCGTCCTCGACGCGGTGCTTGCGCTCCTTGAGCTCGGTCTCGGTCGCGGCGCCCACGTGGATGACGGCGACGCCGCCCGAGAGCTTCGAGAGCCGCTCGGTCAGCTTCTCCTTGTCGTAGTCGGAGTCGCTCGTCTCGAGCTCCGCCCGGATCTGCGCGCAGCGGGCCTCGATGGCCTTCTTGTCGCCGGCGCCGCCCAGGATCGTGCAGTAGTCGGCGTCGACGATGACCTTCTTTGCGCGGCCGAGGATCGAGATCGTGGCCTTGGGGAGGTCGATCCCCAGGTCCTTGAAGACGGGCTTCGCGCCGGTGAGGATGCCCATGTCCTCGAGCATCGCCTTGCGGCGGTCGCCGTAGCCCGGCGCCTTGATGGCGACGCAGGGCAGGATGCCGCGGAGCTTGTTCACGACGAGGAGCGCGAGCGCCTCGCCCTCCACGTCCTCGGCGATCACGACGAGCGGCCGCTTCTCGGCGGCCACCTTCTCGAGCAGCGGGACGAGCGGCGCGGCGGGCGAGAGCTTTTCCTCGAACAGGAAGATGAGCGGGTTCTCGAGGACGACCTCGACCGACTGCTGGTCGGTCACGAAGTGGGGCGAGAGGAAGCCCCGGTCGAACTGCATGCCCTCGACGATCTTGATCTCGGTCTGGATCCCCTTCCCCTCCTCGACGGAGATCGCGCCCTCCTTGCCGACCTTCGCGAACGCACCGGCGAGCATGTCGCCCACGGTACGGTCCCCGCCCGCGGCGAGCGTGCCGATCTTCTGGAGGAGGTCCTTGTCCTTCGGGTCGACGGGCTGGGAGAGCTTCTTGAGCTCGGCGGTGACGGCCTCGACGGCGCTCTTGATTCCGCGGGAGAGGGCCATCGGGTTGGCGCCGGCGGTGACGACGCGGAGTCCCTCGAGGAAGATGGACTCGGCAAGCGCGGCGGAGGTGGTCGTGCCGTCGCCCGCCTGGTCGCTTGTCTTCGAGGCCGCCTCCTTGATCATCTTCGCGGCCATGTTCTCATAAGGGTCGCGAAGCTCGACCTCCTCGCAGACGGTGGCACCATCCTTCGTGATGGTGGGTCCGCCCCAGGACTTGTCGATAACGACGGTGCGTCCGCGCGGGCCGAGGGTGGAGCGGACGGCGGCGGCGACCTTCTGGACGCCCCGCTTGAGAGCATCGCGGGCATCTTCGGCAAAGAGGAGCTGCTTGGGCATGGAGAATCTCCGACAATAAGAGCCGCCCCGGGTAGCGCAAGTCACGTGCCAGAGGGCGCACGGCGGCGCAGCCCTAAGTGCTTGGCTGGCGGGAGATTAGTAGCATCCCCCCCGTGCCCCGTCAAGGGTAATGCCACACTGGCAGGAGGCAGATCCCAAACCTGCCTCGCAGTTTTTTGACCGTGGAGGTCCAAAAACTGCCACGCAGGTTTTGGGCCGCTATTCGTCCATCGCGTCGCCGTTCTCGGCCAGGAAGCGGTCCAGCGCCTGACCCATCCGGGCCTCCGTGTCAAAGCGGCCCGACTGGATGAGGTTCTTGATTTCGACCACGCGCTCGGCCCGGATGCTGGGCAGCGCCAGGGCGGCCGACGTGATCTTCGCCTGCGGGGAGAATTCGATCTTGTCGGCACCGTGCGTCGGTGCGGTCGAGGCGGGCGGCGTCACCTTGCCGAGCTTTTGCGGCCCGTCGATTCTGCCGGCTCCCCCAACCCCTTCGGTCTTCCCGATGTCCATAGGATGTCTTCCTCCTTCACGACCCCTCGTACGGCAACGTCCCCCGGAGCTTAACCATAGGTCTTATCGTCAGGCCCGCGCTGTTTCTGCAGAAGATTTTTCGCCGCCGGGTCGATAATTCAAGGATTGTCTTGACCCTCCCCGCGACCCCCACTACAATCGCGAACCGCGACCGAAGTTCGTACCCAAGGAGATTCGTGATGTCGATGTGGCTGTCGGGCCTCCTGCTTTTTTCTGCCTCCCCGACCTGCGCGGCGCAGGAGCAGGACCCCGCGGAACTCAAAAGACGGATCCTCGAAAAAGTGGGCCAGCGGCTTGCCACCGAGCGCTCGGCCCTCATGAAACGGGTCGAGAAGATCGTTGACGAGGAGCTCTCCCGGGAGACGCCCGTCGCGAAGGCTCCGGCGGGCGACCCGGTCAAGGAGGCCGAGAAGAAGCTCCGTGCCGCCGAGGAGGAGAAGGAGCGCGCAGCCGCCGAGCTCGCCAAGGCCAAGCGCGACGCCGAGGACGAGCCGATCCGCAAGCTGGCGAAGAAGGACGGCCCCCACGACGAGGACGAGGCGCAGGAATTCTTCGAGAAGGCGCTCAAGCTGCACGACGAGCAGAAGAGCTACAAGGACTCGATCCCTGTCTTCAAGCGCGTCTATTTCCAGTTTCCGAAATCGTCGGTCGGCTTCACCTCCGCCTACAACGTGGCGTGCGGCTACGCTCTCCTCGGCCTGAAGGAGGAGGCGATCGACTGGCTCGAGACGTCGATCAAGGCGGGCTTCTCGAAGATCGACCATCTCCGCAAGGATCCGGATCTCGATAATCTCAGGAGCGAGAAGCGCTACAAGAGGCTTCTCGCCGACCGGTAACCGTTCAATTCGGGGCGTGGCTCAGCCTGGCTAGAGCGCCTGGTTCGGGACCAGGAGGTCGCAGGTTCAAATCCTGTCGCCCCGACCATCTTCCTTCGCCCGCCGGGGGCGAAGGCCGAATTTCGACCCTTCCCCGACTCACTTTTCTTGCACTCGGGGCCGCCCGCCGTGTATGGTGTCAGGGTCAACGCAGGGAGGACTGATGCTCACGCTCATCCTGAAGGAAGGCGACGAGCCCCACACGCTCAACCTGAGCCAGGACGTCGTCACCATGGGACGCTCCAAGGAGAACGTCATCGTCATTCGCAACATCAAGGCCTCCCGCCACCACGCGAAAATCGAGCGCGTCGGCGGCACCTACCAGATCACCGACCTCGGCTCCGGCAACGGCACGAAAGTCAACGGGGAGAAGATCGACTTCCAGACTCTCAAGGCCGGCGACGAGATCAAGATCGGCGACGCAAGCCTCACGCTCAAGAGCATTGACGACGCCGTGGAAAGCGACGATTCCACCAGCGATCAGCCCACCGAGCAGATCGACCTCGAGGCCGACGGGGATCTCAAGATCGACGCTGACGACGAGCTCAAGATCGAGGGCGAGGAACTCCCTGAAGTGGAAGTGGAGCTCGAGGCCGAGAAGATCGAGATCCAGGACGACGCGGCCGACGTGCCCGTCGACGAGCGCGAGACCGAGATCGCCATCAAGCCGGCTCCGGCCCCCGCGAAGCCCGCGCCCCGGGCGATGCTCGGGAAGCCGGCTCCCGCGCCGGCCAGGCCCGCGCCCGCCCCCGCCAAGCCGGCGGAGGGCGAGAGGAAACCGGGCCTCCTCAAGCGGCCGACCCTCGGCGAACGCTTCAAGAAGAAGCCCTAGTGTCCCATCCACATTGAAAGCATCAGTTCCGAGCCCCGAATGCCGATATAGATCTGAGCGGCAGGGAGCCGCAGAGAGAGAGGGGTTCGGTGAACAAGCGATACATCGTCCGTCTGACGGCCCCGGAGCGTGAAGAGCTCGAGGGGCTCGTGTCCAAGGGCAAGGCCAACGCCCGAAAGCTCGTCCACGCGCAGGTTCTGCTGAAAGTCGATGCCGACGGTTCGTGCTGGACCGACGAGCGCGCCGCGGACGCCTTCAACGTCCACTCCAATACGATTCGGGAGATCCGCGAGCGCTTCGTCTTCGAAGGACTCCAAAGCGCCCTCAACCGCAAGCCGCAAGTGCGCCCTTCTCGAGAGCGCAAGCTCGACGGAGCTGGCGAGGCCCACTTGTTGGCGGTGGCGTGCAGCCAGCCTCCTGACGGCCGGGTGCGTTGGACGCTCCGTCTCTTGGCGGGTCGTCTGGTCGAACTGCAGGTCGTGGACGGTATTTCGCACGAGACGGTCCGGCAAACGCTCAAAAAAACGAGCTGAAGCCCCATCTGAAATCCTGCTGGTGCATCCCGCCCAAGCAGGATGCCGAGTTCGTCTCGGTGATGGAAGCCGTGCTCGACGTCTACCAGGAGCCCTACGACAGCCTCCGCCCGGTCGTCTGCATGGACGAGACGTCCAAGCAACTCGTCGCCGAGCTGCGGATTCCCCTTCCACCACGTCCGGGCTGTCCCCGGCGGATCGACTACGAGTACGAGCGCAAAGGGACCGCGAACGTCTTCATGTTCACCGAGCCTCTTCGGGGTTGGCGCTGGGCGCCGGTGACCGCCCGGCGAACGCGAGTGGACTGGGCTCACGCGGTTCGCGAACTGCTCGAGATCCACTATCCCTTCGCCGAAGTCGTGCGCCTGGTCATGGACAATCTCAACACCCACTCCGTCGGGTCGCTCTACGAGGCGTTTGATCCGGAGACGGCTCGTCGGTTGACACGGCGACTCGAAATCCAACACACCCCTAAGCATGGGAGTTGGCTCAACGTCGCCGAGATCGAGCTGAAGGCCCTGAGCGTTCAGTGTATCTCCGGACGGATCGCAGATCTCCCGACGCTCGTTCGCCAGGTGGAGGCCTGGGAACGCGAGCGCAACGGTCGCGCCGTGGGCGTCGACTGGCAATTCACCGCTCCGGACGCGCGGATCAAGCTGAAGCATCTTTACCCACAGATTCGTGGCTGACGCAACACTAGTTCAGCACGAACACCTTCACGCCCGACGGCGCGTCCTTCGACCGGTAGATCCGCTGCGTCGCCTTCTGGAAATCGCCCTCCTTCGCGGAGTAGATGTCGACGTACGTCTGCGGGTTGCGGTCGACGAGCGGGAACCACGAGCTCTGCACCTGCACCATGATCCGGTGGCCGCGGCGGAACGTGTGGAGCGTGTCGGGCATGACATACTCCACCTTCTCCGCCTTCCCGGGTGTGAACGGCTCCGGCGTCTCGAAGCTCTTCCGGAACCGGCCTCGGAAGCACTCTCCGCGCAGGAGCTGCTGGTAGCCCGCCATCCGGATCCCCGCCGGGTTGGGCTCCGGGTCGCGCTCGTCGTCCGGGTAGACGTCGATCAGCTTCACCACCCAGTCGGAATCCGTCCCCGTCGTCGAGACGTGGAGGCTCGGCGTGATCGCCCCGCCGATCGTGATCTCCTCCGCGAGCGGCTCCGTCTGGTACACGAGGACGTCGGGGCGCGACGCCGCGAACCGCTGGTCGTCGACCATGTGCTCGCGCGTCATACCGGTCGCCTGGCCCGGGATGTAGGGAACGGGCTTCGCCGGGTCGCTCACGTACTCGTCGAAGCCCGACTCGTCCCTCGGAGTCTCCGTCGAGAGCACCCCGCCCGCGCGGAACCAGAAGGCGCGCGGCTTCGCATTCTTTGGCGGCCACTCGGCGAACTCGCGCCACTTGTTCGAGCCGGTCTCGAACATGTACGCCTCGGGCAGCTTCGCGTCGGGCGCCCCCTTTAAATGGTGCATGAAGAACGGGAACTCGACGTGCTCGCGGTAGAAGAGCGATGTCTTCGAGCCGAAGCGGACGTGCCCGAGCGAGTCGCCGTCGCCGCCGGCCCACTGGCCGTGGTACCACGGGCCCATCACGATCGTGTTGGTCGCGCCGGGGCTCTGGGCTTCGACGGCGTCGTAGACCTTGAGCGCCCCGAAGAGGTCCTCCGCGTCGAACCACCCGCCGACCGTGAGGACGGCGGGCTTGACCGCTTTCAGGTGCGGGCGGATGTTGCGCGCCTTCCAGTAGTCGTCGTAGTTCGGGTGGCGCATCATCTCGCTCCAGAAGGCGACGTCGCCCTTGAAGTGCCTCTCGTCGTCGGCGTTGGGCAGCGGCCCCATCTCGAGAAAGTACGGGTAGCCGTCCCTGGCTTTCGGCCCGGGCGGAGCGACCTGGAGCATGGGCTTCGCGCGCGGATGGCCGAACCGGTCAAGGAACCGGTACGCGTGGGCGAGGTAGAGCGCGCCGTTGTGGTGGAAGTCGTCGCCCACGAACCAGTCGCAGACGGGCGCCTGGGGCGACGCGGCCTTGAGCGCGGGGTGGGCGTCGATCATCCCCATCGCGGTGTAGAAGCCCGGGTAGGAGATGCCCCACATGCCGACCCTGCCGTTCTGGTTGGGGACGTTCTTCGTCAGCCACTCGATCGTGTCGTACGTGTCGGAACTCTCGTCGACCTCCTCGGTGCCCGTCTTCGCGGGCCGGTGGGGCCGGACGTTGACGAAGTCGCCCTCGGACAGGTTGCGCCCGCGGACGTCCTGGTAGACGAAGATGAAGCCCTCTTTTGAGAAGAGGCTCGACGGGCCGAGGGCGGTCTTGAACTTGTCGGCCCCGTACGGCGAGACGCTGTAGGGCGTGCGGGTGAGCATGATGGGGTACGCCTTCGTCGCGTCCTTCGGAATGTAGATCGAGGTGAAGAGCTTCTTCCCGTCGCGCATGGGGATCTCGGCCTCGCGCTTCGTGTAGCCGGCCTTGATGGGGTCGGCCTCCTGCGCGCGCAGGCGGAGCGGAAGGATGAAGGCGACGGCAAGAGCGGCGGCAACCGTTCGAAGCATGGTGGACCTCCCGCTATGGAACGGCGGGACGGTCGGCGGGATGCGCGGCGCGGGGAAAAAAGGTCCGCATTCACGCGGGCCGATCCCGGGGGATAGAATTACGGGGGTGGGCGGTGTCCCATCCCCGTGAATCGGATCCGGATTTAAGTCAGGAGGGTGAGCATGGTCAGGATTCTGGCGGCCCTGGTGGTGTTCCTGGGGGCAGCCTGCGGGGCGCAGGCGCAGGACGGCGGCAAGATCCCGTGGAAGGGAAAGGGCAAGGACGACGACGTGAAGGCCATCCTGGCCGACGCGAAGAAAAACGGCAAGGCCGTGATGATGTTCTTCACGAGCGAAGGCTGAGGGCCCTGCAAAGCCCTGAGCGCGGGCGCGTTCAGCGACGACAAGGTCGTCGAAGCCTCGAAGAAGCTCGTCTGCATTTTCGTGGACTGCAACTGGGGCAAGAAGAACAACGACGTGAGCGGGAAGTACGGGGTCCGCGGCTATCCGACCGTGATCTTCACGGACCCGGACGGAAAGGAAGTGGACCGGCTGAAGGCGCGGGACGCGGCATCCGTCACTTCGCAGATCGAGGATGCGGCGAAGAAGTACGGGAAGTAGGAAGGAAAACGACCGGGGCCCGACAGGTCATTCTCAACCTGCCAGGCCCCGGTCTCAATATTTCCGCCCAGAACACCCGTGCGGGAGAGTAGGAAACAGCATGCTCCGGGCGGACAGCTGGGGTGGGGTATTAGGGCAACGTTAGCGGGATCCCCTTTCCGGGGGCGGTCGGGAAGCGATGAGGTCGGGCGACTTCCTCCCCTCTCTCCTTCACCGGCTGGGCCCCTCTCTCTACTGCACAGATTATAAAGCGTAAACCGTAACTGTCAAGCGATCGAGAAAAAATCTTTCACAACGTCGCGGCCGTATTCCGGAACCGGTAGCCGATCCCCCGCAGCGTCTCGATGCACGCGCCCGCCACCCCGAGCTTCGACCGCAGCGCCGCCACGTGCACGTCCACCGCCCGCTCCGTCCCCACCGGGAACTGCCGGCGGGTCACCGCCCGCCCGGGCGGGCTCAGCAGCCACCGCAGGATCTCGAGCTCCGACGCGGTGAGCGGCTGCGATTGCGGGAGCAGCAGCTCCCCGCGCTCCAGGTCCACCGAGACCGGGCCGACCGTCAGCACCCCTTCGTTCGCCGGCCGGTGGGCCCACCGCAGCAGGCTCCCCAGGCGCGTCGCAAACTCGCCCTCGCCGAACGGAAAGAAGAGGACGTTCATCGCGCCGAGCTCCAGGCCCGCCGCGACCTCCGCCTCCTGTCCGCGGAGCGCCGTGAGCAGGATCGGCGCCAGGTTCGGCGTCCGCACCGCCTCCAGGTCCCCGCGGATCTTCGCGACGAACTCCTGCCCCGTCATGTCGGGCAGGTTGACGCGCAGCACGATCGCGTCGGGGGTCGACGCGCGGGCCTTCCGAAGCCCCTCGTCGCCGCGGCGCGCCACGACGAACTGGTAGCCCGAGGCCGTGACGGAGCGGCGAAAATAGGCAAGGACGGTGGGATCGGGCTCGACCGCGAGAATGGTGACGTCCGACATGGGCCCCCTCTCTCACCCCGGAACCGCCGGACAACATTACGATCTTAGCATATGCCCCGCGGTTCGCAACTGGAATCGCTCCGCCGCCTCGTCCACGGAGACCGCGCGGCCGAGCTCCGCCGAGACCGACGTCACGGCGCACCCGGGCATCCCGCAGGGATGGATCCGCCCGAACGGCGACAGGTCGCACGACACGTTGAGCGCGAACCCATGGAGGGACACGCCGCGCGAGACCCTGACGCCGATCGACGCGATCTTCCCGCCCGCCGCCCATGCGCCGACGCACGCCTCTTTCCGCCGGGCCGCGACGCCCAGGACCGCGAGCAGGTCGAGCACCGAGTCCTCGAGCGACCGCACGTGCCCTCTCACCCCGAGGCGGGTGACGTCGCGGATGACGTAGCCGACGAGCTGGCCGGGCCCGTGGTAGGTGACGTCGCCGCCGCGGTCGATCCGCTTCACCGGAAGGCCGCCCGCGTCAAGCACGTTCGCCGCGTCACCGTTGCGGCCCAGCGTAAAGACGGGGGGATGTTCGAGGAGGAGCAGGAAGCCCCGGCCGGGCGTGGCCTTCGACGCCAGCTCGCGCTGCAGCGCCCACGCCTCGTCGAAGTCGACGAGCCCCAGGCGCCGCCGCTCGATCCTCACGGCAGCGTGACGGCCCTCACGTCGTGCGCGTTGATGGCACGGCGGATCTCCTCGAGGATCTCCGGCTTGACCGGGTCGTCCACCGAGAGGAGGATCATCGCCTGCCGGCCGCGCTCGGCGCGTCCGACCTCCATGCGCGCGATGTTGATCTGGTTCTGGCCCAGGATGGTGCCCACCTTGCCGACGATGCCCGGCACGTCGACGTAGGCCAGGCACACCATGTACCTCGAGGGGCGCAGGTCGATGTCCATCGAGTCGATCTCGACGATCCTCGAGTCGCGGCCCTCGAAGACCGCGCCGGCCACCGTCTTGACCCCCTTCTCCGTCTCGACCTTGACCGCGAGGAGGCTCTTGTAGTTGCGGGCCTCCTTGTGCTTCTCCTCGAGGACCTGGATGCCCGCCTCCTTGGCGAAGTAGCGGGCGTTGATGACGTTGACGTCGTCGCCGAGCGTGGGCCTCAGCGCGCCCTTGAGCGCCGACTGCGCGACCGGGCCGACCTCGAAGGCGCTGATGCCGCCCATGAAGGAGGCCGTGACGGCCTTCACCTTCCCGCCGGCGAGCTGGGCCGCCAGCCCCCCCAGGTCCTCGGCAAGGCGCATGTACGGGGTCAGGCTGGGATCGGCGAGCCCGGCCAGGTTGGTCGAGTTCCGGACCACCCCGTTCTTGAAGTAGTCCACGAACTGCTCGGCGATGTCGACCGCCACCTTCACCTGCGCCTCCTCGGTCGAGGCGGCCAGGTGCGGGGTCAGCGTGCAGTTCTCGACCTTGAAGAGCGGGTGGTCCTTCGCGGGCGGCTCGGTTTCGTAGACGTCGAGGGCCGCGCCCGCGATCTCCTTGGCGGTGAGCGCCTCGGCGAGCGCCTTCTCGTCGATGACGCCGCCGCGCGAGGTGTTGATGAGCCGGACGGTCCGCTTCATCTTCTTGAACTGTGCGGCACCGATCATCCCCCTGGTCTTCTCGGTCAGGGGCACGTGGAACGTGATGAAATCGGACTCGGCCAGGATCCGGTCCATCTCGACGAGCTCGACGCCGAGGCTCGCGGCGCGCTCCTTCGTCACCACCGGGTCGAAGGCGATCACGCGCATCCGGAAGGGCTTGGCGTACTGGGACAGCAGGCCCCCGATCTTGCCCAGGCCGACGATGCCCAGCGTCTTGGTCTCGAGCTCCACGCCCTGGTATTTCGAGCGCTCCCACTTCGACGCGCGCATCGACGCGTCGGCCTGCGCGATGTTGCGGCACATCGCCATCAGGAGGCCCCAGGTATGCTCCGCCGCGGAGGCCATGTTCCCCTGCGGCGAGTTCATGACGATGACGCCGCGGCGCGTGGCCGCTTCCTGGTCGATGTTGTCCACGCCGATGCCGGCGCGGCCGATGATCTTGAGCTTCGTTCCCGCCTCGATGATCTCCCGGGTGACCTTCGCGGCGCTGCGGACGACGAGCCCCTCGTAGTTCGGGATCGCGGCCTTGAGGTCCTCGGGCTTCATCTTGCCCTTGAAGTCGACGTCGATCTCGGCCTTGCGGAGGATCCGGGCGCATTCCTCGCCCACGTCGTCGGCGATCAGGACCTTCGGCATGCTACTTGTTCACGCGCTCGAGGTACTTCGCTTCGCGCGTGTCCACCCGGATGAGCTCGCCCTCCTCGATGAACGGCGGCACCGGGACGACGGCGCCGGTCTCGAGCGTGGCGGGTTTGTACACGTTCGTGATGGTGGCTCCCTTGAGGGAGGGCTCGGTCTTGACGACCTTGAGCTCGACGGTGAAGGGCACCTCGACGGCGATGGCGCTCCCCTCGTAGAACTCGACCTTGCAGACCGTGTTCTCCTTGAGCCATTGCACGTCCTCGCCGAGCAGCGTCTTGTGCAGCGACACCTGCTCGTAATTCTCCTGGTTCATGAAGACGTACGTCTCGCCGTCCTGGTAGAGGTATTCCATGTCGACCTGCTCGATGTGGACGACATCGAGCTTGTCGCCCGATCCGAAGCGGATCTCCTTCGAGTTTCCGCTCTTCAGGTTCCGCATCTTGATCTGGATCACCGCGCGCAGGTTCCCCGGCGTGTGGTGGTAGACGTTCATGATGTACTGGAGCTGACCCTCGTAGTTGACGATCATGCCCTTCCGGACTTCCGTGCAGCCGATATTGGGCATGCTACTTCCTCTCAGGCTCCTCGAGCACCCAGACGTTGTCGACGTGCTCCCACTTCAGGAGCTCCTTCTCGTCGAAGAAGATGGGGATCTCGCGCGAGGCGGACTCGGGGGAGTCCGAGCCGTGGACGAGATTCAGCCCCTTCGAGCAGCCGTAGTCGCCGCGGATCGATCCCGGCTCCGCGTTGAAGCCGAAGGTGGCCCCTAGGAGCTTCCGGACCACCGCGATCGCCTGGTTGCCCTCGATGGCGAGGACCACCACGGGCGACTGGGTGATGAACTTGACGAGCGTCGAGTAGAACGGGCGCTCCTTGTGGATCGAATAAAGCGTCTCGGCCTGCTTCTGGGACATCTGGATGAGCTTGAGGCCGACGATCCGGAGGCCCTTGTCCTCGTAGCGCTGGACGATGCGGCCCACGAGGCGGCGCTGCACCCCGTCGGGCTTGATCATGCTGAAGGTGCGTTCCATCGGGCGCGCACTATATCAGACGACCTCCGGGGAGGCAAGAAGAAGCCGGGCGGGTCCGGATCCTACCGCTTGTCCAGGCCCGAGATCAGGGGAAGGTCGACGAACTGCTCGAACCAGCCCTTGTTCTCCGCGTAGGAATACGCCTCCTCGGGATCGACCAGCTTCTTCGTCACCAGCTGGACGAGCGAGTCGTCGAGCGTGTGCATCCCCTGCTGCTTGCCCGCCTGGAT
>JBGPCZ010000067.1:0-29396 GCA_041482015.1 Planctomycetota bacterium | reverse complement strand
GAGCTCCTGGAGCGCGTGGGCCTCGGCCCGCGGAGCGGCCACCGGCCGGGCGAGCTCTCGGGGGGCGAACAGCAGCGCGTGTCGATCGCGCGCGCCCTCGTGAACGATCCGCCGCTCCTCCTTGCCGACGAGCCCACGGGCAACCTCGATTCGAAGACCTCGAGCGAGGTCCTCCAGCTCCTCGGCGGACTCGGAAGGAAGACAATCGTCGTCGTGACCCACGATCGCGCGCTCGCGAAGGCGTTCGCCGCGCGGACGCTCGAGATGTCCGACGGCAGGGTGATCTCCGATGAACGTCGCTGACCTCGCCTCGATGTCCTGGACGAACCTGCGGCGCCAGAAGGGCCGCACGGCGCTGACGGCGGCGGGCGTCGTGATCGGCGTCGCGGCGCTCGTCCTCATGATCTCGCTCGGCCTGGGCCTCCAGCGCGAGGTGCTCCAGCTTTTCCAGACCGACTACGAGATGGGCACGCTGACCGTGATGCGCGCGAAAAGCGAGGGACCGCGGACGAAGAAGGGGAAGGGGTTCACCCCCTTCTCGTTCGGGGGCCAGCCCATCCCCATCACCGACAAGGACCTCGAGGAGATCGCGAAAGTCCCGGGCGTCGCGCGCGCGCTGCCGGACCTCCAGATGTTCCTCCGGGTCTCGCTCGACCTGCCGGGCGACGCGCAGGGCGTGGACTTCCATCCCGTGACCGGCGTGGTCCCGGAAGAGGAGGCGGTATTCGCGGCGGCGCTCGTCAAGGGCGCGATGTGGACCTCGCGGTCGGAGAAGGTCTGCCTGATCCCGACGGCGTTCCTCGAGTTCCGCGTGGGACTGAAGCCCGAGGAGGTCGTCGGGAAAAAGGTGACGTTCGGGGCCATCATGGAAGACGAGAACGAGGCCCCCCCGGCGGACGCTTACACCATCGTGGGCGTCTTCAAGACCGAGAAGTTCGGGTTCCGTGGCCGGCAGATCATGCTGCCGATGGAGCAGGCGCTCGACCTCCGCGCGCGGAAGGGGGGCAATCCGTTCCTGCCCTCGAAGAAGGGCAGCTACATCGCCGGCGAGGTGCGGCTCTCGGATCCGCGGTCGGCCGACGAGGTCTCCGGCCGCCTCCGGGCGCTGGGGTACCAAGTGACGAGCGCCAACGACCGCATCCGCCAGGTGAACGTCCTCTTCCTGATCCTCGAATGCTTCATGGCCTCCATCGGCGCGATCGGGCTCGTCGTGTCACTCTTCGGGATCGCGAACACGATGGCCATGGCCGTTCTTGAACGGACGAGGGAAATCGGTATCATGAAAGCGCTCGGGGCGCGGAACCGCGACATCGGCCGGCTGTTCCTGGCCGAGGCGGCCGCGATCGGCGCGCTGGGCGGGGCCGCCGGGCTGACCGGGGCGTTTCTCGCGGGGAAGCTCCTGAACTGGATCGCGCGGAAGTTCTTCGATCTGCCGGCCGACGTCAGCCTCTTCCACGTTTCGCTGTGGCTGGCGGCCGGCTCGGTGGTATTTTCGATGTTTGTTAGCGTGGTCGCGGGGACGCTGCCCGCGAGGCGCGCGGCGCGGATGGACCCGGTGAGGTCGTTGAGGTACGAATGAGGACGCTCGGGGCCCTGGCTCTTCTCCTCGCCGCGACGCAGGATCCCGCCCCCGCTCCCAAGCTCGCGCCGCCGGGGCTGGCCCTGGAGCGCACCGTACGCGCCACGTACATCGACTGGCTCGGCCGCAAGCGCGAGGTCCAGCGCAAGGAGTTGGTGCTCCTCCGGGGCTCAAACATCGTCGTCACGGATCTCACGTACGGCGAAATGCTGATCATCCGGACCGACCAGAAGAAGGTCTGGCAGGCGGATCCGCTCGGCGGCCATTACTCCGAGTACACGTTCGACGAGGTGGCGTCGATCCGGAAGACCGCGCTGGACGAGCTCCGCTCGGTGAAGGCGCGCGTGCCGGGGACGAAGGACGAGAAGGAGCTGGACGACCTTCTCGAGGGCTACGACCAGTTCGCGGCCGCGCCGAAGGTCGAGCTTACGTCCGACCAGCAGAAGCGCGAGGTGATCCTCAACGGCGCGTTCGTCCGTCTCTCGGCGGACATCGATCCAAAGGTTCCGGCGGACGGTTACGTCGAGGCCCTCGCGTCGATCGGTGCCTTCCATCCCGCGGTGGCGGAGGCGCTCAAGGGGCTGGGCGGCATGCCGGTGAAGGGGAAGATCCGCTACGTCCTCTTCATGGACCGCGTGGTCGAGGAGTTCGAGGTGACGTCCGTCAAGCCGCGGGAGGTGGCGGACTCCGACTTCGATCTTCCCAAGGGACTCACCAAGGTCCCGCTCAAGGGGTTCGGCCGGCCTCCCGAGCGGAAGCCGGCCAAGCCCGTGCTGGCCCCGCGGGACTACAAGGAAGAGGACAAGTGACGCCCAAGCAGCTCGAGGTCCTGAAGTACGTCGAGGACTACACCGTGAAGAACGGGTTCTCCCCGACGCTCCAGGAGGTGGGGGACCATCTCCGCGTGACGAAGGTCACGGTGCTCAGCCACCTCCGCCAGCTCGAGAAGGCGCGGCACATCAAGCGGGCCCACTACCGCCGCCGTGCGATCGAGGTGCTGACCCCCACGCGGCGCCTCCAGGTGACGGGGAAGATCGCCGCGGGCAAGCCGCTCGAGGCGATCGCTCACCCGGACGACCTCGACGTGCTCGGGGTCCTCAAGGAGGGGAAGGAGTACTTCGCGCTCGAGGTGCGGGGCGACTCGATGATCGAGGACCACATCCGGGACGGCGACTACGTGATCGTGGAGCGCCGCCCGACGGCGCAGAACGGCGAGACGGTGGTCGCGCTCCTGGAGAACGGCGAGGCGACGCTGAAGAGGTTCTACCGCGAGAACGGGCACATCCGGCTGCAGCCCGCGAACACGTCGATGGCGCCGATCGTGCTCGATCACGTGGAGGTCCAGGGCGTGGTGGTGGGGATTTTCCGCAAGCTCTGATGGTGAGGGCGCATCTTTACATTTCGGGGAGCGTGCAGGGCGTGGGGTACCGCTGGAGCTGCCATCGCGAGGCGGGCTCGCGCGAGCTGCGGGGATGGGTGTGCAACCTTCCGGACGGGCGGGTCGAGGCGGTCATCCAGGGTCCGAAAGAGGAGGTCGAGGCGATGATCCAGTGGTGCTACCGCGGCCCCTCGAAGGCGCGGGTGTCGGGCATCGACGTCACGTACGAGGACGTGAAGGACGACCTCAAGGCGTTCGGGATCCGGTGAGGCCATGGGAACGATCCGCATCCAGATCGTGAAGGACCTTTCGAACCTGGACTTCCTCCGGAAGTTCGGAAAGCCGGGGCGTATCGGGCTGGTGGGCGGAGTGACCGCGATCGACAAGGGAATCCGGTTCGCCCAGCGCCACCTGCACCCCGACCGGAAGCACAGCCTCTGGTCGCACGCGCTCGTCTTCCAGGGCGAGCGCGTGGACGGCGAGCTCTGGGTGATCGAGAGCGACCTCGAGATCGGCAAGGGGCAGTTTCGCAACGGGGTCCAGGAGAACCGCGTGGACAAGTACGCGGACGCCGTGACGTTCCCGAACCTCGCGGTGCTCGACTTCGGGCTGCCGCCGGAGGATGCCCTGAAGGTGATCTGCGCGGGACTCGACCTCGTCGTGCGCCGGAGGCGCTACGCGCTCGGGGGGGCGCTCAAGACCTACTGGGCGCTCCTCAAGCAGAAGCTGCACGAGGACAAGGAGAAGGACGCGACGTACTGCTCGTCGTTCGTGCGGGCGATTTTCCACCAGGCGGGGATCGACCTGACGCCGGGCGTGGCGGTCCGGCACACGACGCCCGAGCACATCGCGATGACGGAGGTGCCGCACACGAGGCACCTGCTCGTGAGACACGAATAAGAAAACCACAGAGACACGGAGGCACGGAGAAAACGAATCCGAATCCGGAAAGTCACTCTTCATGAAGTCGGAAGGACAACAAAAGCTGGAGGCCAGCCTGGTTCGGTTGCCCATCCGGGCTCTCGCCTATTGGGGTTTGACAATTCTCCGCCCGTGTTTCGATCTTCTGGCTTCCTCGAAGAAAGCGATCAGGCAATCCACTCAGGCCTGCCAGGATCTTCTGGAGTGCATCAATGGAGATGGAAAGGGTTTGCGTCTTTGGAGTCTTCATAAAAATCTCGCCCAGCGCGGGTTGGACATGTCCTGCGTAGAACCCCCCGACAGGGAACAGGAATTCTCTGCATGGGCAATTGGGGAATTTATGGACTCCTTGTCCCGCGTCTACATCGAGGCAGCAGATGGAGAGGCGACATCTGAACTTGCGAGATGGTCCTCTGCCGCTATCTTCGAGACATTGCACCGTGTAGCGCAAGCGTGTAAGAAGGATGAGGAATTGTTGATTGAGCAGGGTGTAACGTTGGCGGGCCTCCTCCTCATCCATTGCGGTGAGAAGACGCCGGAGAACTACATTGGCCCGGTCGTTTCGCCTTCGATGAGAGCCGAGTGTGAGAGGCTGCTGAAATAAGAAGTGGATGTTCGGGCTCTCCTGGTCAATTGGCGAGCCGTCGAATGCCCTGCTTCAAGACGGGGGTGTGGAAGTTCAGAAGGAGTCCGTACTTGATTCCCGACAGGCGGAGGTAGGTGAGCAGCTGGGCCTCGTGGACGGGGATGAGCTGTTCGACCGCCTTGATTTCGAGGATCAGCCGGCCTTCGACCACCAGGTCCAGGCGATACCCGCATTCGAGTTCGACCTCCTTGTATCGTAGGGCCAGCGGCTTCTGCCGTTCGCATCTCAACTTTCTGAGCCTCAGTTCGTAGGCGAGACACTCCTCGTACGCTGACTCGAGAAGTCCGGGCCCCAGCGCCTTGTGAACCTCGATCGCGGCCCCGATGACCTTCTCGGTAAGGGTGTTGATCATCTTCTCCTCTGTGCCTCCGTGCCTCTGTGGTTTTCTTCTCTTTCTTTTGGAGCAGGGAGCCCCCGGGGTTGGATCCCGAGGGCCCCCTCCGTTCACGGACTACCGCTCCGAATGGTCCTCGTGGGGGAGCTCCACGGTGCGGACGAGCATCCGCCCCGCCTTCTTGCAGTCGTGCGAGGGGCACGGGCCCTCGTGCGTCTCGAACTTGCCGCACGTTTCGCACTTGAAGAGCACCGCGCCGCGGACGAGCGACTCCTTCGCCGGGGCGCCGCAGCACTCGCGCGCCTCCTCGCTCCGCTTGCCGCACTTTTCGCACGCGAAGACCTTGACCGGGGAGGTGTCGACCTTGCGGGCGATCTTGTTGCAGCGCGGGCAGCGGTGCTTGTCGACCAGCGCCTTCGCGTCGATGAAGGTCTTGCACTCCTCGCACCACCGCGCCTTGACGGCCTTGGACTCGTCGTCCTTCTTCTGCTCGTGCGCGGGCGGGTGCTTGCCCTTCTTGCCGCCCTTCTCGGGCATGTCCTGCGCGGCGGCGGACAGCGACAACGACAGGACGGCGACCAGGGTCGGGACGATCCTCATGGCTTCCTCCTTTCAGAAACCGTTCCCAGACCAACCTCGCGCGGGCCGCGACCGGCGGCGTCGAGGAGGACGGAGCTGGCGCAGCGGACGCCCAGCATCGGGCTCCGCCGCGTCGTCGCGACCTCCTCCCGCGCGTAACACGTGCATTTTTCGATGGGATCAGTCCACCGGCCACCGCGGACCACCCGGCGGTCGGGGTCCAGCCGGCCGGGCGACGCGGTCCACTCCGCGAGGTTGCCCGCCATGTCGCGGCACCCCGCGGGGCTCACGTCGAGGGGATTGGGTCCGCGCGCGCCCTGGCAGGCGGCGCGCGACGCGTCGGGCGCGTCGCCCCAGGGGAAGAGCCGCCCGCCCGAGGCGGCCTCCCACTCGTCCTCCGTCGGCAGGCGCTTTCCCTGCCTGAGGCAGTAGCCGAGCGCGTCGAGGTATGCGTACCCCGCCGCGCGCGGCGGCGCCTCGTCGCGGTCGATCCAGAATTCCCGGAGCGCGACCGCGCGAGGGCCGATGCGCGGATCGCCGACCTCGTACGTGCCGGCCGCCACGCGCACCATGCCGGCGACGGGGCGGGGGGCCGCGGGCACCGCCGCGGCCGCCCAGAGCGAGGCGCCGAGGAGGAGCGCGCCGAGCGAGAGGGGCATCCTCCAGCGCAGGGGCCGGCGCGGCGTCCACCGCCCGAGCCCCGCGGCCACCTCGGCCGCCGTCGGCCGGTCCGCGGGATGCTTCGCGAGGCAGCGGCGCACGAGGTCCGCGAGCGCGGGGTCGAAGCCGACGAGTTCGGGCACCGGGTCGTTGAGAAGCTTCGCGGAGAGCTCGACGAAGGTCTCCGCCTCGTACGGCAGCCGGCCCGACAGGAGCTCGAAGAGGATCGCGCCCAGCGCGTGGACGTCGCTCGCGGCGCCGGACTCCTTGGCGCGGCCGCGAGCCTGCTCGGGCGACATGTAGGCGGGTGTGCCGACGAGCTCGCCGGTCTCCGTGACGCGGACGTCGTCGACCCCGCGGGCGACGCCGAAGTCGGTGAGGACGGGCTCACCGGCGCAGACGAGGATGTTCGCGGGCTTCAGGTCCCGGTGGATCACGCCGCGCGCGTGGGCGTGGGCCACGGCGTCGGCGACCCGCGCCACGAGCCGGCACGCCTCGGGGGGCGGAAGCGGGCCCCGGAGGGGCGCGCCGTCGAGGAACTCCATCGTGTAGAAGGGCCGCCCCGCGTGCTCGCCCGTCTCGAAGACGCGGACCACGTTGGGATGCGACAGCTGCGCCGCCAGGCGCGCCTCGCGGAGGAACCTCTCGCGCGCGACGGGCCCGGCCTCGCCGTGGCGGAGCGACTTGAGCGCCACCACGCGGTCGATCTCGCGGTCGCGCGCCTTGTAGACGACGCCATAGGCGCCGCGCGCGACCTCCTCGATCACCTCGTACCGTCCGAAGTCTGGTTCCACGGGGGCTCCAAAAAAATCAGCCAATCTTTGGGGACCGGGCCAGGGGTTGAAACCCTGGCCCGGTCCGGTCGCCGCCGGGAGCTAGCCCCGGAGCCGGGTGATCACCCAGTCGAGAAATCTCGGCAGGGCATACACCACGGAATCCCAGACCTGCTCGAAGAAGTGACAGAGCCACTCCATCTGCAGACCCTCCCACGAAAGGGCATCGCCTTCCAGGAGCGATGCCGGGGTTGTCGCCCCGACACCGCCCCACGAGGGGAGGTGCCGTCCTGGCGGCGGGCGCCGTCCACGGGGACGACGCGAAACAATCTCTTCAAAGAGCGGGAAGGGCCGCTAGATCAGGAAGTTTTCCTTGGCGATCGCCCGGCCGCGGTCGATCAGGTCGCGCACGGCCGCCTTGAGCTTGTCGACGTCGGCCCCCTCCGAGGCGTGCCGGAGGGTCTCATCCAGGAGACGGACCACTTGGACGAGGCGGAGCGTCTCGGCGCTGTGGCAGAAGACCGGCTCCAGCTGGCTCATGACCCGCCCCCCTCGCGGGCCAGCCCGCAGGAGAGGTCCCGGAGCGAGAGGGCCCGCTCCATCCGGATCATGCAGCGCACCTTGTCGTCGCTCACCGCCCCCGAGGCGTGGCCGACGACGATCTCCACCACCACCCGGCGGATCGCGACGGGGTCGCGTCCGCAGAACAGCCGTCCGTCCTTCACCGTCCACATGGCTTATTTCCTCCTCCACCCCAGTAGTGCGGGACCCCCCCAAAAACTCGACAGCAAATATTTCGTGTCGAGTTTTTAGACCCTCCCCGCACTACTGGGGTGGAGGAGCGAAATGCGACACGGGAAGCGCGGCCGCCGGGGGTGGGGGAGCCTGATCCTCCTGGCGCTCCTGTCGATCGGGGCCTCGGAGGAGCCTGAGGTCTCGATCTTCTTCTCACCCGATTCGCCCGATGCCTCATCCCTGTTCCGCGACCTGAAAGCCCTGCGGATCAAGACCCGGGCGGTCCTTCTGACCGAGCGCTACCTCGGGACCCGGGAGCCCGCGGAGCCGTTCCTCGCCACCCTGCAGGCTTCCGGCGAGGTCCGCGTGGTCGACGAGGAGGGGCTCAAGGAGGCGGATCGGCTCAAGATCCGCGAGCTGCCCGCCGTGGCGGTCCGGCGCGGGAAGCGCACGCACGTCGCGTGCGGAACCCGGGTCGACCTGAAGGAGCTTCTCCGATGCTCGCGATGATCGCGGTCCTGGCGGCCCTCGGGGACGAGAGCCCCTCCTTCACCGCTCTTGGATCGGCTCCGGAGGGCGGGCGCTTCTTCCGGCGCGGGGACGTGGACTTCTGGGCGTCACGGACGCGCGTCGAGACACCGGCGCCGCCCGAGCTCTGGCCCGACTCGACCGCGCCCGCGCCCGTGCGCCGGCTGCTGGAATCGCCGTCGAAGGAGAACGCCCGCGCCTACCTGGCCTGGCAGAAGGAGCGGATGGAGCGGCTTCGCGGCGCGATGGCCGCGCTCGAGGAGGCGAAGCGGGAGGAGGCGCCGCCGCCTCCGCCGATCCTGTACTTCTCGCGGCCCGGCTGCGCGTGGTGCGCGATGCAGGAGAAGGAACTCCAGGGCCTGCCGGTCGCCCGCGTGCCCGAGGGCTCGCCCCTCTGGGAGGAGCATGCCGTCCGGGTCACGCCGACCCTCGTCGTGAACGGGAAGGTCCTCCGCGGCCTGGCCACCCGCGAGGCGATCCTCAAGGAGCTCTCCCATGACTAGCCTCCTCGCGCTCCTCCTCCTCAGCCCGCAGGATCTCTTCGAGCGCGACCGGTCGCTCCAGCGGCGGCTCTCGCCGGGGATCGAGCACAAGGAGATCAAGCCGCACCGCGCGGGGGTCGAGCTCGACGTCGCGCCCGACTTCGCGTGCGGAAACTTCGACCTGAAGGCGAGCTTCAAGACACTCTTCGACAAGAACGTCCGGGAGGAGTTCCTCGGGAGCGCCCTCTCGGCGGTCAAGTCGGAGCTCGCGGGCTCGGCGCTCGTCCTGGCCTGCTACGCGTCGCCCACGGTGTGCGACGCGATCAAGCACTACCGCGTCTCGGCCAACGCGATGCTCGGGATGGAGCTCGACACGTGCCGCGCGGTCGAGCAGTCGCTCGACGGGGTCCAGCGGCGCTCGCAGGCCCGGGCGATCAAGGAGTGCCTCGACGAGAAGGCGCGGCAGGGCGCGACGCTCGACGAGGCGCAGCGCGCCTGTCGGCAGGCGGGCCAGGTGCGCGGCCTCGACGGAAAGGCGGTGAAGGAGATCGATCTCCAGCGCGACCTCGGGGTCTCCGATGCGCTCGTGCCGCCGCTCAAGCTCGGCGCGGGGACGCTTCGCGCCGAGGCGCGCGGCACGGCGGTGGTCGAGGCCTTCGAGGCGAAACGGCGCGACGCGACGGCGGCGTGGGAGGGCGCGCTGGGGAATCCCTCGAAGGCGTCGCTCGAGAAGCTGGGCCCGGTCGGGCGGGTGGAGGTCGAGCGGATCGCGGCGATGGATCCCGCGCGGCGCGACGTGGTGGTGCGGAGCGTCGCCTCCGCCTCGGCGCTCGCGGAGCTCGTGAAGGAGGCTCACGAGACCGAGCGGGCGCTCGAATCGGCGGAGCTGCTGGCGGAGCCGGAGGTCCGGGTCGAGCTGGAGCGGCGCCGGATGCAGCTCCGGAACGAGATCGGCCGGCTCGTCGAGCGGTTCGAGCTGGAGCGGCGGGTGAACGCGGCGGTGGACGCCGCGCAGTCGGCCGCGGCCGCGGACGCGGCGGGAAAGGCGCGCGAACGGCTCGCGCCCGGCCGCGCGCGGGAGGCCGAGCGGTCGATGCAGGAAGAGACGAAACCGTGGGGTTGCGAAGTGAAGCCGGATTCCAGGGATTCAAGGAAAGGAGATGGCCATGATGCGAAACGGTAGCGGCCCGGAGGAGTTCTTCCACGTCATCGGGGGCAGGCCCGACCTGGATCCCGATTGCCCGATCTGCAAGGCGCAAGGGACCGGGGGCGAGAAGATCGTCTCCGGCGGCCCCCTCGGGGATGTCTTCCTGCAGGTGCTCTCGATGGGGGACCTGCTTCGGTGCCCCTGCCCGCTTTGCACGAAGGCGCGCGAGAACGGGCTCGAGAGTTAGATGCGGGCCGTCGTCCTGGCGGCCGCGATCGGGGCGGCGGGCTGCGTCGTCCCGGTCGTGGCGAGGGACGGTCCGCCCCTGGCGTGGAGGCTGGTCGAGATCAACGTCGAGGGCGGTCGCCAACTGGTCCTCGAGCGGGAGCCGCCGCCGCGGGTCGAGGTCCGCCTTTCGCGGGAGCGCGCGACGGCGGGCGAGGTCGTGGAGGCCGAGGTGTGGCTCCCCGACGGAGTCGGTCGCCGGCGGATCGAGGTCCGGCCGAGCCGTCCGGACATCACGATCCTCGGGCCGTCCGAGTTCGAGGTGGAAGGCGCCCAGCGGATCGGGGTGCGCTTTACGGGCGCATCGCCCGGCCGCGGCGGGATCCTGGTCCTTGTAAAGGAGTGAGCCATATGATATCTCATCGATATACGGGAGGTATCATCATGGCGAGGACGATCGTGAACCTGGACGAGAAGCTTCTCAAGCGGGCCATGAAACTGAGCGGAATCCGGACAAAAGTAGCCCTCGTCAACATGGGGCTCAAGGTCCTGGTGGAGCATCTCCAGCAGATGGAGATCCTGAAGTCCGCCGGAAAGGTCACGTGGGAAGGCGACCTGGACGAGATGAGGGGCCGTGTTCGTCGCTGATTCCTCCGTCTGGATCGATTTCTACGCGTCCCGGTGGGGTCGCGAAACCCATCTGCTGAAAGAGGCGATCGGGCGGGTCAATCGGATCCGGGTCTGCGGGCCGGTGGTGCAGGAGGTGCTCCAGGGCATCCGTTCCGAAGCGGAGTTCCAGAGGGAGTGGAGGAATCTGCTTTGCTTCAGATACCTGGAGGCGACCCGGTGGACGTTTCTCCGCGCGGCCTCGCTGTACCGGTTCCTGCGGCGGAAGGGGGTTACGATCAATTCGTTCGATACGACGATCGCCGCTCTCTGCATCGAGAACTACCTGCCGCTGCTGACCCTGGACCGGACCGACTTCGAGCCGATGGCGCGGCACGCGGGGCTCAAGCTCGCGTGATCGCCCGGCGGATCGCGACGACGTCGCGGAGCAGGGCGGGGAGGTCCGCGAGTTTCAGCATGTTGGGACCATCGCTCGGGCCCTTGTCGGGATTCTCGTGGACCTCGATGAAAAGTCCGTCGGCCCCGGCCGCGACGCCCGCGCGCGCGAGCACCGGGATCATCTCGCGCATGCCGCCCGAGGCGTTGCCCAGGCCGCCGGGCTGCTGGACCGCGTGGCCCGCGTCCATCACGACCCTGCAGCCGAACGACTTCATGATCGGGATCGCGCGCATGTCGACGACGAGATTCTGGTAGCCGAAGGTCGCGCCGCGCTCGGTCAGCATCACGTCCTTGTTGCCGGTCGACGTCGCCTTCTCGAGGATGTTTTTCATGGACCACGGGTCCATGAACTGGCCCTTCTTGATGTTGACCGTGCGCCCGGTCTTCGCGGCGGCGACGACGAGGTCGGTCTGGCGGCAGAGCATCGCGGGGATCTGGAGGACGTCGACGACCTTCGCGGCCGCCTTGGCCTCCCCGGGCGAATGGACGTCGGTGAGGACGCGGAGCCCGAGCTTCCTCACCTTCGCCAGGATCTTCAGGCCCTCTTTGAGGCCCGGGCCGCGGTAGGTCTTGCCCGACGTCCGGTTCGCCTTGTCATAGGAGCTCTTGTAGATGAAGTCGACGCCGGCGTCGCGGCAGATCTCCCGGATCGCCTTCGCGTGGCGGAGGGCGTGGGCCTCGGACTCGATGACGCAGGGCCCGCCGATGAAGAAGAAGCGGCTCATGGATCGGGTTAGGTCCCGTCGATCTGGTCGTTGGTCTCGCGGAACGTGTGGCCCATCTTGTCGCGCTTGGCGCGCAGGTAGCCGCGGTTGTGCTCGTTCGGGGGGATCTCGATGGGCAGCTGCTCCACGATCTCGAGGCCGTAGCCCGCGATCGAGTGCACCTTCTTGGGGTTGTTGGTCAGGAGCCGCATCTTCCGGACGCCGAGGTCATAAAGGATCTGTGCGCCGGTGCCGTACTCGCGGAGGTCGGCGGGGAGGCCGAGCTTGAGGTTGGCCTCGACCGTGTCGGACCCGCCGTCCTGCAGCTTGTAGGCCTTGAGCTTGTTGATGAGGCCTATGCCGCGGCCCTCCTGCCGGATGTAAAGGAGGACTCCCTTTCCGGCCTCGCGGATCATCGCGAGCGCCGCCTCCATCTGCTCGCCGCATTCGCAGCGCATCGAGTGGAAGATGTCGCCGGTCAGGCACTCGGAGTGGACGCGGACCAGGATGGGGTCCGCCTGGACCGGGATCTCTCCGCCTTTCGCGTCGCCCACGCCGCCCGCGCAGAGGGCGATGTGCAGGTACTCGTCCACCTTCGACTGGTAGAGATGGACGCGGAAGTCCCCGAATCGCGTGGGGAGATGGACGTCGACGACCTTCTCGATCAGCCGCTCCTTCTGGCGCCGGTACTCGATGAGCTGCGCGATCGAAGCGACCTTGAGCGAGTGGCGGCGCGCGAACTCGAAGAGGTCGGGAAGCCGGGCCATCGATCCGTCCTCGCGGAGGATCTCGATGATGACCGCGGCGGGCTTCATCCGGGCGAGGCGCGCGAGGTCGATGGAGCCCTCCGTGTGGCCCGCGCGGACGAGCACGCCGCCGTCGCAGGCGCGGAGCGGATGGATGTGGCCGGGCCGCGCGAGGTCCGCCGGCGTGCAGCGGTCGTCGATCGCGGTGAGGATCGTCTTGGCGCGGTCGAACGCGGAGGTCCCGGTCCCGATCCCGTGCGCGGCGTCGACGGTGACGGTGAAGTTCGTCCCGTGCTTGGAGGTGTTGTCGAGCGCCTGGAGCGGGAGGCCGAGCGCGTCGCACATCGGTCCCGTGAGGGCGAGGCACATCTCGCCGCAGGCGTTCCGGACCATGAAGTTGACCGCCTCGGGGGTGACCTTCTCGGCGGCCATGACGAGGTCGCCCTCGTTCTCGCGGTTCTCGTCGTCCACGAGGACGACCATGCGTCCCGCGCGGAGTTCGTCGAGGATTTCGGGGATGGGAGAGAACGTATTCATTGGAACGGCGATCTTAGCTCGAGCGATGGCCGCGAGTCAATCCCGCGCGCAACCCGTTGGAAGACAAGGGGATTCTATCGCGGTCGAATATCGAGTTTCGAGACCACCTTCGAGCCATGGGAGCTTGACTCGGCGGACTTGACCGCGTCCGCCTCGACGGCCTTCGAGTCCACGCGGCCCAGGAGGGTGACGACGCCGTCGGAGCAGAGGGCGTTCACGTCGGCCAGGCGCGGGTTCTTCCGGAGTTCCCAGCTCACGTCGCGCGCGATGTCCTGGTCCGCCCCCGCCTTCTGGACCTGGGTCTTCGCGGCGCACCCCGGAAGCAGGAGGGCCACGAGGGCGGCGATCGCCACCCCCCGGATTCGTGATTCGTGATTCATGATTCTTCGGCTAGGCATGGTTGGCCGCCTCGACCTTCTCGATCTTCTCCTTCGGCGCCACCACCACGATGATATCCCCCTTCAAGAGGGGACGGTCGTGATTCGGGTTCAGGTCCGCCATGCCGGCCGACTTGTGGAGCACGATCGTCACGTCGAATTCCTTCTGGACCTGCGGGATCGTGCGCGGGGCCAGCCGGTCGACCGTCTCGTCGACCACCTGCATGGTCCGGCCGTCGAGCTGGAAGGACTGCATGACCGAGCGGCCCGTCGCGGCGGCGACGAACGCGGGGGCGGAAACCCGTGCGGACGAGATCGTCGGCAGGTTGAACGACGCGGCGACCTTGCCGGCGAGGGTGTCGTCGAAGAGCCGCATGACCACCCGGATGCCGGGGTTGATCTCCCGGGCGGTGAGGGCGGTGTCGAGGTTGGCGAGGTCGTCGTCGGTCGCGCAGATGATGGCGCGGGCGGCGGCGACGTTGGCCAGCTCGAGGTTCTTGCGGAGCCGGGCCTCGCCGAAGAGGACCGGCACGTCGGCGTCCAGGATCTCCTCCACGAAGACGCTCTCCTGGTTCTTCTCGATGACGACGAACGGCTCGCGGATGGCCTGCAGCTCGCGGGCGATGCGGTAGCCCACGCGGCCGAGCCCGCAGAGGACGATGTGGTTCCGGTACGCGGATGCTTCCATGATCCGCCACTCCTGAAGTTTCCGTTTCGACGAGAAGATGAGGTACCCGAGGCGGACGACGCTGTCCGCCACGGCCCCCAGGCCGACGACGGGGATGACGAAGTAGAGGACCTGGTTGAACCACCGCTCGGGGAACGGCTCCAGGACCTGGGCGAACATCAGCATCATCGCCATGTAGCAGGCCTTTCCGAAGGGCGCGGGGAGCGTGCAGGCGAAGACCGTCCCGCCCCCGAAGACGAGGGTGGCGGCGGCGGCGAGGGGCCAGCGGAATTCCCGGAGCAGGTAGAGTGCGTAGCGCGCGATCTTCGCGGCCGGAAGGGCGGACATCCGCGTCCAATATAGAGGATCGTCCCGCGCGAGTTCACCATTTTCGTTTGTGGCACGTAGAATCTTCTGGTAACTTGAGCCCTCAACCCATTTCGGAGGCGCCATGGATCCCCTCGATGCCGCGTTCAAGCAGGACGGGTCGAAGAACGACCTGGACGCCGTCAAGAAGCTCAAGACCGCCTACGACACCCTGAAGGCGGAGATGCACCGCGTGATCGTGGGCCAGGAGCGCGTCCTGGACGAGCTGCTGACCTCGATCTTTTCGAAGGGCCACGCCCTCCTCGTGGGCGTGCCCGGCCTTGCCAAGACGCTCATGATCCGGACGCTCGCCCAGACGCTCTCCCTCTCCTTCAACCGCGTCCAGTTCACGCCCGACCTCATGCCCAGCGACATCACCGGCACCGAGGTCATCGACGTGGACAAGTCCTCGGGCGAGCGGGCCCTTCGCTTCATCCGCGGCCCCATCTTTTCGAACGTCATCCTCGCCGACGAGATCAACCGCACGCCGCCCAAGACGCAGGCGGCGCTGCTCGAGGCGATGCAGGAGCTGCAAACGACGGTCGGCGGCAAGCGCCACGCGCTGCCCCAGCCCTTCTTCGTCCTGGCGACCCAGAACCCGATCGAGCAGGAGGGCACCTACCCGCTTCCCGAGGCCCAGCTCGACCGCTTCATGTACATGATCCACGTCGGATACCCGACGGAGCAGGAGGAGATGGACATCCTCAAGCTCACCACCTCGGTGTTCGAAACGAAGCTGACGGTCATCCTGACGGCCGACGACATCGCGAAGCTCCAGGACCTCGTCCGCCGCGTTCCCGTGGCCGACCACGTGATGCGGTACGCCATGTCGCTCTCCCGCGCCACGCGCGTCTCGGAGGGCGGCGTGCCCGACTTCGTGAAGGAGTGGGTCCACTGGGGCGCCGGCCCGCGCGCCAGCCAGTACCTCGTGGTCGGCGCCAAGGCCCACGCGGTGCTCCAGGGCCGCTACTATGCCACGATCGCCGACGTCAAGGCGATCGCCCACCCGGTGCTGCGCCACCGGATCGTCACCAACTTCACCGCCGAGGCCGAGGGGATCACGACCGACAAGATCATCGACAAGCTCCTCGAGGTCATCCCCGCGAAGGAGGCCGAGATGGAGAAGAACGCCGCGCTCCCGAAGGTGACGGGCTAGGAAAGGACGCCGCCCGGGCGCGAAGACCGCTCTTCCGCTCTGCGGCTGACTTTATATGGTCGACGCGACCCACAGGTTCCTGGACCCGGAAGTCCTCAACAAGATCACGCGCCTGGACCTCAAGGCGCGCCACATCGTGGAGGGCTTCGTCGCGGGCATGCACAAGAGCCCCTACCACGGGTTCTCGGTCGAGTTCGCCAAGCACCGCGAGTACACCGCGGGCGACGACATCAAGCACCTGGACTGGAAGGTCTTCGGCCGGAGCGACCGCCTTTACATCAAGGAGTACGAGCTCGAGACCAACCTCCGGTCGCACATCCTCCTCGACACGTCCGAGTCGATGGACTACAAGAGCGGCGAGAGCTCGAAGCTGGAGCTCGCCTGCTTCATCGCGGCATCGATGGCCTACCTCATCCTCAAGCAGCAGGACTCGGTGGGCATGGTCTGCTTCGACAAGGAGATCAAGCACTTCGTCCCGTCGTCGAGCTCGCTCGGCCACATGCGGCCGATCCTCGGGACGCTCGCCCAGTCGACCGCCCAGAACAAGACCGATCTCGGGGCGGTGTTCCACGCGATGGCCGAGCGGTTCCGGAACCGCGGCCTCATCATCATCATCTCCGACCTCTTCGACAAGCCCGAGGCCATCCTCAAGGGGCTCCAGCACTTCGCCCACCGGCGGCACGACGTGATCGTCTTCCACGTGCTGGACGAGTACGAGCTGACGTTCCCCTTCGAGCGGATGACGCTCTTCGAGGGGCTCGAGGAATACCCGAAGCTCCTCGTCGACCCGCGCTCCCTCCGGAAGGCCTACCTCGAGGAGATCGAGAAGTTCTGCGAGGAGATCCGCAAGGGCTGCGTGAAGCAGACGATCGACTACGTCCAGATCTCCACCGAGAAGGAGCTCGACGTGGAGTTGACGAAGTACCTGGCGAGCCGCCTGGCCATCCGCGGCAAGCTCCGATGAAAGACGAAGAAAACCACAGAGGCACAGAGGCACAGAGAAAGCCTCCTTTGAATTCCCCCCAGGGGGAAGCCTCCGGAAGTCGTCTCCGTGTCTCCGTGGTTGTCTTCCGGGTCTAGATGATGGGATTTTTCAACCCCGCCCTGCTCTGGTTCGCCCTGGGCGGCTCCATCCCCATCATCATCCACCTCCTGCACCGCCAGAAATTCAAGCGGGTGCGGTGGGCGGCGATGGAGTTCCTCCTCGCGGCGCTTCAGAAGACGCGCCGGCGGATGCAGCTCGAGAATATCATCATCCTCCTCCTGCGCATCATTGTCATGGTGCTCCTGGCGCTGGCGGTCGCGAGGCCCTTCTTCCACGAGGCGCCCCTGGGCGCCCTGGCCGGGGAGAGCGACACGCAGCACATCTTCGTCATCGACACCTCCTACAGCATGGCCTACAAGCGCGCCCAGACGACCTCCCTCGACGTCGCCCGCAAGGCCGCGCTCGACGTCCTCAAGGAGATCCCCGGGAGCGAGCAGGACCGGTACACGCTCCTCCCTCTCAACTCCTACCCGGCGCCGATCCTCAAGAACCGCAACCAGAAAGCCCACGTCCAGGCCGGGATCAGCGAGCTGAAGGTCTCCGACTACGGCACCAGCGTCCATGCCACGATGCTGGCGATCCGGGACCTGCTGGACGACACGGAGGTCAGGAACCAGGACCGCCGCATCTACCTCTTCACCGACCTCCAGCGCATCGGCTGGGAGTTCCGCGACGAGCAGGAGGCCAAGAAGTTCGCCGAGCTCCTCAAGCAGCTCTCCCACCGCGAGCGCACCAAGTTCTACATCTATGACGCCGGGACCGCGGACGCCTGGAACGTGGCGGTCGTGGACCTGCGCGTGGGCGACCCGGTGGTCACCACCCGGAGGAACACGCGCTTCACGGCCGACGTCCACAACTTCTCCTCCACGCCCCGCCCCAACGTCAATGTCAGCCTCTTCGTCGACGACCACTTCGTCAAGCCGTCTCCCGCGATCATCCCGCCCAACGCCACCGTCTCGGTCAACTTCGACTACGAGTTCACGGAGGCCGGACCCCACTTCGTCGAAGTCAAGGTGGACCCCGACTTCCTCGATGTCGACGATCGCCGTTACCTCGCCCTCGACGTCAAGAGCGCGCTCCGCGCCATCGTCATCGACGGCGAGCCCAAGGATTCGCCCAAGGAAAGCGAAACCTATCCCCTGGTTACGGCGCTCGACCCGACGCGGCAGGGGCTCTACTTCTCCGTGGACGTGCGGACGGCCGAGATCTTCAACGGCGAGGGCCTCGATGCCTACGACTTCATGGTCCTGGCCAATGTCCAGAGCCTCACCGCCGACAAGGTGGAGAAGATCGAGAACTTCGTGCGCCGCGGAGGCGGACTCCTGATCACCCTGGGCGGGAAGGTGGACAAGGTCTCGTTCAACGACTCCTTCTGGGCGGGCGGCAAGGGCCTCTCCCCGGCCGCGCTCGACGAAGTGGCCGGCGAGATCCCGGGCGGCGGCCTCGAGGTCGGCACGGTCCACCGCATCGCCAAGTTCGCCGCGGGCCACCCGGTCTTCCGGACGTTCCAGAAACGAATGATGGCCGCGCTTTACGAACTCGTCTTCCACCGCCACTATCGCGTGAAGGAGTTCGATCCCGACAAGGTGCTCGCCTCCTTCGACGACAACTTCGCCTCGCCGCTCCTCCTCGAGAAGAAGTTCGAGGAGGGGAAGGTGCTCCTCTTCACGAGCACCATCGACGGCGATTGGACCACCCTGCCGGCCCATCCGCCCTTCCTCCCCTTGGTGTGGGACACGTGCCGGTACCTCGCGGCCCGTCCCACCGCGCGCCGCAACCTCTACGTGGGCGACCTGATCCAGATCGACCTTCCGGTCGAGCAGTACCAGCCGCCGTTCAGCCTGGAGACGCCCGTCGAGGGGGTCGTGACGCTCCCGGCCAACGCGCCCGACAAGGACCAAAGGTTCATCCGGCTTTTCCACCCGGCGAAGTCGAAGTCGAACGATCCCAGGAAGCTCGACAACGAGGGGCTTCGCAACGCGGGCAAGTACCGGCTCACCCGCAATGCCCAGAAGGATGACGAGAAGCTCGTGGCGTACTTCGCCGTCAACGTGCCCCCGCGGACGACCTCCCCCGAGGAGGTCCACCTCGCGGAGGGCAACCTCGAGCGCATCTCCAAGGAGCAGATCCAGGCGATGTATCCCGACTTCAAGGCGGACTTCCTGGGCGAGAAGAGGGCGGGCCGGCAGGAGATCGACCTCAGCCAGTCGACGAGCGGGCTGTGGAAGTCAATCCTCTACCTCCTGCTGGGATTCCTCCTTCTGGAGTCGATCCTTGCGTGCGTGTTCGGAAGGGGGAAGCACTAGATGCTGGCCCTTGCGGCGCTGATGGTCCAGGAGAAGGCCCGGGAGAGCGACTTCTGGTCCAAGCTCCTGGGGATCGACCGCGTCCAGATCCCCGAGAAAGCCGAATGGTCGGTCACGTGGCACCACATGCCCCCCGCGTGGGTGCTCTGGCTCGTCATCGTCCCGGCGATCGTGGCGCTCGTGGCGCTCCTGTACCGCTCGGAGCGGCGCGACGTCGGGCCCGGCCCGAAGACCGCGATGACGCTGTTCCGCGCGCTGTCGCTGATCCTCATCGCGCTCCTCCTCATGGGGCCCGTCCTCACCGTCGAGACGATCAAGTCCCGCAAGGCCTACATCGTGGTCCTCCTCGACGAGTCGCGGTCGATGCAGAAGGTGGACCTGATCCAGACCGACGCCGACCGCGAGGCGATCGGGAAGGTTACGGGCGAGACCGGCGCGAAGGAGATCTCGCAGCTCTCCCGTGCGGACCTGGTCAAGAAGGTCCTCCAGAACCCGCGGCTGAAGATCCTCGACGAGCTCGAGGAGAAGCTGAACGTGGCGTACTTCACGTTCTCGAGCGGGGCGAGCGCCAAGGAGTCGCGCAAGCAGCTTCTGGAGGACTACTCGAAGGAGTCGTGCATCGGCACCGAGACGGCCATCGGCGACGCGATCAAGGCCGCGCTCAACTCCCTCAAGGGGCAGTACATCGCGGGCGTCGTGATCTTCACCGACGGCAAGAACAACGCGGGGATCGCCACCAAGGAGATCGCCGTCCAGTGCAAGCAACGGTACCTTCCGATCTACACCGTGGCCTCGGGCCTTCCGCGCACGCCCAAGGACATCGCCCTCAGTGAGCTCGAGGCGCCCGACGCGGTCCTCGCCAACAACGACCTCCGGATCAACTTCAAGATCTCGAGCTTCGGGTACGACGGCGAGACGGCCGAGGTGGGCCTCTACCTCTATCCCATCAAGCCCACCGACAAGGACCCCGGCAACGATCCCAAGGAGCTCGACCGGCTGATCGAGGAGGGCAAGAAGGAGGGCGACCCCGCCCAGGTCAAGCTCAACGGCCAGAAGCAGCAGGACAAGATCGTCTTCAACCCGAAGGTGCCGGGCGACTACTTCGCCATCCTCCGGGTCAACCCCCGCATCGACGAGAACACGCCGTTCAACAACTACCTCGTCCACCGCGTCCGCGTGGCGGACGACAAGATCAAGGTCCTCTACGTCGAGCACCCGCCCCGCTACGAGTACCGGTTCCTGAAGAACGCGCTCATCCGCGACCCGAAGATCCTCGCCCACTGCTTCCTCACCTCCGCGGACGAGGGCTTCCCCCAGGAGCACACGAAGTCCGACGACCCGCTCTTCCGCGAGCCGCTCCAGGAGTTCCCCAAGGACCTCAAGACGCTCCTCGAGTTCGACGTGGTCATCTTCGGGGACGTCGACCCCAGCAAGCTTGGCCCCGACGCCGCCAAGCACCTGGAGACTTTCGTCACCGAGTTCGGGGGCGGCATCATCTTCATCTCGGGGATGATGTACAACCCGCGGGCGCTCGTGAACACGCCGCTCGCGAACCTCCTGCCCGTCGTGCCGGACGACTCGCGCGACCCCTACGAACACGAGAAGGTGTACGACCTCGAGTACGGCTACGTCCTCACCCCCGACGGGCAGTCGTCGCCCATCACCAACTTCAAGGACTTCCGCGGCGACCGCAACCGGAACACCGAGCACTGGGAGGACCGCGCCGGCCGCGGCGACGGGATGCTCCGGCTCCGCTGGTTCCACCGCGTCAAGAAGCTCAAGGCCGGCGCCTCCCCGCTCGTCGAGGTGAAGGGCGTGGAGAACGAGGCGACGCGGCCGCCGCTCTTCGTCACGATGCACGCGGGCCGCGGCCGCGTCTTCTGGAGCGCGACCGACGAGACCTGGCTGTGGCGCAAGCTGGTCGGCGACTACCCCTGGTTCTACCCCTTCTGGCAGCAGGCGATGTACTGGACGCGCGAGGGCAAGCTCCTGGGCGCCCGCCGCTACCGCGTGAGCGTCGACAAGGACCGCTACACGCGCGGCGAGAAGGTCAAGATCTTCGCCAACGCCTACGACGAGAAGTACGAGGTCCGGACCGACCCGACGATCGAGGTCTTCATCGACCATCCGACGAAGACCGAGCGCGTCAAGGTCCAGCTCAAGAAGGACTCGACCCGCGACGGGTATTACGAGGGCGACTACATCCCGGATGAGACGGGCGCTTTCAAGGTCTGGGCCGGCGGCGAGGACGAGTCCTCCCGCGCCAGCTCCAAGTTCGTCGTCTTCATCCCCGACCGCGAGGACGACGAGCCGATCCTCGACACCGTCGCCCTCAAGGAGATGGCCGCCGAGTCGGACCGCGGCCAGTACTTCCAGATCGACCAGGTTGACCAGCTCAACAAGGTCATCCAGGCCAGCCGCAACCAGATCCGCGAGACGAAGGAGGACGACCTCTGGGATTCGCCCCTCGTCTACCTCCTTTTCGCGCTCTTCATGACGGCGGAATGGATCCTTCGCAAGATCTTCCGCATGCTGTAACCATGCACGATGTGATCGCGCGCCGCATCATCGATCTCGATCACGTGGCCGATGAGGCACGGGTGACCCTGGACTCCGGCGAGACCCGTTTCCTGCGGGAGTGCTGCCTTCTCCGTCGTGTTGTAGCGGTGACCCTCCGGAAGGCGGCCCCTTGAGAAAACTGGTTCTTCTCTGTGCCTCCGTGCCTCTGTGGTCCTCTTCGTATTCCCAGGACGAGCCGCAGCAGGCGAGCACCGCGCGTGTCTGGGCCTATCCGGAGCGCGACCAGCTGGTGACCCGCGCGACGTCGCTCGCGGAGCAGGGAAGGTACGGGGAGGCGCTCGAGATCTACGAGACCGCGCTCCGCAAGTGGCCTCTCTCCGTCGTCCCGCTCGACCGCGTCCGCTCCGTGGGCGTGAGGGACTACGTCCTGGGGAAGATCGCCGCCTGGCCCCCCGACGCGCAGGCCCTCCACAAGCAGCGCATGGATCCGCTGGCCGAGCACCTCTTCCAGGGCGCCCGGCGCGGCCAGGACGTCGAGGCCCTCGAGCGCCTGGCCGACCAGTTCCCCGCGAGCACGTACGCCGGCGAGGCGCTCGCCCTCGCGGCGAACCTCCGGCTCGACGCGGGGGAGAACGAGATGGCCGCGGCGGCGCTGGCGCGGCTTCTCGAGATCGAGGGCGGCGCCCCGCGCGAGGTCACGTTCGCCCGCCTCGGGCTGGCGTACTCCCGCGCGGGACGGCGGTCGGCGCTCGAGACGCTCTGCGAGCGGGCGGAGCGGGAGCTCGCGCCTGCGAAGGTCCAGGTGGGCGGGCGGGAGGTCGGCCTCCTGGAGCACCTGCGCGGCCTCCTCGCGCGGACGAAGGAGGCGAGGTCCGCGCCCGCCCTCGAGCTGCCCGCGTGGGAGATGATGGGCGGCGCGCCCGCGGGCTCCAAGCTCGCGGAGCCGGGCGTCGAGCTTTCGCGCCTCGCGTGGACCGACCTCGTGGGCCTCCCGCGGTTCGAGGCGGAGGAGGATCTCGGGTTCCGCCGCGGCCCGTCCCTCGCGCCGACCGCGGAATTCCGACCGCTCTTCCCCGCGGTTGCCGACGGGATCCTTTACGTCCACAACGGCCTCGTGCTCACCGCTTACAACCTGTTCGCGAGATCGCCCGAGCGCCTCTGGCAGTTCCGCGTCCCGCCGCCCCAGGGCGAGATCATGTTCGACAACCGCGTGGTCTATGCGACGACCGTCCACGACGGCCGCGTCTACGCGAACCTCGTCACCGCCGCGGGGAGCGCCGAGGACCAGCTGGGCTACGTGCGGGTGAAGTTCCCGTTCCCGCGCCGCGCGCTCTTCTGCCTCGACGCGACGACGGGTCTCCTCCTCTGGAAGCTGGGCGGCGTCCCGAAGGCGGAGACGGTCGAGGAGAATGCCACCTTCGCGGTCCCGCCCACGCCCGACGGCAGCCGCCTCTACGTGGGCGCGGTCGAACAGAAGCACACCACCGACCCGTTCCGGCATCACGTCCTCTGCCTCGATGCCGAGACGGGGGGGACGATCTGGTCCACGTACATCGCCTCGGGCGGGACGGAGATCAACCTCTTCGGGAACTCGACGCGCGAATCCCTGGGCTCCCCCTGCGCGGTCACCGAGGACTCCGTCTACTACTGCACGAACCACGGCGTGATCGCCGCGCTCGAGAAGAAGACCGGCCGGCCGCGCTGGACGGTCCAGTACCGCCAGCTGCCCGTCAACCCGACGCGGAGCGTCTACGTCACCAAGAACCGCCTCGAGTGGGTGAGCGCGCCCCCCCTGGTCGCGGGCGACGCCGTCGCCGTCACGCCGACCGACTCGGAATTTCTCTCCGTCCTCGACGCGAAGACGGGCGAGCTTCGCTGGGACCAGAAGCGCGGGCGCGACGTCCGGTCGATCTTCGGGGCCCGCGAGGGCGCGATCGTCCTGGGCGGGCCGCGGGTGGAGATCCTGGACCTCCGGACCGGCGAGAGCCGCGGCGTCCCCGCGGGCGACGAGCTCCAGGGCACGGGCCGCGGTGCGGTGGCGGCGGACGGCCTCTACGTCCCCTGCCGCGACAAGCTCCGCCGCCTGAACTGGGATGGAAGATGGGACGAGGAGCGCTCGCGCGCGTGGCCCGGCGGGATCAGCGAGGGCGGGAACCTTCTCGTGGTGGACGGCACGGTGATCCTCGCCACGCAGGACACGGTCCAGGTCTACTTCGACCGGCGCGACCAGGAGAAGGCGGTCCGCGCGGAGCTGGCGAAGGACCCGGAGAACCCGGTGACGCTCTGCCGCGCCGCGGTCCGGTTCCTCCAGTCGGGCGATTCCGACCAGGCGGCCGCGCTGCTCCGGAAGGCGATCGAGCGGACCGCGTCGTCCCCCCGGCCTGAGGATGCGCGTCTCCATCGCGGCGCGCGCAAGCGGCTCTTCGGAGTGGAGATGGAGGCGGCCCGCTCCGCCCCGCCCGACCAGGCGATGCCCCACCTGCGCGCGGCCCTCGCCGCCGCGCCCGACACCCCCTCGCGGCTGGAGGCCTCGGTCCAGCTGGGCCGGGCCTGGATGCTGCTCCGGGACGACGCCCGCGCCGTCGCGGAGTTCCAGCGGCTGCTCCTCGAACACGCCGACGACGTGCTCAACGGCGCGCGCGTCTTCGACCTGGCGCGGAACGCGATCGACGCGATCCTCAAGGCGGCGGGGCGCGGCGCCTACGCGAAGCAGGAGGAGGGCGCGCGGAAGCTGCTGGCGGACTCGAAGCGCGAGGGGACGCCCGACGCCTTCTTCCGGGTGTTCCAGGGCTATCCGAACAGCGTCGCGGCGGAGGAGGCGCTCCTCCTGGCCGCGCGCGCGCAGGGGCGTCTCGAGCGGCGCGACGAGGAGATCGCGACGCTGCGGCAGGCGCTGCGCGAGTACTCCGACTCGCCCGGCGCGCCGGAGACCCACGCGGCGCTCGTGCGGGCGCTGGAGCTGAAGAAGCACTACGCGAGCGCCGGGGCGCTCCTGCGCCGGATGGAGCGGTCGTTCCCCGACGCGGAGGTGAGCGAGGGCGAGGCGAAGGTCAAGGTGCGCGACTGGGCCGCGCGGCGCCTCCGGGCCGAGGCCTACGCGCGGGCCGCGGCGGAGGAGCCGCTCCCCGCGCTTTCGCCGCCGCTCAAGCCCGCCTTCGAGCACACGGAGCGGCAGTACCGCGAGGGCGCGCCGCTGCGCGTCGCGGGCGCCGTCCCGCCGGCCGCGGCGGAGCTCCTCCTGATGAACCACGGCGCGGGGATCAAGGCGCTCGACCTCAAGCGCGGCGTCGAGGCGTGGCACGTCCCCGTGAAGGCGGGCGTCGAGCTGGCCGCGTTCGTGGAGGACGGACTGGTGCTCGCGGACCAGGTCGAAGTGACGTGCGTGGATCCCGCCAGCGGGAAGGAGCTGTGGCGGTTCGACGGGCCCTCCCGCATGCGCGGCTTCGCCGTCTCGGGCCCGTTCCTTTTCTGCTTCGCGCCCGACCCGAGGAACGAGGCGGCCTCGCGCCTGCTGGCGATCGACGCGGTGCGCGGGACCGTCGCGTGGTCGCAGGGCTTCGAGGGCACGGCGGGCTCGGAGGTCGTCCCGGCCGGCGGCTCCGTGGCGTTCACGACGATCGAGCCCTACCGGATCCAGCTCTTCGAGGCGGAGACGGGGAAGCGGCTGCTTTCCGACGCGACCTTCACACGGAGCCAGAACGCGCAGGTGATCCACGCCTCCGAGGACGTCCTTGTCCTCCACTCCGAGGCGCGGTTCCTGGAGGCGTACGACCTGCCGGCGGGGACGCTCCGCTGGCGCGCGAGCCTCCAGCGGATGGCGACGCGCGCGGTCGAGGTCGGGCCCCGCGAGGTGGTCCTCCTGGGGACGCAGCGGATGACGTCGACCTCGGAGGAGCGGGCGTTCATGTCCGTGATCAACCTCAAGACCGGGAAGATTGCGCGGATGCAGGAGCGGATGGACCTGGGGGACCCGAGGTTCATGCTGCTCGAGGGGGACCGGGCGTTCGTTGTTTCGCGGGAGGGGGACCGGTCGGTGGGCGTCCGCGCGGTGGCGCTGGCGGACCTCTCGGTCGCGTGGAAGACGCTGATCGGGGAGAAGGATTCGACGCTCCTTCCGCCGGCGCTGGCAAAAGACCACGTGGTCCTCCCGTATTTCGAGGGGGGGGCGGACGGGAAGTTCGCCTACGGAGGGGCGCTGCTTGATAAAGCGGGCCGCTTGGTGCAGAATATAAAGAGCGAGCACCGCTTCGAGCGGCCCCCCGGGTACGGGGTGTCCAACGGGCGGCTGGTGTTCAGCGTAGACAATAAAGTAGAAGTGCACCGTTGAAGAAGGCCTTCCTGGTCGCGTCGTTCTTCGGGGCGGTCCTGGCGGTCCCGTCGGGGGCCCAGGACGGCGGCCGCGGCGTATACCGCGGCGACTTCGACCTTTCCGTCAAAACGGCCGTCGAGCGCGGCCTCGCCTGGCTCGTCTCCCGCCAGAACCCGGACGGCTCCTGGAACAACCGCGTCGGGTACAAGCTTTACGAGGACTACTACGGCGAGGAGAACGAGTCGATCGACGTGACGGCGCTCTCCTGCATGTCGCTCGTCTCCAACGGCCACGTGCCCGGGCGGGGGAAGTACGGGCGGAACGTCGCCCTCGGGGTCAACTGGCTCCTCTCGAGGGTCCGCGACGAGGACGGCTACGTCACGCACGCGGGCTCGCGGATGTACAGCCACGCGTTCGCCACGCTCTTCCTCGCCGAGATCTACGGGATGACGCGGCAGCCCGAGATCAAGAGCAAGCTCAAGCGCGCGGTGGAGCTGATCGTCAACTCGCAGAACCGCGAGGGGGGCTGGCGTTACCAGCCGATCCCGGTGGACGCGGACCTGTCGGTGACGGTCTCCACGCTCCAGGCGCTGCGGGCGGCGCGGAACGTGGGGATCGTGGTGCCGCTGGAGACGGTGCGCCGGGCGGCGAACTACGTCCAGCGCTGCGCGACGCGCCGCGGGTTCAGCTACCAGAGCGTGAACGAGTACGGGATGAACGACACGCGCGTCTCGTACGCGCTGACGGCCTGCGGGGTGGTGTCGATGTTCAGCGCGGGGCAGTACGATTCGCGGGAGATCCGGGACGCGATCCGGGTGCTGCCGATCTACCGTCAGTCGCTGATTCCCGGCCGGCTGCACTACTACTATGGCCACTACTACGCCTCGCAGGCGATGTACCTGGCCGGGGGCGACGACTGGGCGCGGTACTACCCGGTGGTGAAGGGCGAGATCCTGAAAATGCAGTTTGCCGACGGGCACTGGGAGGACGACGTGGGCCGGACGTACGCGACGGCCATGGCGTGCATCATCCTCCAGATGCCCTGCGAGTATCTGCCGATCTTTCAAAAGTAGGGGAGAGGTAAAGGACGCGCCGTAGGATGTCGAAACATCCTTGTAGTGAGCGAGCCTCGGAAGAGGCGAGTCGAACTACTTGTAGCAGGCGGGCAGGATCAGGCTATACGCCTGCGGCGCGGGGAACTTATGGGGCCTGAAGATCGTCTCATGATACGGGCTATGGGCGCATTCCTGAATTCGCTGGAAGAGCTCTGGGCGAAGGGGCAGTTGCGGGACCTCGAAGCGGACCTCGACCGCTTCATCCGGGACAACCTCGCCGAGATCCGGAAGGCCGTCACCGAGGGGCGGTCGGGCGGCCAGGACGTCGCGCGGCGGCGCTACCTGAAGGGCGAGATCTCCAGCCGCCAGCACGTGGACTACTGCGTCCGGTCGGTGCTCCTCAAGCGCCGGACGTGCAACCCGCGGCGCGACATCGAGGAGCAGCGCGGCGAGATCGAGAAGGAAGTCTGGTACGAGGGCGAGCGGCAGAAGCGCCCCGTGCCGGCCGAGCGCCGCGAGGAGATCGCGCGCACGTGGGCGCGGAGCCACGCCTCGCAGTGGCGCGAGTGGCGCCTCTTCCAGCTCCTGTACGTCTGGGAAAAGAAGGCCGAGGCCTACGTCCCCCTCCTCTCCCCCAAGCAGCAGCAAGCCTGAACCGAAGAAAACCACAGAGACACAGCCTGCCCGCCGAAGGCCCGGCGAAGGCGGGAGGCACCGAGAAGAGCCTCCTTCGCGTCGTCTCCCCGCCCCTCCGGGGAATCCAATAAGAGTCTTCACTCCGTGTCTCCGTGCCTCCGTGGTTTTCTTTTGCTACACTTCTCCCCGATGGTAGCGGTCCTCGAGACGTCCGGGCTCACCAAGCACTTCGGCGCGTTCAAGGCCGTCGAGGACGTCAACCTCGAGGTTCAGGAGGGGGACATCTACGGCTTCCTGGGCCTCAACGGCGCGGGGAAGACCACGACGATGCGGATGATCCTCCGCCTCATCCGCCCGACCGCCGGGCGGGTCACCGTCTTCGGCCGGGACATCCAGAAGGACTTCATCGACATCATGAAGCGCGTGGGGTCGCTCGTCGAGCTGCCTGCCTACTACCCGTATCTCTCCGCGGTGAAGAACCTCGAGATCCTCCGGCTGGCGAGCGGGGGCGTCCCCGCCTCGCGCATCCCCGAGGTCCTCGAGGTCGTGGGCCTCGCCGGCCGCATGCACGACCGCGTGGGGACCTATTCCCAGGGGATGCGGCAGCGCCTCGGGATCGCGATGGCGCTCCTCCCGAGTCCGCGCCTCGTCTTTCTCGACGAGCCGACCAACGGCCTCGATCCGCACGGCATCAACCACATCCGCGCCGTGATCCAGGAGCTCAACAAGAGAGACGGCGTGACGTTCGTCCTCTCCAGCCACCTCCTGCACGAGGTCGAGATCACGTGCACGCGCGTGGGGATCATCAAGCAGGGGCGGATGATGCTCCAGGACTCGATGCGCTCGATCCTCGCCCGGACCGTGACCGGCGCGCGGATCGTCTGCGACCAGGCCGCGAAGGCGGAGGCGCTTCTGAAGGCGCAGCCGTGGGCGAAGGAGGTGCGCGCCGATTCCGGGGGCGGGCTCCGCGTCGCGTGCGAGCCCGCGCGGTTCGCCGAGGCCAACGCGCTCCTGCAGAGGGACGGGATCCGGGTGAGCGAGCTCTCGCCGGTGAGGCAGTCGCTCGAGGAGTTCTTCCTCGCCCAATGACGGCCCGCGTCTCCCGTCTCGTGGCCGCCGAGTTCATCAAGCTGGTCTCCCAGCCGTTCCTCTACGTGGCCCTCGGGCTCGTCCTCCTCTTCGTCGGCCTGGGCTCCTGGCTGGGCCCGCTTGTGGGCCAGCCGGAGACCGCCTGGCGGCCGTACCATTCGATCCTGCTGTTCTCCCACGGCTTCACGTGGGGGATGCGGACCGCCGGGTTCGTCCTGGTCATCTTCTCGAGCATGATGTTCGCGGGCGAGTTCGACCGGGGGACGATCAAGAACCTCCTCACGCGGCCGATCACGCGGACGGATCTTTTCGTCGCGAAGGGCGTGACCGTCCTCCTCCTGGGCGTCGGGCTCTATCTCTTCGCGCTCTACATCAGCCTCGCGTACGCCTTCGCGCGCGGCGATCTCGGCCCCGTCTGGCTGGCGGACCAGTACGTCATCCAGCGGCCCTACGAGATGATCGCGCTGATCGCGAAGAAGGCGGTTCTCATGAGCTTCCTGCCGTTCCTGGCGGCCGGCTTCCTGGGCCTGCTCGTCTCCAACCTGACCGAGTCGTCCGGCTACGCGGTGGCGATCGCGCTGGTCCTGTTCCTTTTCGGCGGGTTCGTGACCGACCTGCTCCCGCTTTCCGCGCAGCGGCGCAGCTTCCTCTACGACGCGCCCTACGTCTTCCAGAAGCTCCGGCTTTACGCGGAGGGCGGGACGGAGCACTGGGAGGAGAGCCTGGAGACGAAGCTGCTTTACGTGAAGGTCCCGCTGGCCACGATCGCGGCCCTCCTCCCCGGCGCGTACGTGATTTTCCGGCGGCGCAACATCACGGCGTGAGGTGGAT
>JBGPCZ010000066.1:0-29801 GCA_041482015.1 Planctomycetota bacterium | reverse complement strand
GGGGCCCGTGTCGCCCCCTTTGAGCAGCCCCGCGCGCGAGTCGAGGTAGAGGCCACCTTTGAGTTTCTTCGCCGTCGCGCTGTGACACTCGTGGCAGCGCTCGATGAGCAGCGGCCGGACCTTCTTCTCGAAGGTCTCGGCATCCTGGGCCAGGACGGCGACGAGCGCCAGGGCGATCACCTGCGCACCTTCCCCGCGTCCTCGCTCGCGACGTCGAGCCGACGCGTGGCCTTCTTGAGGAAGAGGACCGCGAAGCAGGTGTCCCACGTGGAATTGCTGCGCCTCGCGCCGGGGGTCCACGAGCCGTCGGCCTTCTGGGCCGCGAGGATCGCCGCGGCGCCCTCGGCATACCAGTCGTGCCCGCCGATCTTCTCGATCCCGAGGAGCATGCCCGCGCGCTCGAGGGCATAAAGGGAGTAGTAGAGCTCCTCCTTGGGCGCCGCATCGAACTCGATCGGGCCGGAGTTCTCCGTCACGCTCCAGTGCGAAACGAGCCACGAGAGGCCGCTCGAAAGCGTTGCGTCCTTCTTCCAGTCGAGGCCCAGGATGTGGTCGCAGATCGCCACCGCGCCGACACCCCCCGCGGTCATGCCGGCATAGGGGCGGTGCTGCTTCGCGCAGACATCCTTCCGGCTGTAACACCAGCCGCGCGGCGGTCCGGAGGCGAGGCCGTCGGACGCCACGGGATCCTTCTCGGCCGCGCCGTGCTGGCACTCGACCCACCACTTTTTCGCGAGCTCAACGACCTCCTTCGGAAGGACGATGCCCGCGTCGTGGCAGGCGCGGAGGCCGAGCGCCGCGTACTGGGAGTTGGAATTGTCCCCCGTCGCGGGGCCCTCCTTCATTTTCTTCACGGGGACCTTGCGGACCACCTTCGGCTTCTCGGGGAGCGCGTCGAAATCGCGGGCTCCCTTCCGCGGCGGCTCGGGGGGCGCGGTCGCCACGTCGGTCGAGGGAATGTCCTTGGCGAACGCCGTCGGCTCGCCGTACGACCACTGGCCGTCCGCGCATTGGTTGTCGACGAGGAACTGGGCGCACTGGGCGATCCTCGACTGGTACTTCACCCGGTGGATCTCCTCGAGGATCATCGCCTGGAGGACGACCTTGTACGTGCGCTCGAGGGGCCCCTCGAGCATCTTTTTGAACAGCTCCTGGAACCTCGGATCCGTGTGCGAGACGCCCGCGTGGACCATCGTGAGAAGGACGATCTCGAAGGAGTCGTCGATCTTCGCGTAGGTGAAGCCCGGCGTCTTCGCGGTCTTGATATACTCGACCCCCTTGAGGATGGCCTGGTCGACGCGCTTCTGGTCGACCTGCGCGCTGCACGCCAGGAGCAGGGCCGCGAGGACCGTCATCATCGGACCGCCCTCGTCGAGCGCGATAGGAAGAGGATCGCGTAGCAGGTGTCGTAGACGGGCTGGCAGCGCTTGGCGCCGCCGTACCACGAGCCGTCGGGTCTCTGCTGGGCGAGGATCTCCGGCACGCCCTCCGCGTACCAGTCGTGAGCGCCCAGCTTCGACATACCCGCGACGCCGGCCGCGCGCTCGAGGGCCCAGAGGTAGTAGTAGACCTCGGTCTTCGGGTTGGGGGTGTCGGACGCGAGCTCCTTGGCCATCAGCTCCTCGACGGGCCCGAAGTTCTCCGAGACGCTGAAGTACTTCGCGAGCCAGCGGAGCCCCGCCTGGACGGCGGCGTCCTTTCTCCAGTCGTCCCCGAGGAGCGAGTCCTCGATGATGAGCGCGGCGACGGCGCCGGCGGTCATGGAGGCATAAGGGCGGTGCGGGAATTCCTCGCGCGTGTAGCACCAGCCGGCGATCTCGCCGTCGCCGACGTCGGGATACGCGCGGCGGGACTCGCGCCACCCCCTTGCGGCGCGGACGAGCGTCTCGCGCGGGATCGTGATCCCCGCGTCGGTGCAGGCGCGGAGGCCCATCGCGGCGAAGATCGAGCAGGAATTGTTGCCGCTGAGCGACGGCGACGGGGCCGGCGTGTCGACGCCGTAGGACCACTGCCCGTTCATGCACTGGTTGTCGACGAGGAACTTCGCGCAGGCGGCGAGGCGGTCGCGGTGCTTCGCGGGATCGAGCTTCTGGAGGAGCATCGCGTGGAGCGCGACGGTGTAGGTGCGCTGGAGCTTCGCGGTCGCGGCCCGGTCGAACAGCCCTTTGAAGAAGGGGTCGCCCTCGGAAAGGCCCGCCTGGTCCAGGGCCAGGAGGACGAGGTCGTCCGCGGGCATGGGCGCCTGGTGGGAGGCGGGCGGGAGCTTCGCGGCGCGGAGGTAGGCGACGGCTCGCGCGAGGGACGGGGAGGCGACGACGCCCTTCGGGTCGGCCGGCACAGGCTTGGGTCGGAGGAGGGAGACGCCCACGACGAGGAGGGCGGCCGCGGCGGCGATCCCGACCAGGAAACGGGGCCTCTGGCGGGAGGGGAGCCCCGCCTTCGCAGGGCCTTCGACGGGCAGGCGGTGGAGGACGCCCTCGACCATCGCGTCCTTGTCGGTCTTCCCCCGCAGCGCCGCCTGCACTTTCGGCACGAGATCGGCGGGCGCGCCGTGGGCGCGGGCGAGGAGACCTGCCATCGCGACCTCGTCGAACACGCGCGCCGCCGGCGCGTCAAGAAGCTCACGCGCCTCGTCCTCGGAGATCGATCCTTCGAGGTGCTTTTCGACCAGGAGCTGGAAGCGGTCGTCGGTCACGCTTGCGTCTCCGGGGTCATGCATTTCCGGAGCGACTCGCGGACGCGGAAGAGCGTGGTGGCGACCCAGCTCAGGGACTGTCCCATGCGGCGGGCGATCTCGTCGACCCGGAGCACCTGCTGGTAGCGGTGGGCGACGAGGGTGCGGGAGGTCTCCTGGAGTTTCCCGAGGCAGACGCGGAGGCGGCGGACGAGGTCCTCGTCGGGGCCCGACTCGGCGCGGTCGAGGGCCTCGCGGAGCAGCGTGAGCTGGAGGTGCTCGCGATACCCTTCGCGGTTCTCGCGGTCGCGGGTGGCGCGCTTGAGTTCGGCGAGGATCATGAAGCGGCAGATGGTGCGGAGCCAGACGCCGAAGTCCTTGTCGGTCTTGAAGTCGGCGAGCTGCTCGAAGGCGCGGATGAAGGTCTGCTGGACGACCTCGTCGACGAGGGCGGCGTCGGGGACGCGGAAGGCGGCGTAGGCAACGAGCATGTCCTGGTGGGCGGCGACGATGGCCGAGTAGGCCTCGCGGTCGCCCTTGAGGACGCGGCGGAGGGTTTCCTGGAGATCGTCCATGACGGAACTATAAGCCGCGCCGGGGCCCGGGATTACGGCCCCCCCGAATATTTCCCCGGCAAAAACAGACTGTCCGTTTTTGCCGCGGCAAAAACGGACAGTCTGTTTTTTCCAAGGTACCTCCTCAAGGCGTGCCGGATGGAGTAATCTTCATTGTGGCGGGCGGGAAAGGACCGGGTTCCCCTTCGAACGGACATGGGCCAGGAAATCGTCTACTGCTTCAAGTGCCAGAACCGCCTCTTGGGGTCTGACTTCGAGCACGGGAAGGCGTTCCGCGTCGATGGAAAGGCGGCGTGCCTCGACTGCGTCCGCGGGCTTCTGGCCCACCTGCCCGATCCGAACGCGGAGCTGGAGCGGCTGAGGCGCGCCCAGGTCCCCAAGGCCCCCGGCCATTCGACCTCCACCCGGATCCCGGCCATCCGCCCGGATTCGACCACCCGCATTCCAACCCAGCAGATCCGCGTCCCGCCGGCCGACCCTCCGACGCCTCCCAAGTCGCACCTTCCCTTGATCCTGGCGGGAATCGGGGGGCTCCTGCTCGTTCTCATCCTGGCGGTGACGATGTCCTCCGGGGGTCGAAAGCCGGTTCCGCCGCCCGAGCCGTACGTGACGGTCCCCGGCCCCCGCCCGCCCGACCCGGGACCGCGGCCCCCCCCTCGTCCGGGCCCCGCCGAACGGATGGCCCGGGAGCTCGAGGAGCTCGACGCCCGCACGAGCCTGCTGTTCCGCCAGGAGAAGCTCCAGGAAGTCGCGCGCCTTTTGACGTCGGCCCGCGCGACTCATGACGGCCCGGACTGGCAGCGCGGCATCGACGAGCGGATGCAGAAGGTCGACGCCGCCGCGCGCCGCCTCGCGGAGCCGCTCCTGGTCCAGGTGGCCGACGCGGCCCGGAAAGGCGACACGGCCGCGCTGAACGACCTGAAGAACCGGATCGGGGTCTTCGGCCTTCCTGCCCTCGTGGGAGACTTCGACAAGGCGGTCGCGTCCGTGGCCGCCGACCCCTGGATCGCGCTCGATCTGGAGAATCTCGTCTCGGACGGAGGAGCGGCCCTGACGAAACGCGAGGATCGCTCCATCCTCGCCAGCGGGCCGAATCCCCCGAAGGACACGTTCAAAGCCACGGCCAAGGTCGGGCTCAAGCAGGTCCGCGCGTTCCGCCTGGAGGCGCTCTCCGACCCGTCGCTCCCGGCGGGCGGCCCGGGCCGGGCGTTCAACGGCAACATCGTCCTCTCCGAATTCAAAGTCGTCGCCGACGGCCGGCCGCTGGCCTTTTCGGGGGCGTCCGCCGAGTTCGAGCAGGACAAGTTTCCGTCCTCCGCCGCGGTGGACGGGAATCCGCTCACCGGCTGGGCGCTCAGCGGCCACTTGGGCCAGGCGACCGCCGCGATCTTCCACCTCCAGGCGCCCGTCGACATCGAGACCCTCAGCGTGACGCTGGAGCACCAGACCATTCACACCCAGCATGTCCTGGGCTGCTTCCGGCTCTCCGCGAGCGTCATCGATCTGCCGGCGCCCCCCCCGCCCCGTTTTGCCGAGGCGAGCCAGGTCACCGCCGCTCCGATCGAGACGCCGCCCGCGGTCCTCGCGTACCGGGAGAAGTGGGCGGGCGTCGCCCGCCTGGCCGTCTCGCGCAACCTGCCGGCGGCGATCAAGTCCCTCGAAGAGCTCCGCGCGGGCCTCTCGGACGAACCCCTCAAGAAGGAGGCCGACGCGGATCTCGTCGACCTCAAGCTCGCGGCGGACGCCCTGGCGGAGGTCCCCAAGCTCCTCTCCCGCTGGGCGAAGGGGACGAAGATCAAGCTCGAGTTCATCGGCGAGAACGGGTCGACGGAGCTGCTCGAGGGGAGCGTGCTGGACGCCTCCGCACGCGGCGTCACGGTCCAGGCCGACTCCGGGGTCCTCGACGTGCCCGCGGGCGAGATCGGCGCCGGGAGCATCGCGGCCCTGGTGGCGCTGCGCGGGGAGAAGCGGCCCACGGACGCCCGCGCCTCGGCGGTGCTAGGGGCGCTGGAGGGTCGCGCGACCCCGGACGTGCCGAAGCGCTTCGAGGCCGCGAAGGAGATGACCGATCCCGCGGAGGTGGAGGCCCGGCGGATCTTCTGGGGCGCCGAGGATGAGTTCGCCGCGATGAGGACCCGCGGGGCGTCGGGCGCGACCTACGCCGCGCTCCTCCAGAAGGCCACCGCGTTCGCGGCGCGCAACAAGGCCTTCCTCGAGGACCGGATCGCGGCGACGCGCGACCTCTTCTTCTTCTCCGACGAGCTTACGAGCGGCGGGACGTTCGGCGCCGGGGCCTCGTCAAAGGTGGATTCCTACTGGATCTCCACCGCCGATTCGCCGCCCGGGAAGGCCGCGGGAAATTTCCTGGAGACCGAGATCCTCGTGCAGCCGAACGCAACGTACCGGGCCTGGATCTACGCCGGGGGCTGCTGCCAGGAGGTCTTCACGTTCTTCCTCCAGGGCACGGGCCTGTCGGGGCCGTCGGCCCGGAATCCAAAGGAGACGGTGACGGCGGAGCCGGGGAGCGAGGATTGGATCTCCGTCAAGCCGCCGTCGATCACGCTGAAGAAAAAACATTCGGACCACAACGGGCCGAAGGAGCCCGACCGCTGGATCTGGATGGACCTCGGCGCACTGAAGTTCGCCGACGCGGGGGCGAAAAAAATCCGGATCCTGACGGAGCAGAAGGGGTTCTCCGTGGCATACCTGGCGATCAGCGCCGTCCGGCAGGCGCAGCCGCGCGACGTCGAGGTGAAGGACCTCGTGAAGAGCCGGCCGCCGGCGGACTTCGGCCCGTCGGGCACGATCCTGCGGGAGATCTGGCGCGGCATTCCCGGCGACGCGGTCGCCAATCTCACGGGAAGCCCGAAGTTCAAGGAGAAGCCCGACCTGTCGGGTCCCATCACCCACATGGACTCGTGGAACATGGGGAACGACTACGGCTGCCGGATCCGCGGCTACGTCCATCCGCCGGCCACCGGGGAGTACGTCTTCTGGATCGCCAGCGACGACCACGGCGAGCTCTGGCTGAGCACGGACGACACGCCCGCGAAGAAGCAGAAGATCTGCCTGGTCGGCAAGGCGGTCGGCCAGCGGAACTGGAACGCGGATCCGTCCCAGAAGTCCAACGGGATCCAGCTCGTGGCGGGAAAGCGCTACTACATCGAGGCGCTGCAGAAACAAGGCGGCGGCGCGGAGCACGTTGCGGTGGGCTGGCAGCTCCCCAACGGCGAGCAGGAGCGGCCGATCCCGCCGTCGCGCCTCTCGGCCTGGGGGAGCCTCCCCTCCCGGAAAGTCCCGCGGCCGTCGTTCCGCCCCGCCTCCCCGGAAGGCGCCGCGGCGAAGACGGACTCCGTCGGCGGCAAGGGCGGCACCGCCTTCGAGGAGGTGCCGTCGCCGCGCCAGTTCCTGCGCGGGTTCAAGTATTCGGTTTCCACCTCGGGATGTCTCCGGACCCTCCAGGGGCTCTACGTGGGCGTGTCCGGGGAGAGCGAGGGCGCCCGCCACGGCGGGGGGACGGGCGGCTCCGAGATCGTCGCGCGGCCCGGCTACGCGGTGGGCGGCATGGTCGCCCGGGGCACCGACCGCCTGAACGCCTTCAAGCTCGTCTTCATGCGGGTCTCGGGCGCGCGGCTGATCGCGTCGGACCGCTACGAGAGCGGATGGATCGGGACCCGGGGCGGCGGCGCGGAGGTCACGATGGGGGGCGACGGCACGCCGGTCCTCGGCTATTTCGGCCAGGCCGGCGGTGAGATCGACGCGGGCGGGCTGATTCTCCTGGGGAAGTAGTTCTTACTTCTCGGCCTTCGCCGGATCTTCCGCCTTCTTCGAATCCCCCGTCGCGATATCCTTGGGCTTCTTGAGCGGCGGCGTCGCCCGCTTGAGGAAGAGGATCGCGAAGCAGGTGTCGGTCACCTCGTCGGTCAGGATCTCGGCGCCGCCCGGGCTCTTCCACGAGCCGTCGGGAGCCTGCGCGCGGATCAGGAAGTCCGCCCCCTCCTTGTACCAGCGGTGGCCGCCGAACTCCGCGAGGCCCGAGATCGTGCCCACCCGCTCCAGGCCGTAGAGGTAGTAGTAGCTCCAGAGGGGCGGCCCCCCGGGATTGACGTTGACCTGGAAGAAGCGGCCCAGCCACTCGATCCCCTTCTGGACCGACGCGTCCTTCTTCCACTCTTTTCCAAGGTAGAACTTGGAGACGATGAGCGCCGTGAGCGCCGCGGTGGTCATGGAGCCCGAGCTGGCGTCGGTCGTGACCCGGCCCACGCCCGGGACTTCGGCGTTGGCGTAGCCCCAGCCCCCGTCGGCGTTCTGCCGGGACTCGAACCATTTCTCGGCGTCGATCCAGGTCTCCCGGGGGACCACGACCGCCGCGCGCGAGGCGGCGAAGAGGCCGAGGATCGCGTACTGGGAGTTGGAGTTGTCGCCGGACTTCGTCTTCGGCATCCGCACCGGCGGTGGGAGCCGGAGCTCCTTGCCGGGGGGCGGACCGTCGTCCGCGGTCTGCGTCGACCCCGTCGGCAGGGGTTTCTTCCGGGCCACCGTGATCACCGGGGCGTACGCGGTCGGCAGGGGCTTGCGCCCGCGGGCCTGGTAGGCCCACTGCCCGTTATCGCACTGGTTCTCGGCGAAGAACGAGGCGATCTCCGCGAGCGACGGCTGGTACTGCTTCCGGTTGACCTTCTCGAGGAGGAGCGCCCGGAGCCCGACGTTGTACGTCTCCTGGAGGTTGCGGGAGAGCATCTTGTTGAAGGTCTCGGTGATGATCGGGTGGTCCGCGCGCAGGCCCGCGTGGATGAGGGTGAGGAGCACGAGCTCGTGGTAGCGCGGCTCGGAGATGCGGTTGTTGGAGTATTTCTTCAGGAGGAAGCCGACCCCTTTCTCGATGGCCGCATCGACGGCCTTCTGATCGATGTCGGGGTCGGGCGGGTTGTCCTGGGCCCGGGCGGCGGCCGGCACGAACAGGATCAGCGCGGCCAGGAATGCTTTCATGGTCCCCCCGTTCAGAGGCGCCCGGCAAAAACAGACTGTCCGTTTTTGCCGGCCCGCTCCGAGGATGGGACACTGCGGCCGCCCATTTTCGTGCACATAATGGGTCGACCACCCCTCCGTCATCGCAACACGGCCTCGATGAAGCCGAAGCCCCGCCGGGGTATCATCGTCTCGTTGGTCTCCAAGATGATCACGTCGCGGCCCGAGAGTTCCAGGCTCCCCTTCCGGTTGAAGTACCAGTTGTACTCAGTCTTGTCGCTGACCACTCCGAACGTCGTCAGCCAGTGATTCGGAAGATCCAGGAAGCTCCCTCCCACCAGCAGCGCATTCACCCGCGTCGCCCCCGGAGGCGCCTCCCGGCTCACCACGGGATGGGGGTTTTCGGAATCGAAGGTCGACGTCCTCCACAGGTTCGCGAGCCGTGCCAGGTCCCCGTCCGATCCGATGTTCCTCTTCTCGATCCGGACGCCGTCGAGATTCAGATGGATCATCTTTCTCCCCGCGAGGCGCTCGACGGCCGCGATCAGTTCCTGCGTGACGCGGAAGGAGGCGTAGTGATTCCAATGGGCTCCGCCCTTGGGAAACACCGGGACCCCCGACGTCTGCTTGAGGGCCACCATGAGGGCATGACCGTCCAAGGTGTGCACTCCGTGCTGGTCGAGCCGGGGGACCAGGGCTTCATAGTTGGAGCGCGCCGAGCGGAGGTTTCGGGAATCCGGGATCCACTCCGGGCAGATCGACGCCTTGCCGGGCGTGATGAAGAACAGGAAAGCAATCCCGTGTCGCCCGAGATGATCCTGGAGCCTCCGGAGATCGCGCGCGAATCCGTCGATCTCCCCGTCCGAAAGGGCGTCGATCCCGTTGTACGCGTCGATGTAGCTCGATTGAAAGAGGGTGTTCTCCTTCCCCAGGACGAGCTGGCTGCTCTCCTTGAACGCGATCTCGGAGAAGAGCGAGTAGTTGACCTGGTTGGCCGTGCGCACGAAGGCGTTCCGCGGGGCGAAGGCCTGCTGGTGCCACTCCTCGAAATCCTTTTGAAAGGTCCCGTCGAACCAGGCGCGGGCGGTCAGCGCGGGGAGCGGCTCCCGCCGCTCGCCCCCCCCCAGGTTTTTCGCGCGCGGGCGCAGAAGGGTCGCGACCCCCGGCGCCAGCAGGAGGGCCGCGAAGACCGCCACGTAGAGACGAGGGCCTCGTGTGTCCATGTCAGAACCGGAAGTAGATGAAGGGATTGAAGGAACTGCTGCACAGGTAGGAAACGGAGAGCAGGGTCACCGCCAGGACGCCCGCGAACTTCAGCCCGTTTCCCGCGTGCGCCGGCACGACCCTCGCGGGCAGGAAGCTGATCAGGGCGGCCACGGCCAGGGTGAACAGGGCGTGCGGGGTCGCCAGCGAATCCCAGGGGATCGGCGAGCCGCCGGGTTCCATGCCCAAGAGGCCCGTCATCCGGCCCGCGTATCGGAGCGCGAAGCCGAGGTCCGGCGAACGGAAGAGCACCCAGCCGAAAAGGACGACAACGAACGTGAAAGCCACGGCGACCCCCCTGGGGATCTTCCGCACCCGCTCCCCCCAGAACAGCCGGTCCGCCACCAGGAAGAATCCGTGGTAGGCGCCCCAGAGGAGGAAGTTCCAGCTCGCGCCGTGCCAGAACCCGGAGACGAGGAACACGATCCACAGGTTGAAGTAGGTTCGCGCGCGGCCGCCGCGGCTCCCGCCGAGCGGGATGTAGAGATAGTCCTTCATGAACGAGGAGAGGGAGATATGCCAGCGACGCCAGAACTCGGTGACGGTCCGCGAGAGGTAAGGCCGGTTGAAGTTCTCGGGGAAATTGATCCCCACCATCTTCGCCAGGCCCAGCGCCATGTCGGAGTAGCCCGAGAAGTCGAAGTAGATCTGGAACGTGTAGCAGACAATCCCGAGCCAGGCGTGGAGGGCCGGCAGCGAACCCGGCGGCGCGCCGAAGACGCGATCCGCCGTCGCCCCCAGGACGTTGGCCAGGAGCACCTTCTTGCCGAGCCCCACGGCGAACCGGACCATCCCGTCGAAGAAGGACTCGAGGGTGTGGGCCCGCGAGACGATCGCATCGGCCACCTCGTGGTAGCGGACGATCGGGCCGGCGATGAGCTGGGGGAAAAGGACGACGTAGAGCAGGTAGTCGGCATAGCGCCGGGCCGGCGGCGTGACCTTGCGATAGACGTCCACCACGTAGCTCACCCGGTGGAACGTGAAGAACGAGATGCCGATGGGCAGCGCCACCTCCGACCAGGCGACCGGCGCGATCCCCAGGCCCGAGAACAGGCGGTTCACCTCGTGGACGAAGAAATTCGCGTACTTGAAGTAGGCCAGGAGTCCCACGTTGGCCGCGATCGCGGCCGCCGCGATCCACTTCGGCGTCGACGCGCGACTCCAGCTCCTCGCCATCATGCGGCTGGCGGCATAGTCCACGATGCAGGAGACCGCCAGGTAGAAGACGAGCTTGGGGGCCCCCCACGCGTAGAAGACGAGGCTTCCCGCGAGGGCCGCGTAGTTCTTGAGCCGGCCCGGGCTGAGATAGTAGATCGCCAGGAACGCGGGAAGGAAGGCGAAGAGAAAGAGCACCGAGCTGAAGACCATGGGCGGCCATCTTAGCCCATTCCCCCATCCGTGGTGTAGAATCGCAACAGCATGAAGACCCTCGCCGCCCTTGCGCTCTCAGTGCTCTTCGGTACGCAGGAGGAGACCGCCCGCCGCGTGGTGGAGCTGATCGAGAAGCTCAAGTCGGACACGATCGAAGAGCGCGAGGAGGCGGCCAGGAAACTGAGGGAGATCGGAAAACCCGCCGTGGCCGAGCTGAAGAAAGCCGCCCAGCTGCCGGATACGGAAGTGGCGGGCCGGGCCAAGTCGATCCTTGAATCGATCGCCGCCGATGAGAACCCCCTGCTCGATCCCAAGGCGGCCGCGGTCAACAAGGAGGCGCCGGCGGAGTTCAAGGTGAAGGTCGCCACGAGCCAGGGCGACTTCGTCATCAAGGTGACGCGCGACTGGGCCCCGCTCGGCGCGGATCGGTTCTACAACCTGGCCAGGAACGGCTTCTACGACGACTGCCGGTTCTTCCGCGTCATCGCCGGATTCATGGCCCAGTTCGGGATCCACGGCGATCCGGCCATCTCGGCCAAGTGGAAGGCGGCCAGGATCAAGGATGATCCCGTGAAGGAGGGGAACAAGCGCGGACGCGTCTCGTTCGCGATGGCCGGCCCCAACTCGCGGACGACGCAGCTGTTCATCAACTTCAAGGACAACGACTGGTTGGACGGCTCTGGGTTCGCCGCCTTCGGAGAAGTGACCGAGGGAATGGACGTGGTGGACAAGTTGTACTCGGGCTACGGTGAGGGCGAACCGACAGGAAAAGGTCCCAGCCAGCCCCGGATCCAGGCGGAGGGAACCAAGTACCTGGAGGAATTCAAAAGGCTCGACATCCTCAAGAGCGCCAGGATCCTGGAGCCGTAAATAGAAACGGCCCCGGCCTTTCGGCCGGGGACGTGTGAGTGCGCGTCGGTTCTACGCCATGATCGGCCGGACGGCCGCTCCCTTGACGTCCTTGTAGGCGTACGGGATCCTGCGGCCTTCGACCATGTAGCTCTTCTTCGCGTCGATGCCGCACAGCGCGAAGATCGTGTGCCACACGTCTCCGACCGTGACATTCTCCTTGTTGCTGGTCCCGTCCTTGCCGCTGTCGCCGTAGGCGATGCCGCCGCGGATGCCGCCGCCCGCGAGCGCCCAGCAGCCATACCCGTGGTGGTCGCGGCCCTGTCCGCCGTTGATGGCGGGCGTGCGGCCGAATTCGCCGCCGATCATGACCAGCGTGTTCTCGAGGAGGCCGGACGCCGCGAGCGCGCCGACCAGGCCGCCGAAGCCCGCGTCGACCGGCGGGACCGCCTTCTCCATGCCCGGGATGCAGCCGTCATGCATGTCCCAGCTGCCCGTCTGGAGGGCGATGAAGGGCACGCCGATCTTGGCCAGCCGGTAGGCGACCAGGCAGTTCTGCGAGAACTGGTCGCTGCCGAACATCCCGCGGATGCTGGCGTCCTCGTCGCGGATATTGAAGGCCTTGACCTGGGGCGTCGTCATCACGTCCTGGGCCTTCACGTACGCCTTCTCGATCTGGGCGATGGGCCCCTGCTGGTGGGTGCCCCCGAACTCCTTGTTCTGCTCCACGAGGAGCTTCGTCCGCTCGGCGTCCCTCGACTGCCCGACCGGGCTCGACGAATCCGGAACGGGGTTGTTGGGGTCGATCACCCGGTACGGCGCGTATTCGCCGCCGAACGGCAGGCTCTGTCCGGGATGGAGAGTGGCGCCCATGGAGATCGAGTAGGGAAGCTGGAGATCCTTGGGGCCGCGCTCGTAGGCCACGATCGTCCCCATGTCCGCGACGCCCGAGAACGGGCTCTGGGCCATGCCGATCTGCGCCAGGAGGGCGGCGCGCTCGTGGGCGAGCTCCATGAAGGACATCGACCGCAGGAGGCAGATGCTCTTCATGCTCTTGGCGACCTGGGGCATGTACTCCGAGACCTGGAGGCCTCGGACCGCCGTGTCGATGGCCTTGGCCTTGCCGCCGGTGGGCCGGCCCGGCTTCGGGTCGAACATCTCGATCTGGCTGGGCGCCCCGGGCAGCCAGATCCGGATCACGGTGTTGCACTTCTTGCTGCCCTTCGCGGGAGCCTTCGCGGGCTCCGTCTGGGTCTGCTGGGCGAGAGCCGAAAGAGGGGTCGTCGCGGCCGCCGCGAGGCCGGCCATGCTGAACGACAGGAAATCACGTCGCCCGAACGCGGGGACGATGCACTTTTCGCACGCCATAGATCCCTCCAAGATTTCCTAATGCCGCGACAGGAATTCAGTCGTGTTCAGAATCGTCCAGTAGGCGTCTTCCATCCCCTGGCCCGCATGACCGTCGATGAACTTGGTGAACCGCTCCGACTCCGACGCGGTGGGCTTGCGCGAGAGGGCGGCCAGGAACATGTCGTTGACCTTCTCCGCCGTCGAGGCGCCCTTGATCCCGCCGAGGACCCCTCCCCCGCTGATCATGCCCTGGATCTGGGAGTTGTTCCGGACGAGGAGCGCCTGCCGCATGTTGCCGGGCAGCGGCGTGACCTCGCACCACACCACGTCGGCCGGGAAGAGCGGCTCCACCATCCGGATGGCCTCGCTGACGTTCCGCGCGCCGCGGCCCGTGGTCGCGACCTGGATGGAGTTCAGGAGCTGCTCGGGGTCCAGGTGCTTGATCCAGCCGGCGGAGAAGTTCGGCTTGCCCATTCTCGACTCGTTCGAGCTCGCCCTCTGGTAGGTGTCGGAGTTGCAGATCCCGCGGTAGAGGTGCTTCACCGAGAACTTGTTGCCCCGGAACTCCTTCGCGAGGACTCCCAGGAGGCCTCCCCCCATGGGCTGCTGCATCCTGTTGAAATCGTCGACGGGGTGGATGAGTCCGCGTCCGAACAGCCAGGACCAGACCCGGTTCGACAGGGCGCTGGCCATCTGCTCCGAGTTGATCATGTAGAACGCCAGGGCATCCATCCACACGTCGGCCTTTCCGGGCTTCTGTCCGTAGATGAACTGGGGCTGGTACGAGGTCCCGGACATCTTGATCGCCTCGCCCTCCTCGGTGTCCTTGAGTTCCGCATCGGCTCCGCCCTTGGCTTTCGTGTGACCGAAGAAGGCCGCCAGCTTGTAGAAGTCGGCCTCGACCCACTTGTCGAAGGGATGATCGTGGCACTGGGCGCACTTCATGCGGATTCCCAGGAAGTGCTTGGAGACGCGGTTGGCGAACTCGACGGGCCCCGCATCGTCGCCGTTGAAGCAGGAGAGCTTCCAGAGCATGCTGGGGTCGCCCGTCCCGGTCCCGCGCGACCGCAGGATCGCGTCCACGATCTCCCGGTTGTACGGCGCGTCCTTGTGGAGCTTGCCCTTCAACCAGGCCACGAAGTCGCGGATCATGCGCTCCTTGGCCCCCGAGTCCAGGGCGGGCGTGAGCGTGATCGGGACCTTGTGGTAGTCCCCGAACCAGCCCTCGCAGAACTGGCGGGCCGTGCGGTCCGCCCACTCTTCGGTTTCGAGAAGCTGGTCGATCTTCTCGGCGCGCTTGTTGGGATTGGGCTCCGCGATGAAGGTCTTGACCTCTTCGAGGTTGGGGGGATACCCCACGAGGTCGAGCATCACGCGCCGGAGGAACTCGCCGTCCTCGGCAACGGGAGAGGTCTTCCCACCGCCGGACACGCTGCCCGCAGCGGCATCGATGCCCGAGGCAAGAGAGGACTTCGGTTTCTTGGCGGCTTGCTGGGGGGAGGAGCTTGCACCCGAGCCGAGGAAAAACAGGATGAGCAGGGCTGCTCCGATGGACCCGTTTTTCATAGGATGCCTCCAAGAACCTCGATTGTAGGCCCCTGGCTCACCCCTATAGTTGTACCCCAGGAGCGGGTCAGAAGTGTCACCCGGGTGCTAATTTTACGAACCGGGATAAACGCACCCATGAACTTCTCAAAAGGACTCGGGATGGCGCTGGCCCTGCTGGGCCTTTCCCTGGCCGGGTGCAAGAAGAAGGGAGATGACGCTGACAGCTTCGTCTACAAGGTCCTCCGCGCCTCGGACAGCCTCGTGCTCTTCAGCGACAGCCTGCGCGCGGATGACCTCGACCGCGTGGACAGGGACTGGGTGATCGCTGTCAACCCCTGCCCGCCCCGGGGATCATGGATCCTTCTTCTCCGGCCTGGCGCGGCGATCGCGGTTCCGGATGATGCTGCTGGCGATCCAGCCCCAAGAGAGCACGACGCTTCCCCCGACGACGCAGACGATCGCCAGCGGGAAAAAGGGTGTCCGCCAGAGCCACCAGGCGGATAGGCCTGAAGGAAGGGCCCCCATCACGGCGCACACTTTCAGCAGTCCGTCCAGCCCCACGCTGGCGGTGGTGGAGAGGGCCATGACGAAGAACAGGTACCCGAAGGCCACCAGCACGTAGGGCCAAACCGCCGAAGCCGGGAAGCCGGGCCGGCTGGCGAACCAGCTCGCCGCCAGGATGGCGCCTCCCCCGAACAGCGAGGGGTTCGTCGAATACATTTCAACCGCCATGCGCCGATCCTCCAGGTGCAACTGTTAACGAAAGTGCGCCGCACTTTCGTTAACAGTTGCACTCGGCGGAGAGCGCTGCCAGGGAGCCGATCACGTCGTCTGCGGAGACCACGTCGCCGAGGTCGATCTCGATGTCCAGGAGGTTGACCTCGTGCATGATCTCGCACCGGTCACCCACCGCCTCCCGGGGGACGATGACGCGGAACGTGTGGGCCGCGTCGCGGCACGTGGCGTAGACACAGTGGCTCGTGCTCACGCCCGTCACGATCAGGGTGTCGACCCCCTGCGCCGCCAGCGCCTGGAGCAGGTTCGTCCCGGCGAAGGCGGAGGCGTATTTCTTCCGAAGGAGTCGCTCGTCCGGCCGACGTTCGAGACGGGGATCGAGCTCGAACGCCTTCTCCTCACCCGGCTTGAGCCGCAGCGGGAACTTCCCCTGGTGCGGATCGGGCGGGTCGGCCGGGTCGTAGTCCAAGGTCGTGAAGACAATCGGGATCTTCGCGGCGCGCGCCGCCGCCAGCACGCGGCAGGTCTGCTCGAGGACCGCGTCGAGGCTGCTTCCCATCCGCCGATCCGGCTCGAGCCACCACGCGGCCAGGTCGATGACGATCAGCGCCGGGCGCTTCCCGAAGCCGACCCGGCCCGCCCAGCCGCGCGCGCGATAGCGGGCCCGCAAGTCATCGAGATGTTTTAGGAGCGGCGCGCGCAGTTCGTCCGGGAGCCGCAGGTCGGAGGAGCCGGCGTCCGTCATGGCTACCCCACGGGCTGATAACGCACGCCCGCCAGCCCGGGCGTCTCGATCCGCTTGCCGCCCGCGAAGCGCGAATCCATAAGGTGGGCCAGCATCCCCGTAGTGAGGAGCGTTCGTTCCACGGGGTAGCTCGATCGCCCCGTGAGGAACATCTTCTCGATGTGGTTGGAAAGAAAGCTGAAGTGGTCGCGCTGCGGCTTGGGCATGTAAAACCAGGTGCTCGCGGGACCGGCCCGACCCTCGAGCTTTCCCGCGAAGGCCCACTCGGCCACGTGGCTCCGCGATAGATAGGCGGCCGCCTGGAGGCCATCCGCATAGTCGATCAGAAAGACCACAGCCTTGGCGTCCGCTTCCCTCAACCGCCCCCGTCGCTCGGGAATCCGTGCGAGCGCCGCATCGAGCAGGTCCAGCCTCCAGCGCCCCTGCTCCGCCGCCTTCCAAGCCTCCGCTCCTTCCAGGCACTGCACGGCCCGCACGCCCGTCTCGCCCCCCTTGCGCCGCTCCGTGAAGACCTGGAGCGCCTCCAGCGTGTGGAACCCGTAGGCTTCGACGCCCCCGTAGCCGACCGAGAGGGCGCCTTCCAGCCCTGTCCCCGCGCGCAGTTCCAGCGGCGGCCGCCGCCACGTCACCGGCACGCTCGATCCGGCCATCATCGGGAAGCCCATCTCTCGCGACTGCCCGACCATCCACGCCGCATCGTCCCACGAATACGAAAGGTGCTTGTCGTTGTAGACCGGCACGGACTTCCCCGCCGCGCGGAACCCCTTGACGATCTCCTCGAACAGCTTGCGCCGCGGGTAGAGCTGCTGCCCCTTGTCGTTGAACGGGTAGTCGCCGTGCTCGCCGACGAGGAGCACGCCGTCGACCGCGAGCTCCTTCCCTCCCAGGGTCAGCGCCTTCGCCGGCGCGTCGAAGATCGGGATCTTGTACTTGGCCGCCATGCCCCGGCTGATATCGGTGTCCGGGAACTGGTCCACGTAGAGGCTCACGACCTTGCAGTGCGGGAGATGCGTGCGGCCGATGACCGAGTAGCCCTCGATGAACTTGGTGATGATGTCGTCGGCGTGCGAGTACTTGTAGTACGCGGTGGTGATCGCGGCAATCCGCTTCGCCGGCCCCTCGCGTACGACGCCGTCGGTGGGAAGCGCGATCGCGGGCTCGGGCATCCGCTGGCTTTCCGCGGCGGGGTCGGACACGGAAGAACATCCGGCGGCCAGCAGCGCCGCGCTCGAAGCCGCCAGGAACTCCCTGCGATTCGGCCGCGGGCTCATCTCACTTGTCCGAGGCGATGCACCAGAGGTGGCGGTGGGTGCGGAGGAACAGCGCGCCGTTCGACGCGGCGGGAGCGGCGTAGGTCGTCTCGTTCAGGTCGTTCCGCGCGACCTGCTTGAAGGTCGGCGAGGCCTCGAGGACAAACGTCTGCCCCTCGAGACTGCTCACGTAAATTTTTCCGGCAGCCAGGAGCAGCGATCCCCAGAGCTTGCCGCCCAGCCGCTCCTTCCATATGAGTTTGCCGGTCGCGGCCTCGATGCACTCGGCGAAGCCGTCCGCGTCCGAAAGATAAAGATGGCCCTCGTGGATGACCCCGCTGCCGACCCGCTGCGGCGTCTTCCCGTCGGTCCTCCACTGCCGGTGCGTCGCCGTCACGTCGCCCTCGCCGCCGGTCTTCACCGCCATCGTCGGCCCGTTGTGTCCGCAGATGGCGACGACCAGCCCGGCATCCGCGCTGACCACCGGCATGGCGTAGACCTCCGTCCCGAGCCCGGCGCAGCGCCACAGCTCCTTGCCGCTCGCCGGGTCGAACGCCTTGATCTCGCCCTCGCCTCCCACCTTCTCGCCCGGCAGCGGCAGGATGAGCTCGTCGCGCGACTGGACCCGCACCACGACCGGCGTGCTCCACGAGCCGAAGACGGGGCTGTTGATCCCGGGCAGGTCGGTCTTCCAGGCGGTCTCGCCCGTGCGCTTGTCGAGCGCCATGAGGAACGTCGGAACGCCCGGGCCCTGGAGGACGATCACGAAGTTCTTGTAGAGGACGGGGCTGGGACCGTTCCCCCATTTGTGCAGCACCGGGCCGAGGTCGCGGTGCCAAAGCTTCTTCCCCTCGAGGTCGCAGGCGAGAACGCCCGCCGAGGCAAAGTGGGCGAAGACCGCGCGGCCGTCGGTCACCGGCGACGACGAGCAGGGCGGATTGTCCTTCGGGTGCGTCGTCTCCTCGGTGGCGCAGGGGACCTCCTCCTGCCAGAGCTTCTTCCCCGTCCCACGGTCGAAGGCGAAGATCGCCCGCCGCTTGCCGGCGTCGAGCGCCTGCGTGAGAAAGACGCGGCCGCCCCACACGACGGGCGTCGAGTTGCCCGGCCCGGGCAGCTCCGCCTTCCAGCGGACGTTCTTGTCCGGCGCCCACTCGACCGGCAGGCCGCGCTCGGCCGAGACGCCGTTCGCGCCCGCGCCGCGCCACGCGGGCCAGTCTTGGGGCCACGCCGTCGCCGAGGCGAGAAGGACGAGGATCACGGCCCTCATTTCGCGGCCGGCTTTCCGATGCAATACAGGAACTTGTCCGAGCGGATGAAAACCTGGCCATCGAACGGCGTGATCGACGCGCGGAAGAGCTCCCCTTTCACCGCGCCGACGGTGTTCCGGCCCACGATCCTCTCGTCGCTCTTCGGATCGACGACGACCGTCTCGCCCGCCTCGGTGATGAAGAATGCCTTCCCCTCGTAGGAGATCGGCGACGCCGAACTTTGGCCGCCGACACGCTGCTTCCAGAGCTCCTGCCCACTCTTCGCATCGTAGGCGGACACGACGTCCGGATTGAGGCTCATGAGAAGCACCGTGTTTCCCAGGACGATGGGGGAAGGGGTGTCGCGGCCTTTCCGCGCGGAGATCCACAGCCGGTGGGACTGGGTCACGTCGCCCGATCCGCCGGGGCGGATGGAGTAAAGGCCGCCCCCGGACAGGCCGTTGGCGACGTAGAGGAGGCCATCGGCCGGCGTCACCGTGGGCTCCCCGCGGCCCGCCGGGCACTTCACCGTCCAGAGCTCCTTGCCGGTGTCCGGGGCATAGGCGATCGTGCCGGTGTGCCCGTTGAGAACAAGCTCCTTGTGGCCGCCCGCCTCGATGAGGACAGGGGTGCTCCAGCCCCGGTTGGCCTCGCGCGTGGCGCTCCACGCCTCCTTGCCGGTCTTCTTGTCGAACGCCACGAGCCGCGCGTTCTTGTCGGCGTCGCAGTTCTGGATCACGAGGTCGCCCACCAGGACCGGGCAGGCGGCGGTGCCCCAGGGTCCGTCGAACGCGCCCAGATCCTTCGACCAGACCGGCGCGCCCTCGTGGGTGAAACAATGCAGCCCGCCCCCACGCCCGAAGAACGCGTAGACCCGCTCGGCGTCGACCGCGCAGGTGGCCGACGCCCAGCCGTTCATCTGGTGCGACGGTTCGGGATCCCCGGTCCACGCGGTCTTCTCCCACTCGATCTTCCCGGTCTTGCGATGGACGCAGAAGACGACCCGCTCGCGACCCTTCTCGAGCGCGGTGGTGAGGAAGATCCGGTCGCCCCAGATCACGGGCGACGACTGGCCCCACCCTTTGAGCGGCGTCTTCCAGGCGACCGACTCCTCCGTCCAGCGCACGGGGAGTCCCTTCTCGAGCGATTGGCCGTCGCCACGTGGCCCGCGCCACGCGGGCCACGTGGACTCCGATTGAGCATGGATCGGCGCCGCGGCCGCACTCACCGCGGCGAGAACCATGCCCGCGCTGACCAGGCAGACATTCATGAAAGGCTCCTTGTGGACGGGTCCGCCACCTTTACGCCGGCGATCCCTTCACAGTTTCCCTCGGTTCGCCCCGGGGAGTCTTTCGCGTCAACGATCCTGCTTCTCCGCGGCGGGCTCGCCGATCTTCCCGAGGACGGCATCGCGGAACAGTTCGTAGAGGGTCAGCGCGATCTTCTTTTCCGCATCCTCCATCGTGGCCGCGCGCGAGTTTCCCCGGAACGTCGCGGTCACCTTTCCGCCGCCCACCCGCGCCCCCGCCTCCTCGTCGAGGTCGTCCCCTTCGGGATGCCCTTCACGGGAGTGGCCACGGCGTGCAGCGACTACGTCCCAAGCCGGTCGGGCGCCCCTGACGGGCCTCACCAGTTCGTGAACGAGCCGTCGGAACGGCGGAACGACCGTAGCGGCGCCGCGTGCTGCGTCACTTCCGCGAGCAGCGTTGCGCGCTTCGGGTCGAACTCGACGCCGAGGCCGGGGCGGGCGTTGGGCCAGAGCCTGCCGTCCTTGAAATCGAAGTGCTGCGGCAGGTGCGGCTCGTCGCGCGGGCCCGCGCCGGTCATCTCCATGAGCACCGGGGTGGACGACGCGCCGCACGCGTGGACCAGCGCGGCCGTCGCGACCGGCCCGGTGAAGTGAGGGATCAGGCCGACGTAGTGGGTCTCGCAAAGCGCGGCGATCTTCATGAACTCCGTGATCCCCCCGCAGTTCGGGACCGTCACGCGCGAGTGATCGATCAGGTGCTGCTCGACCAGCTCGTTCACGTCCCACTTGGCGCCGAACTGCTCGCCGACGGCGATCGGGACCTTGACCTGCTGGCGCAGCATGCGGTAGACGGCCGGGTTCTCGGAACGGACCAGGTCTTCCGTGAACAACGGTTCCAGGTCCTCGATCAGCTTGCTCAGGCGGACCGCCTCGGCCGGGTCGAGCCGCGTGTGGTAATCGATGGCCCAGTCGCCGCCCGGCCCGACCCCCTCGCGGATCTCTTTGCAGTTCTCGTGCGTCTTGCGGATGATCCGCGGGGCGTCGAACGGCCGGTCGCCCCCGGGGTCGGCCACCGAGGTGCGATACGCGCGGAACCCCGCCTCGATGCACGCCCGTGCCGTCTCCTTCAGGCTTCCCTTGTTCGGGAAGGCCGTCGCGTAACATTCGACGTGGTCGCGCGCCAGGCCGCCGAGGAGTTCGTGGACCGGCGCCTTCAGCGCCTTGCCCTTGATGTCCCACAGCGCCAGGTCGAGCGCGCCGAGCGCGTGCAGCTTCTCGCGTCCCGCCGGGTAGAAGTACCCGCGGAACATCAGCTGCCAGAGGTGGCCGATCCGCGACGGATCCTCCCCGATCAGCATCGCCCCGGCCTGCTCGATCGTCTCCTTGCTCCCGCCCTCGCCGATCCCGGTGATCCCCTGGTCCGTCTCGACGGTGACGATCCCGGTGCTCTGGTTGAAAATGGGCTTGGGATTGGGCGGCTGGTAGAAGCGGATCCGCGTGATCTTCATCTTGTCGGGCGCGGCGCCGGCCGGGCTCGAGGCGCGCGGAGCAACGGCCAGGAACGATCCCGCGGCGCCTCCCGCTGCGAACCTCAGAAAATCGCGTCGTTCCATGGGGCCCTCTCCTCAAAATCGAATCGGGGCATCTTGCAGGAATCGATCAGGAGCGTCAACCACAACCGGTTTCTCCGTTCAATCCGCCGGAAGCGCGGAGAGAGGTTGTCGTGCGAACGATCCAGGGAGGCCTCGTGAGAATCCTCGTGACGCTTCTGACCGCAGCCCTGCTGACGGGGGCGCGGCAGTCGGAGCCGACTTCCCCGCTCGTCAAAGAGGGCGTCCCCCATCCGGGGTTCGACCAGATCTACTGGGTGCCGACCGGGGCGCAGGCCGAGGAGATGGCCAAGTCGACCGGCCGGCTGATCTTCGCGGTCGGCTACTGCGCCGACTGGGACGGCTACTGAATCGGAATGACCTGGGAGGAGAACCGGGAGTTCTCGCTCGACAAGCACGGCATGGTCAAGCCGCTCGCGGAGCATTATGTCGGCGTGGGTCTCGACTACTGGCAGATGAGGGGCCCGGGCGAGAAGGGCGTGGGTCCGCTCCAGCGGAAGTGCGGGGCCGGCCAGATGGACACGGCCGGCCAGTTCATCGTGAGCCCGACCGGCGAGATGCTGGGGGGCTACGGCCGCTGCTGGAAGAACGGGAAGGGCTACGAGCCGAGGGAACTCCTGGAGTATGCGGCGAAACATCCGGCCGACGAGAGCCGGAGGAATTCGCTCCGGCTGAGCTGGTTCCTCATGGACCCGGCCTACTACAAGAAGGACATCGAGAACGAGGGGGCCTGCGCCCGCTTCTGCACCTTCGGGGGCGCGGTGACGCAGGCTCGCGAGCGCCGGCGGCCACTCGTCCGCGTGGACGGCCCGGCGATCGAGGCCCTTGAAAGTCAGCAGGAGTTCCTGGTCCGCCACGTCCGCCAGTTCTGGTGGCTGAAGGGGGACCCGAAGGCGCCGGCCCGGCTGGTGGTGTTCCACACGAACGAATTCACGGCGCCCGGAGCCCATCCGCTTTCGACCCCCGGCGACGGAGGGAAGTGCCCGGCCGTGATGGCGGAGATCGATCTCTCCAGCGGCCTCGATCTTCCGAAAGTGAGCCCGGCACTCGACGAGTGCTGGAGGAAGTACATGGGCCAGCGCCCGGAGAACATCACCCACCACAAGGGCAACAAGAGCTACCGGGAGGAGACGGAGGTCCAGTTCCGGCGGCTGGACGAATCCATCAATCGCCTGGCGGCGGACGGCAAGATCCTCGCTCCCGGCGGGAGGCCGCTGATCAAATAGGGGGCCCTCACTTCGAGGCGTGGGCCGCGAGCGCCCGGGCGATCTCGCCCAGCTCGTCGGCCGTGAGGACGACGTCGCCGGCCTTCGCATTCTCGACCGCCTGCTTCGGATCGCGCGCGCCGACGAGGGCGTGCGTCAGTCCCGGCTGCGCGAGCGCCCAGGCGACCGCGAGCGGGCCAAACGTGATCCCGTGGCGGTCGGCGATGGGCCTCAGCTTCTCCAGCAGCGTCCCCACCTTCTCCAGGTTTTCCGGCGTGAACGACGCGTGGCCGTTCCGGAGGTCGCCCTCGCCGAACTTCCGGTCGGGCGTGACCTTCCCCGTCAGGAGCCCGTGGTGGAGCGGCGAGTAGGCGAGCACCGCGATGTTGTTCTTTCGATCGTACTCCAGCTGCCCCTTCTCGAGGTCGCGGTCCAGCATGCTGTACCGCTCCTGGTCGGCATCGAATGGCCCCTTCGCGCGGTAGCGATCGAGGTCCGGCACCTTCGCGTTGCACGCGCCGATCGCGCGGATCTTCCCCTGCCTTTTGAATTCCAGCAGGAGCGCCATCGTGTCCTCGATCGGGGTGCTTGGATCCTGCCAGTGGGTCATGTAGAGGTCGACGTAGTCCGTGCCCAGCTTCTTCAGGCTCTCCTCGAGGTCCTCGCGGACGATCTCCGGGCCGAGGTACTTGTGGAGACGGTAAGGGCCGGCGTCGTTCTTGCCCTTCTCGTCGGTCGCGAAGAAGAACGTGCCCTTCTGGGCTTTCCAGGTGAGGCCGCACTTGGTCACGATGACGACCTTGTCGCGCCGTCCCCGGATCGCCTTCCCGACGATCTCCTCGCCGCGGCCCAGGCCGTAGGCGGGCGCCGTGTCGATCAGGGTGACGCCCGCGTCGAGCGCGGCCTGGATCGCGGCGACCGAAACCTTCTCGTCCGCCCCGCCCCAGCGCCATCCGCCGGCGGCCCACGCGCCGAACGCCACGACCGACGCCTGGATCCCGCTCTGCCCCAGCGGCCGGTATCTCATGTCCGTCCTCCGTCCTCGTCCCGGCCATTCTACCCGGCGGCCCGCGAAAGAGGGCCTTGACTTCATAGACCTCTTAAAGGATCATAAAAAGACTGGAGGCCCTCATGAGCCTGACCCGCGACATCCGGACCGTGACGGAGATGAAGACCCGGGCCGCACAGTTGCTGGACCAGGTCAACCAGGACAGGCGGCCCGTCGTCATCACCCAAGACGGAAAGCCTCGCGCCGTGATGATGGACGTCGAGAGCTACGAAGAACTTCGGAACTCGATCGGCATCCTGAAGCTCATGGCCCAGGGTGAGGAGGACATCCGACGCGGCCGCTGGACGAAGCAGGACGTGATGTTCGACCGATTGGAGCGCAGGCTCAAGGGTCTCGTCCAGAATGGCCGCAAGAAGGCGTGAGGTCCGTTGGACGCGGATCGCGGAAGAAGATCTCTGGGATATCGTCACGCACATCGCCCCCGACCGGCCGGCTGCATCCCTGGAGATCCTGAAGGAAATACGGGCGCGGACCCAGACCCTGCCCGAGTTCCCGGATCGCGGACGGATCGTTCCCGAACTGGATCGACTGGGCACCAAGGACTACCGGGAAACCTTGTTCCCCCCGTGGAGGATCATGTATCGGGTCTACCCCGACAGGGTTGAGGTCTTGGCGGTCCTTGACTCCCGCAGAAACGTGGAAGACCTGCTGCTCAAGCGGCTGACCCGGACCCCGTAGCCTCCGCTATCTCAGGACCCTCTCGTGCGCGTGGGTCTCGACGTTCCCCGCCGCGTCCTCGGCGTGCGCTGTCAGCTTGAACTCCCCCTTCTGGATTCCCTCGAGGACGATCTCCCACTCCGCGAAGTTCTCGCGCGCCGGCTTCGCCTCGCGGCCGTTGACCCGGACCTTCTTCACCGTGCCGTTGTCGGACGTCGTGCCGCGCACGACAACCGTCCCGTCGGTCCGCCGCGACGCGAACGTGATCGCCGTGGCCGGCGGCTGGTCGTCGACCGGGTCGAGCGGCTTCGGGTACGCGCTTTCGTCGGGCTTCGTCCCCGTGGGCGAGAACTCCTTGTTCACGGTCACCTGGTCCATCGCGATCTCGTGGTACGCGTGCGCCTTGTAGACCGGCCGCCAGATCGCGTACTCCACGTTGTAGAGGTCCATCCGGTCGACGAGCACCGACGGCGAGATCGGGTGGAACGCCCAGTGGACGTCCCACGCCCTCCAGTTCCGGATCACGAAGGGATGGCGCGCGTCGGGGCCGACGCCGTCGACGGTCGGCCCGCCGAACGGCGCGCCTCCGCCCAGGTTGAAGGCGTGGCGACGCTGCGTGTGCGCCTCGTTGTCCTCGAACCGCACGAACGGGAGCGTGCGGATGTCGACCGCCTTCCGCGTGCCGTCGGCCTGCTCGATCGAAAGCACCGGGTCGAAGTCGGCGGTCTTCGTCGACTGGAAGAAGTAGCCGTACTCGTCGCAGTCAGCCGCCACGTTCCGCGTGAACGCGTTCAGGCTGTTCGCCCACCAGAAGCCCGAGCCATCGTTCTTGTCAAAAGGGAGCACCTGCTTCGGAAGCGGCTTGGCCATGAAGGCCTGCACCGCGAGGTTTCGGTCGAGCGCGTTGTACACCTCGGTCCCGTCCTCCATGAAGAAGCCGTGCCCCTGGCTCCGGTAGCCCACGCAGTCGCGGACGACGAGATAGTTCGTGCCGTGGATCGTGATCCAGCGGTTGCCGCTGTCCCAGATCGACGCGCCGATCACGGAGGCGCCGCGCATCGTGTCGCCCACCCGGTGGAAGTGCAAACTGTAGCGGCCGAGGACGCCCTCCTTGCCGAGGTGGCGGAACTCCGCGTAGCCGACCGACCCCGCCGCGTCGCGGTGGAACATCGTGTGGCCGCGCGCGACGTCCGGCGCGGCCGACTCGACGACGACGTTCCGGCTGAGGTTCGCGACCTCGCCGCGGTACTGGCGATCGCAGAGATGGCCGAACTCCAGGGGCTTGTCGAGCGTCACCGTCGCGCCGTCGACCGCCTGCACGATCCGCTCCTCGGTCTGCGTGCCGTCGCGGACGCTCTCCTTGAACGTCTTCTTGATCTTGTTCTGCCGGAGGGTCGAGGTCACGATCAGGCGGTCGCCGGGGCGCCAGCCCGTGACGGCCTCGTCAAGCGTCACGACGCCCTCGCCCGCCTTCGCGGGCTTCCCGAGCTTGACCCAGGTGCGGCTCATCGGCGCGCCGTGGAACTCCATCTGCGCCCCCCCGCAGCAGACGATCGCGGGGCACGATCCCTTGTCCATCCCCTCAATATAGTTGAGCCGGATCGTCGCGCTGTGCCCGGCCTCGATCGGCCGCTCCGCCGTGCCCACCTCGAGCAGGGCGCGGGGATCGCCGGGCCTGGGGTCCGGAAGATGGGCGTCGCAGTCAAAGCCCGTCTCGCCGGCCGCGTCGCCGGGCTGCACGTTGATGAGGCCCGCGTTGAGGAGCGTGTCGCGGTCGGCCGCGAAGCGGAGCGTGCCGCCGACCAGGACGGAGCGGAGGACCGCCTCTGATTTCACGTCGTAGAGGACCTCGTGGGCCGCGCGGATGCGGACCCGCATGCCGGCCGCGGGCACCTTCCCCTGCTCCCACGTCTTCGGGTCGGACCACGCGCCGCTTTGCGCCGTGCGGACCTCGACGACGGACTCTTGCGCCGCGGCGCCCAGCAGGCAGAGGGCCAGGGTGATGGGCTTCATCAACAATCCTCCCTTACTTTCCCACAGGGGCGGCGTCCGCAAACGTCGTCGCGATCCGGAGATCGGCAAACGTGAACGTCGCGCCACCGCCCGATCCGAGATTGACCGCGTTGAACCGGAAGTCGGCGATCGTCTCCGCGTGCACGTCGGCCTTCCCGCCCCCGGGATCCTTTCCCGGCGCGGGATCGACCCACATCCAGCCCTCCTCGGGCCCCGCCTTGAAGTCGAACCGATAGACGAGCCGCCGCACGGTCTTGTCCGATATCACCGTGCCGGGCCACGTCCCCGCCGCCGGGCCGCCCTGGTCGACGCGGCCCAGAAACCACGCCTCGCCCTTGTTCTGCCGTCCCAGCTGGATCCGCTGGTAGTTCTTGTAGTAGCCCTCCCCGATGCCGTCCATCAGGTGCAGGCACCCGTGCGCGATCTTCGGATGGGACGTGCAGGCGATCTTGAAGGAGATCCAGATCGTGGTCCCGTCCTTGCCGAACGTCTTCCCGGACTTCCCCTCCTCGACGAGCGCGGCGACCTCCCCCCGCCCCGCATCGAGATGACGGAAGAACCGCGTGTCGCTGCCATCCAGGAGACACGTCCCCGCGGGCGAGATCGAACATCCGCCCTTGCCCTTCCCGGACCAGGCGCCCTTCCACCCGCTCCCGCCCTCCGCGCCGTCAAGCGCCACACCGTCCTTATATTCGAACGGTTCGTGAGCCACGAGCTGCGCGCAGACGATGAGAATTAGGAGCATCCGCTAACCCTCCGTGGCGGGCCGCCCCCGGGAAAGTACACGGGTCGGGACGGCCACGGTGCTGCTATAGTATGGCCCGATGAAACCCGCACTCGCCGCCCTGCTCTGCCTCGCCTCGTGCGCCGCGGAGCCTTTCGCGCTCCACCCCGACAACCCGCACTACTTTCTCTATCGCGGGAAGCCGACGGTGCTCGTCACCTCGGCCGAGCACTACGGCGCGGTCCTCAACCTCGACTTCGACTTCGTAAAGTACCTCGACACGCTCGCGGCCGACGGTCTCAACCACACGCGCACCTGGGTCGGCACCTACCGGGAGATCCCAGGCTCATTCGGCATCACCGACAACAGCCTCGCGCCGCTGCCCGGCCGATTCATCTGTCCCTGGGCGCAGCGCGGCGGGGTTTTCAACCTCCAGGAGTGGGATGACGCCTACTTCGTCCGTCTCAAGGACTTCCTGACCCAGGCCTCGGCGCGCGGGATCGTGGTCGAGGTCAATCTCTGGTGCCCCAACTACAACGACGACAAGAAGCAGGGCCTGCTCTGGAAGGCCTCGCCCCTCCACGCCTCGAACAACGTGAACGGCGTGGGGACCTGCCCGGGCAACGAGGTCTACGCCCTCAAGCACAAGGATCTGACCGACGTCCAGGACGCGACGACCCGGAAGATCGTCCGCGAGCTCAACGGCTTCGACAACCTGTACTTCGAGATCTGCAACGAGCCCTACTTCGAGGGCGTGACCCTCGAGTGGCAGCGCCACATCGCCGACGTGATCGTCGACGCCGAGAAGGACCTCCCGAAGAAGCACCTCATCTCGCAGAACATCGCCAACGGGAAGGCAAAGGTGACGGATCCGCATCCCGCGGTCTCGATCTTCAACTTTCACTACTGCGTCCCGCCCGACACGGTCGCGATGAACTACGGACTCCAAAAAGCGATCGGCGAGAACGAGACGGGGTTCCGCGGGAAGGAGGACGTCCTCTATCGAACCGAGGGCTGGGACTTCATCCTCGCGGGCGGCGCGATCTACAACAACCTCGACTACTCGTTCACGACGAAATGCGCCGACGGGACGTTCCTCGCGTACGCGTCACCGGGCGGCGGGAACCCCGCGTTCCGGAAACAGATGAAGATCCTGAAGGACTTCATCCACTCCTTTGAATTCGTCCGCATGAAGCCCGACAAGGGCGTGATCAAGGGAGGCGTCCCGGACGGGATGCAGGCGTGGGCGCTCGTCGAGGCGGGGAGGCAATACGCCCTCTACGTCCACCCGACGCTCGGCAAGGGGAAGCCGCCGGCGGCGAAGGAGTCGACGGTGGAACTCTCGCTCGACCTGCCCGGGGGCGCCTACGCGGCGGAGTGGGTGAATCCGCGGACGGGGACGGTCGACAAGAGCGAGCGGTTCGACCATGCGGGGGGATCCAGGGGCCTGGCGTCGCCGGCCTTCACCGAGGATGTCGCGCTCCGGATCCTGCGACGATGACCTACTTCGCCTCGACCTGTTCGACCTTGTAGCCTTTCTTCCGGAGCAGCTCGCAGATCCCCTTGTCGCCGATCAGGTGGGCGGCCCCGGCGATGACGAAGTGGACGTCCTTCGTCTTGAGGTACTCCTCGCACTTCTTGACCATCTCCACGTTCCGGTCGTCGAGCAGCTTCTTCTGGAGCGGTGCCAGCTCGGGCTTCTTGGCCAGCCCCTCGGTGATCATGATCCGGTTGAGCTCCTTGTCGTCCCCCTTCTTCCAGGCGGCGAAGATCTGCTCCATCCTCTTTTCGACGCCGTCCACCTCCTCTAGCGTGGAGGAGATGAACAGGTCCTGCATCTCGTCCGAGAGCCCGGAGAGGAGGCCGATCTGGAACTCGATGGACTCCAGTTCCTTGATCTCCTTCATCTTCTCCTTGGCCGCCCGGGTGAAATGCCGGTCGATCCCCAGCTCGGAGTCGTAGCCGAGCTTCTGGAGGGTCATGACGGAGGCGTTCACCGAGAGGAACCAGGGCTTCCACCGGTCCACCTGCTCCAGCGTCAGGCCGAGCTTTCCGACGAGCGCCTCGGCGGTCTTCAGCTTCTCCTTCGTCAGCTTCGTGCTGAGGGACTCGCCTTCCTTGTAGAGCCCCTTCTCCATGACGAGCTGCTGGATCTTCGCCGGCTCCATCTTGCCTTCGTCGGCCTCGACGACGAGGATCTTCGATCGGTCGAACGCCTCCTCGATCTCCCTCGCCAGCGGGTACAGGTCCTTCTTCGCCATGTGGACGGACCCCAAGAGGTAGACCGTCGTGGACTCGGAGGTCGCTTTCCAGAGGAAGGTCTTCTCGCCGCGGGGCGCGAGACGTTCGGCGCGCGCCGACGAAACGAGGATCGCGACGACGACGATTCCCGCCAGGAGCTTCCGCATGGTTCCTGTTCCTTAACGATCCCGACGCGGGGCCGATGCTACGGCTGCGCGGCCTTGAGCAGCTTGACCATCTCGTCCTTCCACCCGCCCACCGTGGCCGCGGGGCCGACGAGCTTGAAGAACCGTAACTGTTTAGCGCGCCGCGCCGCTAAAGCGGCGCACGGCGCGCATTTTCTTTAGATCGCTGCAACCCCTCAAGCTCGAGTCACTTCCACTCGTCATCCTCCTGGTCCGAGCGAAGCGGCTCGAGTCGATTCTGCGCCGTCGGTGTTGAATCTCCGGAGAGACACG
>JBGPCZ010000065.1:0-29913 GCA_041482015.1 Planctomycetota bacterium | reverse complement strand
TCGAACCGCGAGACGCCGCCGCGGTACTTGTACGTGTAGTCCTGGAGGTCGCACTCCCCCGCCTTGTCGCAAATCGGGCAGTCGAGCGGGTGGTTGATCAGCATGTACTCGAGGACCGCCTTGCGGCCCGCGTCGACCTCGATCTCTTTCCCGTTCAGCTTGATCTTAGGCATGGGCCAGCTCGCTCACGGTGCCGTGCTTGTAGGGACATCCTTTTGAATTCACATGCGCCTCGAACTCGGCCTTGAACTTCTGGACGAAGCTCCGGGTAGGCAGCGCCGCGGCGTCGGCGAGCACGCAGATCGTCCGGCCGCACATCCCCCAGGCGATCTCGTCAAGCTTGGAGATCTCATCGAGGCGCCCGCGGCCGCGCTCCATCTTCGCCGAGACCTTCTCGATCCAGCCGGTCCCCTCGCGACACGGCGTGCACTGCCCGCAGGATTCGTGGTGGTAGAAGCGGAGCGTGTTCCAGAGGGCGTCCACCATGCACGTCTCTTCGTCCATCACGATCACCCCGCCGGAGCCGAGCATCGTCTTGGCGGCGGCCAGCGAGTCGAAGTCCATCCGGATCGGCGGGTCGGCCATGACCTCGGCCGCGGTCAGCACCGGCGCCGAGAGCCCGCCCGGGACGACCGCCTTCAGCTTCTTTCCGCCTCGGATCCCGCCGGCGAGGTCGAAGATGACCTCCTTGAGCGGCACGCCGAGCGGGATCTCGTAGTTGCCCGGGCGCGCCACGTGGCCGCAGACGGAGAAGATCTTCATGCCGGGCGACTTCTCCGTCCCCATCTTGCGGAACCAGTCGGCGCCGTTCTTGATGATGTGCGTGACGGTCGCCAGAGTCTCCACGTTGTTCACGATCGTCGGGCAGCGGAACAGGCCTTCGACCGCCGGGAACGGCGGCTTGATCTTCGGGTAGCCGCGGTTGCCCTCGAGCGACGAAAGGAGTCCCGTCTCCTCGCCGCAGATATACGCCCCCGCGCCCCGGTGGAGCGTGACCGAGATGTCCTGGAAAAGCCCCTTGGACTCCGCCTCGCGGATCGCCTTCTCGAGGATCTTCGCGCCGGCCACGAACTCGCCGCGGATGTAGATGTACGCGGTCTTCGAGCGGATCGCGTAGGCCGAGATCAGGATGCCTTCCAGGATGGCGTGCGGGTCCCGCTCGATCAGCATCTTGTCCTTGAAGGTGCCGGGCTCCGACTCGTCGGCGTTGACGACGAGGTAGCGCGGCTTGTCGTTCTTCGCGAGGAACTTCCACTTCTGGCCCGTCGGGAACCCCGCGCCGCCGCGGCCGCGGAGGCCCGCCTTGAACACCTCCTCGACGACGACGGTCTCCGGGTCGGGCTTCGTCTCCCAGACTTTCTTCCACGTCTCGTAGCCGCCCCGCTTCAGGTAGTGGTCGAGCGTCTCGCTGCCGGGTTCGAGGACATGCTTCAAGAGGACCGGAGGGTATTTCGTCGGCGGCACCTTGTAGGCGGGCACCGGCGCCTTCCAGACGCCGGCGCGGATCTTCTCGACCATGAGGTCGCACATGTCGGGCGTGACGAAGTCGACGAAGTCGCCGTTCACCTGGAGGCACGGGGCCGTGTCGCAGCTCGCGAGGCACTCGACCTTCTTGAGCGTGATGGGATCCTCCGGCCGCAGCAGTCCTTTGAGGTGATCGTGGACCTTCTCGCTTCCCCGGAGCGCGCAGGGGACGGTCGAGCAGTACTCGATGACGTACTTGCGGTCGTCGGGCCGCCGGTAGTGCGTGTAGAACGTGAAGACACCGAAGACCTTCGCGGGCGAGACCCCGAGGAGCTTCGCGACGTGGATCATCCCCTCCTCGTCCACGCAGCCGAACTCGCGCTCGAGGAGCCGGAGCGCCGGAAGCAGCGCTGCCTCGCGCTTCGGGTAGCGCAGGCAGGTCTTCTCGAGCTCGGCCTTCGTGGTCTCGTTGAATTCGCGGCTCACCGGTCCAGCTCCCCCGCAATGATGTTGATGCTCGACAGGACGGCGACCACGTCGCTGAGCAGTCCCCCCACGGTCATCTGGGGGAACGCCTGGTAGTTGTACAGGGACGGCGGGCGGACGCGCCAGCGCCACGGGCGCTGGGTGCCGTCGCTCACGAGGTAGTAGCCGAGCTCGCCGTTGGGCGCCTCGGTGCACGAGTAGGTCTCGCCCTTGGGCGGACACATCCCGTGCCCCATCATGAAGCTCTTGAAATGGTAGATGAGGCCCTCCATGCCACCCGACGGATGGTTCACGGCGTCCTTGGGCGGGATCACGATGCGCGGGTCGTCGACGTAGATCGGCCCCGCCGGCATCGTCTTGAGGACCTGGTCGATGATCTTGAGCGACTCGCGCATCTCGCGGACGCGGACACGGTAGCGGCACCAGCAGTCGCCCTCCTGTTCGGTGATCACGTCGAACTGGAGGTTCTCGTAGCCGAGGTACGGCCGCGCGCGGCGGACGTCATAGGGCACCCCGCAGGCGCGGAGGAGCGGCCCCGTGAGGCCGTAGCTGATCGCGGTCTCCTTGGACGTCGCGCTCACGCCCTTCGTGCGGTCGAGGAAGATGCGGTTGTTGTTGAGGCAGTCCTCGATCTCGTCGATCGTCTTCGCGCACCCGGTCATGAACTTGCGCGTCATGTCCTCGAAGTCGGGCGGCACGTCCCGCATCAGGCCGCCGACGCGCGTGTAGGAGGTCGTCAGGCGCGCACCGGTCACGTTCTCGAAGATGTCGTAGAGCTTCTCGCGTTCGATGAACGTCCAGAGCATGACGGTGAACGCGCCCAGGTCCATCGCCTGGAGGCCGACCGAGAGGACGTGGTCGGCGATGCGCGAGAGCTCGCAGAGCGCGATGCGGATCGCGGCGCAGCGGGGCGTCACCGTGATCCCCATCATCTCCTCGACCGCCAGCGAGAAACCCACGTTGTTGCAGAGCGGGGACAGGTAGTTCATCCGGTCGGTGACGACGACCGTCTGGTTGTAGGTCCGGTACTCGGAGATCTTCTCGAACCCCGAATGGAGGTAGCCGATCTCGGGCTCCAGCTTGACGACGCGCTCGCCGTCGAGCTCGATGATGTTCCGCAGCGTCCCGTGCGTCGCCGGGTGCTGCGGGCCGAAGTTGACGATCATCCGGCGCGTGCCGAGATCGCCGAGCACTTCCTCCTCCACCACCATGGCGGGACGGGCCGGATCGGCCATTACTCCACGTACCTCGGGAAGTTCATCCGCTCGCCGCGCCCGGTGAGCGGATAGTCCTTCCTCAAAGGATGGCCTTCATAGGCTTCCGGCAGCACGAGCCGCTTGAGATCGGGGTGCCCTTTGAACTTGATGCCGAAGAGATCCCAGACTTCGCGCTCGGCCCACGGCGCCGATTTCCAGAGCGCCGACGCGCTGTCGATCGTCGGGTCGCCCTCGGGGACAAAGGCCTTGATGCGCGTCCGCACGTTGTCCTTGAACGAGTAGAGGTTGTAGACGATGCAGAAGCGCTCGGGCATCCCCTGGTTCAGGTAGTCGACCGCCGTCAGGTCGGTCAGCATGTCGAAGCCGCAGGTGTCGCGAAGCGTCCTGAGGAGGTCCACGATGCGGTCGCGCTTGACGTGGACGTACTTCTGGCCGGCGTGCTCGAGGACTCCGAGCACCTGGTCCGCGAACTGCGTCGTGACGGTTTCGATCGGGTCCATGGCTCAGGGGAAGGTTGGTCGCTAGGCCCGCTGCTTGAGCTTCTCGCCGTCGACCTTCTTCTGGATCTCCATGACGGCGTCGATGACGCTCTCGGGCCGGGGCGGGCAGCCGGGGATGTAGACGTCGACCGGGATGAACCGGTCGATCCCCTGGATCATCGCGTAGTTGTCGAACACGCCCCCGCACGACGCGCAGGCGCCCATCGAGATGCACCATTTGGGCTCTGGCATTTGCTCCCAGATTTTGAGCAGAACCGGCATCATTTTCAGGGAGATGCGGCCCGAGACGATCATCAGGTCCGCCTGGCGGGGCGAGAACCGGATGACCTCGCTTCCAAACCGCGCCATGTCGTAGCGCGATGAGAGCGTGCCCATGAGCTCGATCGCGCAGCACGCCGTTCCGAACGGCATGGGCCACAGGGAGTTCTTGCGGCCCCAGTTCACGACCTTCTCGACGCAGGTCGTCAGGACCCCGTCGGGGAGCATGGTTTCTAGTCCCATTCGAGTGCTCCCCGCTTCCAGAGGTAAGCCAGGCCGAAGACCAGGACGAAGGCGAAAATGCCGACCTCGACCAGGCCCGGCGTCCCCAGCTTCTTGTAGAGCACCGCGTACGGGATCATGAAGACGGTTTCGATGTCGAACAGGATGAACAGGATGGCCACGAGGTAATAGTGGACGCTGAACCGTTCCCGGGTGCTGGAGAGGAGGGGGACGCCGCACTCGTAGGCGTCAAGCTTCCCCGGCTTGATCTTGCGGGGCCCGAGGAGGTGGGAGAGCCCGATGATGGACACGCCGAGCCCAATCATGGCCGCCGCGTAGATTGCGACGTTGGTCCACTCGCTCATGAGGTCCCTCGGGGTGCGAGCTGTTCTAGCATAAGACCCCGCGGGAGTCAATTGACGGGCATCGCTGTCCGGTTTACTCGTCGCAGGCCGCGCGGACGGGTTCTGAAAGGAAGTAGAAGAGGACCATCCCGTTCACGAGGAGGCTCGCCAGAAGGTAGGTCTTGGCGCCGCCCGCGAGAACGCCCGTGATAACGAGCGCCGACTGCACGCCCGAGAGGCCCGCAAGCCCGGCGCGCCCCCAGTTCCGCCGCAGGAAGAAGCCGATCGAGCAGGCCAGCTTGGCGAGCGCGATCGCGGCGAGCAGGAACCCCACGGTCGCCGCCACCTTCAGGACGAAGCGGGAGTGCTCCATCTCCTTCTTCAGGGCCGGATCCAGGGTCTTCACCGAGCCCGCGCCGAGGTCGACCCTGCGGATCCCCCTCGTACCCGCCTGGTCCGTGTACTCGATCTGGCGATACCGGCGGCCGTCCTTGTCGTTGAGCACCCGGTTCAGCGTGACGTTCTTCCCCTCCTCGCGGAGCCGGCGCACCACCGCATCGGCCGGGTCGGAGGCCTCCTCGGCGGCCGCGTCGGCCAGGACCTTCTCCGCCTCCGTGGCCACGCCATCCGCCACGATCCAGATGAGGACGTTTGCGACGCCCACGGCCGCGGTGTCGACCAGCGCCACGATCGCCAGGATGATCGCGAGGATCGGCAGCTTGTGGACCCGCGCCGCGACGGGCGGGACATCCTCGGAGACTTCCCGCGCGACCGCGGGCTCCGCCGGCTGCACCGCCGGGACCGGGAGCGTGCGGCCGCAGTACATGCAGCGCACGCTCTGCCCCGCCTTCCCGTCCGGCGCCTGGATCCGCCGTCCGCAGGGACACGGGATGGAAATCGACACGATCGCCAGTATCCGGAATCCCGGAGGCCGTGGCAACGTTGCGGGAATGAAGTAAGATGCAGCCGGTGAAGGAAAGCCTCCTCTACGAAAAGCTCCCGAATTCAAAAGTGCGGTGCGACGTCTGCGCCGTGCGGTGCGTCATCCCCGAGGGCGGCCGCGGCGCCTGCCGCACCCGGCTCAACGAGGACGGCACCCTCTACACGCTCCTCTACGGCCAGACGAGCTCCGTCTGCATCGACCCGATCGAAAAGAAGCCCCTCTACCACTTCTATCCCGGCTCCCGGATCCTTTCGATGGGGACGCGCGGCTGCAACTTCCGCTGCCCCGGCTGCCAGAACTGGGAGATCTCCCACGATTCGCCCGATCCCGGCGGCGCGAACCTGGAGGACCTCGGCCCCGCGGAGAGCGCCCACCTCGCGAAGTCGCGCGGCTGCCAGGGGATCGGCTGGACCTACAACGATCCGACCATCTGGCTCGAGCACACGCTCGAGGCGATGATCGAGGCGAAAAAGCTCGGCCTCTACAGCGCCTACATGACCAACGGTTACGCGACGCCCGAGCACATGGAGCTGATCGGGCCCTACCTCACCGCGTGGCGGGTCGACATCAAGGGGTTCTCGCGCGAGGTCTACAAGAAGATCTCGGGGCTCGCGAAGCTTGAGCCCGTGCTCGAGATGACGAAGCTCGCGCTCCACACGTACGGCATGCACGTCGAGTGCGTGACGAACGTGACGCCGACGATCAACGACGACGAGAAGACGGCGCGCGGGATCGCGTCGTGGATCCGCGAGGCGCTCGGTCCGCTCACGCCGTGGCACGTCACGCGCTTCCACCCCTATCTCGACCTGTCGCATCTCCCCTCGACGCCGATCCGGACCCTGGAGCGGTTCTGCGAGATCGGCCGGGAGGAGGGCCTGAAGTACGTCTACATCGGGAACGTGCCCGGCCATCCGCTGGAGGACACCTATTGCCACGGGTGCGGGAAGGCCGTGATCCGCCGGCGGGGCTTCGCGGTCGAGACCGCCTCGCTCGTCGACGGCACCTGCGCCGCGTGCGGGACGTCGATCCCCGGCCGGTTCCAGCAGCGGATCGACCCGACGTCCGGGGAGCGGCGGCCGATCCTCCACGTCTGAGCCGCATCAGGCGTTATAATGAATGCGAGCGGGATGGGCGGGGTGGTCAGAAAGTCTGCCGGGAAGAAAGTTCGGTGAGCGTCTCTAATCAGAAAGCCATGGCCCTCAAGATCTACTGTCCGTGCGGCCAGAAGCTGGCCGTGAACGACGACCTGCTGGGCAAGCACGTCCGCTGCCCGAAATGCCAGCGCATCCTCGCGGCCCCCCAGCCGCTCCTGAACCACACGGAGATCAACGAACCGGACACCGAGGAGACGGAAACCAAGAAGATCCCGCCGGCAAAGGCGCCCTGAAAGTAAAATCCCCAAAACCAAATCCCAATGAAATCCCAACCCCCAAATCCCAAGGCTCAAGCTGACTTCCCTGCGGCTCACAGCATGGACACCGAGTGGTTTGCAGTCGACAAGGACGGCCACGTGGCCCGGTTCGTGTCAAAGGAGGCGGGTGCCGTCCCCCGCGATGCGAACATCGATTCAACAAACCTTGGGGATGATCTCGAGCCCTCGCAAGTGCTCCTCCATAAACTGTCCCGGAAAGTCCGCACGACGGGAGTCCTCTACGAGCGCACGGGCCGCGTCCGCCTTGATGCGATGGACCGCGACTGGCACTGGCTCTATCCGTACACGATGGACCCGGGGCCAGTCTTGATGTTCCTTTTGTCTCTCGATCCCGTTCGGCGGGATCTCCGCGAAGGACGCGCGATCGAAGTCCCCGCGATCTCCTGCTCTGCGGTGATCTTCAAGGACCTCAAACGAGGCCGCGCGTCCCAATTGCACCGTGCAGGCGTATGCCTGGGTTGCTTCTACCCCTTCGATGAGGGAGATGAGAAACCCAGGGATCCTGATCCCGTCAGCTTGGGACTGTATGCGTACATCCATACGCAGCCGGACACAATTGCGGGCCCCTATGCACGAACCCGGCGGCCCGTCCGGCCCCTTCACATCAGCGACGTTCCCAATCCCCTTCGAAAGATCCTCTCGCAAGTGCGCCTTGATTCACTCTGCTTCGGCCATACGCCCCAGCTTCAGCCCGTCGCGCTCGTCCCGTGCCATTCGTGGGAAGCCGCGTGGCTCGATCTCGACAGCGTGACCCAACGATGCGTTCCCGGAAAGGAGAAGGAGTACCGCGCGTATTACCGTCAGATGAAACGTGCCCTGGGCCACGCGATCGAGCCGCCGGCGAAGGCGACGTAGGCGAAAACCCCAACTCCCAAACACTTCAACGAGCCGAGGTTGAAACGCGTGATGGAATCTTGCACTTGAGCCGTTTCGGAATCGGCGAGTGCGCGCGACACTGCCCCGGGTAGGCGCACTGATGAACGGTTGGGTCGGGGATCCCCTTCAAGCAGACCAGGATGGAAACCCGACCACCGCCGCACGGGCAGGCTCTCAATCCGAGCGCGGCGTAGCTCGTGTTTGAGTCCTGCATGTACTCGCATGCCTCGTGCCCCCGGCACTCCGGTAGGGGCGCCAGCGGCGCCCGCATCACCACGATCTCGAGCGACGCCATCAGGATGATGAGGCCGATTGCGATCTGATTGCCCGCGAACCCGTCCCGGTTGGTGTGCATCTGTCATCTCTCTCCGTCGCGGAGCGCTGGAGAGGTGACTGAATTCTACGGCGCCTGCGGGATGGGGTTGGGAGATTGGGATTCACTTCTCCGCGCCGCTCTTGTCCACCGCCTGCACCGCCTTTCCCGGAAGCGCCTGGCTGATGCCCCCGTCGAGGGGCATGCGGTCCGGTAGGCCGCCGGTCTCCTTCCGGAGCTTCGCCATCGACTCGCGCAGCTCCTTGAGCTTCCCCGCGGATCCGGGGTCGTCGATCAGGTTGCTTGTCTCCAAAGGGTCGTCCTTCAGGTTGTAGAGCTCCGCCTTCCAGCGATCGGGACCACCGTCGCCGTGCGGGTAATGGATGTACTTCCAGTCGTCGGTCCGGATGCCGCGGACGTTGGGCGTGTAGGGGAACTCCTTCTCGTAGTCGTACTGGTAGATCCACGCCTTCCGCCATCCAGAGGGATCACCCTGGAGAAGGCGCTTCCACGACATCCCGTGGACCTCCTCCAGCGGCCGCGCGCCGCAGATCTGGAGAACGCTCGGCGCGAGATCGAGGTGCAGGATCATCTCGTTCACGACCCGCGGGCCGCGGACGAGGGGCGGGTAACGGACGAGGTACGGCACCCGGATCGAATCTTCCCACATCGCCCGCTTGTCGATCGCGCCATGCTCGCCGGCCAGGAACCCGTTGTCGGTCGTGAAGACGAGGAGCGTCCGGTCGAGTACGCCCGCTTCCTTGAGCGCCGCGTAGACCTGCCCGACGCTGTCGTCGACCGACAGGATCGTCCCGTAGTACGCCCGCATGAACTCCTCGTAGCCCGCCAGGCCGCACGCCTTGTAGATCGGCCCGTCGATCCCGTGCCACGTCGTCACGCGTTGACGCACCCAGTCGGGCTTCCCGTCGCCGGTGTCCTTCGCGGTGGCGGGCCGCTTCATCTCGACCCCGTCCAACGCGTGCTCGTACTTGGGCTCGGGCACGAACGGGCCGTGCGGCGCCTTGTGACCCAGCAGAAGACAGAAGGGCTTGGCGTGCGGCTTGCGGATCCAGTCGACCGCCTTCTCGGTGATCCGGTGCGTGATGTATCCTTTGAGCAGCTCGCGCTTCCCGTTGATGTTGAAGGTCGTGTCGAAGTAATTCCCCTGGCCCTGGTGGCTCATCCAGTAGTCGAAGCCCGGGCGCGGATCGTCCCTCCCCTCCCCCATGTGCCACTTGCCGATGTACGCGGTCTCGTAGCCGCTCTCCTGCAGCCGCTTGGGGTAGCTCGGCAGACCGGCGGGGTAGTCCGTGAAATTGTTGAGCACCCCGTGGCGGTGGGCGTAGAGGCCGCTCAGCATCGACGCGCGACTCGGCGAGCAGAGCGACGTCGTGCAGAAGGCGTTCGCGAACCGCGCGCCCTCGCGCGCGATCCGGTCGATGTTCGGCGTCTTCAGGAACGGGTGGCCCGCGCAGCCCATCGCGTCCCAGCGCTGGTCGTCGGTGAAGATGATGACGACGTTGGGCCGCGCCGCGGACTCCGACTTCTCCGCGCCGCTACAGCCCGCGAGCGTGACCGCGATCGCCAGGGACATGCGCCGCATGCTTGTCTCCTCCCAGGATCCTCCGCGCGACCGCCCGGCCGTCCCGGATGCAGTCGGGCAGCCCCGTGCCGTGGAAGCCGCTCCCGCAGAGGAACAGCCCCGCCGGGAGCGTCGCCTCGTACTCCGTCATCCGCCGCTCGTGGCCGACCTCGTAGACCGGGTTCCGGTCGGGCCACGCGTAGGCCTTCGACATCACCGGCTCGTCCGTCGCGCCGAGGATCGACTTCATCTCCTCGTGCGCGACTTTCGCGGCGTCGTCGCCCGTTCCGCTGACAAAGCAGCGGATGAGGACGTGACCCGCCGGGGCGCGCCCCTCGAACTTGCTCGACGTCCACGTGCAGGCGAGGATCTTCCGCCCTTCCCCGCGCGGGATCACGAAGCCGGTGCCGTCCAGCTCGCGGAACTGCTTGTAGGCGAGCGAGACCGTCGTCGTCGAGACGTACTTGATCTTCGGGACGCCCGGCCAGAGCCGCGACGCCGCGGGGCCCGGGACCGCGAGGACGACCGCGTCGGCCGTGATCGGGCCGTCGGCCGTGGTCACGATCCACGTGGGTCCGTGCGCGGTCCGCTCGCCGGGCTCGACTTTCGACGCCTCCTTCCCCGCGAGGAACGTCACGCCGGACAGGCGCGAGACGAGACGGTCGATGAGGCCCGACAGGCCGCCCCGGAGCGTGACGAACGGGCTGACATTGCCGGAAGAGAGTGGCATCTTCTTGAGCCCCTTGATGAGGCTCCGATGCTCGCGCTCGAGGTCGGCGAATTTCGGGAACGTGGATCGGAGCGAAAGCTCGTCGGCCGACGCGACGTGGATTCCCGCCATGATCGGCTCGGCCAGCTTGTCGAGCGCCTCCTGCCCCAGCCGCCGCCGGATGAACGAGCCGATCGACTCGTCCTCGACCTCGGGCCCGCGCGGCAGGAACAGGTCCATCGCCATCCGCATCTTCCCGCCGAACGTGAAGAGCCCGCTCATCATGAACGGCCACCAGCGGGTCGGCACGGTGAGGAAGACGCCCTCGGGCAGTTCGTGCAGCCGGCCGCCCGAGAAGATGTGGACTTTCCGGGAGCCCGGGGCGATCAGCTGGTCCTCGAGGCCGAGCTCGAGGCAGAGTTCCCGCGCCCACGGCTTGGAGGTCGTGAGGAACGAGTCGGGCCCACCCTCGACGAGAAAGTCGCCCGCGCGCTCCGTCCGGATGACACCGCCCAGCCGATCCTTCTCGATGACCGTCACCGCCGCGCCCGCCTTGTGGAGCTCGTACGCGCAGGCGAGGCCCGCGATCCCTCCCCCGACGACCACGACGCGCTTCACAGGACCTTCCTCACCGCGGAAGCCAGCGCCTCGATGAGCCGTGGATCGTCGTTCGGCATCGAGAGCCGGTCCCACTCGAGGCCCAGCGCTTCCGCCTGCTTGCGATGAAGGATGTCGAGGTCAAAGAGAACTTCGACGTGATCGCATACGAAGCCGATCGCGGCGACGCTGATTGTTCCCCTAAGCATCGTGAGGACCTCGGGCACCTCGGGCCCGAGCCACGGCATGGGCGACGGGCTCCTCGACTGGTACGCGAACGCGTGCGGGCCGCTGGTGATCGCCCTCACCATCTCGGCCAGGTGGGTCGGATACGGCTCGGCTCCCTCGGCCGGGATCGAGTGTGCCGTAAACAGGACGAACCCCTTTGACTTCGTCTCCTGCTTCCAATAATCGAGGAGCGCGGGCTCGAGGTGCCAGTTCTTGACGTGGAGCGCCGGGAAGCCCGTCTTCTCGAGCTCGGCGTGATAGGCCCCGACGCTGACCCGCGCGTACTGCGGCGCGAGGGGGAGTCCCACGAGGCGCTCCACGCCCTCCTTCTTCGCCTGCTCGACGGCGTCGCGGATGTACGGGGACCAGTGACGCATGCCGACATAGACCGGCATCGCGAGCTTCTTCTCGAGCGCCGCCGCCTGGCGTTTCGTGATCTCCAGGAGCGGCGATCGGCCGCCGATCTGGCGATAGCGATCCTGAAATTCCGCGATGATCTCCGGCGTCGGGGGACGGCGTGTCAGGATGTGCTTGAGATAGTCGCCCATCTGGTCGATCGAATCCGGCGACCCATGAGCCATCAAGAGGACGCCCGTTTTCACCGTCGCGTCCTCGAATGAACGCGCTCGATGACCGCGTCCACGTTATCGAGCGGTGTCTCGGGCAGGATCCCGTGGCCCAGGTTGAAGAGGTGGCCCGGCCGCTCTTTCACGCGGGCAAGGACCTCGTCCACGGCCGCCAGCAGAGGCTCGCGCGCACCCAGGAGGAGATTCGGGTCGAGATTCCCTTGCACCGGGACGTCGCCCAGCCGCTTCCACGCCTCGTCGATCGCGATTCGATGATCCACGCCGATGCAGGTGCCTCCGGCGTCTCTTATGAGTTCGAGCAGGTGCGCCGTCTGCGTTCCGAAATGGATCGACGGACCCTTGAGCGACGCGAAGATCCGCCTTGAGAACGGCATCACGTGCTCGCGGTACTCCTCGACGCCGAGGTTCCCCACCCAGCTGTCGAAGAGCTGGACGAGGTCGGCGCCGGCCGCGAGCTGCGCGTTCAGATGCGACGCGACCGCATCGGCCAGCTTTCCCATGAGTCTCGGCCAGGTGGGCGTCTTCATGAGCGCCTTCGTCTTTGCGTAGTCTTTCGACGGGCCTCCCTCGACGATGTAGCTCGCGAGGGTGAACGGCCCACCGGCAAACCCGATGAGAGGCACCTTAAGGTCGCGCTTGACGATCCGGATTGCGTCCAGAACGGGCTTGAGGTCCTGCTCGGGGACGACCGGCTTAAGGGCCGCGACATCCGCGTCATTCGCGACCGGGTTCGCGATCGACGGACCCTCGCCCTTGATGAACTCGACCTGGATCCCCATGGGCTCGGTGAGAAGGAGGATGTCGCTGAAGATGATCGCGGCGTCGAGGCCCGGGAATCGGCGGATCGGCTGGAAGGTCACCTGCGCGGCCAGCTCGGCGGTCCTGCAGATCTCGAGAATCGAGTGCTTCTTTCGCAGCTCGCGGTATTCCGCCATGTAGCGGCCCGCCTGCCGCATGAACCAGACCGGCGTGCAGTCGACGGGCTCGCGACGGATCGCCTGGAGCAGCCTCACCGGAGAAGGCCTCGCACGTAGTCCTTGAAGCCCTTCATATCGTCGGGCGGCTCCCCCGGGCCGATGATGCATGGGCCGTCCTCGGGCGCGGGGCGCAGGCCGTGGCTTCCCTTGACGAGCGTCGCGTCGAGCGGGATCACGTCCATCCGGTATCAGAACCCGAGCTTCTTCTGGAGCAGCCGGAACGCGGCGCGCGCAGGCGAAGTCATGAAGAGCTCGCACGGATCGTAGCCGGGCTTGCGGTGGATGTCGACGGTCCGCGCGAAGTCGGGAGCGCGGGCGTCGTCGAGCCAGTAGGCGTACGCGAACCATGCGTCGGGCTTCGAGAGTGCGATGAGCTCGCCGGAGCGCGGGTGGTCGAGCTCATAAGCGGCCGGCTCCTGCACTTCGGCGACGCCGTCGATTTTCCCCACGGCCTCGCGCACCTCGGCGAGCGGCACCCCTCGCACGTAGAGGTGCGCAAGCTGGTGGTCGACGACGGCGAACACCTTCGACTCGTGCGTGTCGAGCATCTCCCCATAAGGGCCGTCGCGGACCGCGAGCCAGCCGAGCTGACGCAGCTCGCGATTCAAATGGACGGGTTTCGAGACGGGCACGAGACCGTACTCGGAGACGACGACCACTTTCGCGTCGATTTCGCGCGCGGCGTGCAGGAGGCGCGCCGTGCACTCATCGACCGCGCGCACGCGCTCGGCATCGCCGGGGCCCAGCCGTTGATCGTCGTAATCGAGGTGCGGGAGGTACACGAGCGTGACGTCGGGCTTGTTTTGCCGGATCACGAGGGCCGAGGCCCGCGAGATCCACTCGCTCGACGGGAGTCCCGCGCCGGGCCCCCAGAAGGAGGCGAACGGGAACGGGCCCAGCTTCTCCTCGAGGGCGCAGCCGGTCCGGTCGATGATCCCGAACTGTTTCGAACCGTCGCTGCCGTAATGCGGCTTGGGAGTCGCGTACCACTCGACGGGCGCGCCCTGGTTGAACCACCAGAACATCTGCGCCGCGCGCAAGCCCTTTGTGAACGGCTCGCCCTGCATGAGGCTGGACGACTGCTGCCAGAACCGGATCTCCATCGTGTCGCGGTAGAGCCAGCCGTTCCCCACGATCCCGTGCTTCGACGGCGGGAGCCCCGTGAGCATCGTGGCCTGCGAGGTGCACGTCACCGCGGGGAGCGGGCTCTTCCAGGGCCGCGGCTTCCCGACCTGCGAAATCCGGGGGGCGTGGGCGGCGAGCCTCGGCGTGAGCCCCACCACGTTCAGAATGACGACTTTCGTCATCCCGACGAGTATACCAACTGTTAAGTGACAGATCGGATCTGTCACTTAACAGTTGATGCACTATTTTATGTACTCGTGGAGGTCGCGCGCGCCCTGCGGCGGCACCTTGTCGGCCTCGAGCGAGCCTTCGGCGAGCTTCAATACGACCCCGAGCGTGAACTTTCCCTTCGGCGTGCCCCGCGTGTTCGTGTACCTCCCCGCGCCCCAAAACTCCCCTTTCGCCACGACGTCGAAGCGTGAGAGCTTTCCGTCCTTCGACTCGACAAAGCCCAAGACCTCGGCCTCGTAGCCGCGCTTGCCGTCGGCGGTCTCGAGGTGGATCGATCCGGTGAGCCGGCCATCCTTGAGGGCGAGGTCCCACGACTTCAGCTCCGGCTCCCGCCACAGGCTGGGTTCGCCGCGGGTGAAGTCGTTCAGGTGGAAGATCCCGATCCGCCGCTTGAGGCTCGCGGGCAGGTCGCCCTTCGCGAGCGCCTCCGCCTCGTCCTTCCGGATCCAGAGGTGATCCTCGCCGATCGACGCCTGGAACATCTTCGTCACGTCGTTCGCCGACTCCTCCTGGCCGCCGATGACCTTGGCGTAGACGTTCGCCACGATCGTCCCGTCCTTGACGGTGCGATCGTACTGCGGCTGCTTCTTCGCCGCGTCGAGCGCCGACGCCTCGACGTCGTGATGCTTCTCGAGCGCCTTCTTCAGAAGGGAGACGACGCGCTCCACGCTCCGGTTGTTGTTGAACCCGAGGAGCGTCCCGTCCGCATCGAACGAGTAGCGGCCCTGGGTGCTCTGGTTCATGTCGCGCCGGCTGTTCTCCTGCGTGACCACCTTTCGGTAGAGCTCGCCTTCGGGATCCTGGCGGCGGTTGAAATACCACGCGTCGACGGCGAGCGGAACGAAGCGGGTTTTCAGAAGGTCCACGATCGTCGGGTCGGAGAAGATCGACGCACGGTCGAGGACACCGTTGTTTCAGGTGCAGCCCATCGGGTGGCCGTCCATCGACCACATGAAGACGGGCTTCTTCTCCTTCGCCGCCTGTTCGACCGCCTCGGCGAGCGAGACCTTCCACGGGATGGTGCGCCAGGTGTCGTCCTTGGAGGGCTGGAGCTCCTTGTGGAGCTTGGTGAATTCCTCGACGGTCAGGCCGCCCGGGATCAGCGACAACAGCAGCAGCGATGCGGCCAGCTTCATAAGGTGCCCTCCTATGGAAAGTACACGGAGGGCTCCTAAACGTGTCAGTCCTGGAACGTGACGGGCAGCTCCAGATCCTTGCCGTCGCGACGGACGACGACCTTCGTCTCCTTCGGTGCGGTCTTGATCTCCTCGCGGAGCTTCTCGACGTCCGCCACGTCCTTCCCCGCGATCCTGAGGATCTTGTCGCCCGTCTTGAGGCCCGCCTTCTCGGCGGCGCTCCCGCCGGTGACCTCCTCGATCACCATCTCTTCGTTGGTCTGGACGCCGAGGAGCCGGCGACCGCCCCCGCCGCCCTGCGCGGAGGGCGCGACGGTCAGGTTCTCGCGCGGCAGAAGTTCGTCGAGGTTCGCGATCTGCCACGCGGCGATCGCCACCACGATGGACGTGTGCTTCTGGAACTCGGGGACCGCCGCGGCGTAGAGGTCGTGCTGCGTGTGGTGCTCGTGGTTGTAGTTCTGGCCCTTCGTCGCGGTCTTGCTCTGGCTCCAGAAGAATCCCGGGACGCCGGACGCGAGGAACGAGTCGTGGTCACTTCCGACGCCGCGCGGCAGGCCCTTCACCTTCTTGATCTGGAACTTCAGCTCTCCCTCGAGGGCCAGGAGCGGCGCCAGCGCCTTCTCGAACACCGGGTAGATCGCCTCCGTCGCCTGGATGCCCGAGACGAAGTTCGTCCCGCCGTCGTGAACGATCACCGCCGAGATCTTCGGCAACTCCTCCTTGTGGGCCTTGATCCACGCGCGCGACCCGAGCAGCCCCTGCTCCTCGCCGCTCCAGAGCATGAAACGGATCGTCCGCTTCGGCTTCGCGCCCGCCTTCGCGAGCAGCCGCGCCGCCTCGAGCGTCGTCGACACGCCCGTCCCGTTATCGGTCGCGCCCGTCGCGCCGTCCCACGAGTCGATGTGGCCGCCGAAGACGACGACCTCATCGGGCTTCTCCGTGCCCGGGATCTCCGCGATCACGTTGTAGAGCTTGATCGGCCCCGGGACGAACGTGTTCTTGATATCGATCGCCAGGGTCACTTTCCTCAGCGCCTTCAGTTGTTCGACGATCCCCTTGTGCTGGCTCGCAAGCATCGAGACGGTGACCCGCTCGGGCAGCTTCTCCCAGTCGACCCTCGAGCTGCCCCCCGTCAGGATGAGTTCCCCACCCGCCGAGCGGACGATGCCGGCGATCCCGGCCTCCTCATACGCGACCGCGAACTTCTCCGGTCCGCGACCGGTCGACATCACCCAGGCGCCCTTGAGTTTATCCTTCGCCTCCTTCAGCTCCTCCTCGTTCGCCGGGGCGAGGATCGCCGGGCCCGTCACCGGACCGTTGGTCCCCGCGGTCCAGGCGTTGAAGCCGATGGTCAGCTCCTTCTCCTCCGGCTCGGTCATCTTCGCGGACCACGGCCCGCGGTCGAATCCCACCGGGAACGTGCCCCACTCCTCGAGCCGGGCCTTGAGACCCCAGCTCTCGAACTGGCCGCGCGCCCACTCGCATGCCTTCGTGAGATTGGTCGAGCTCGTCAGCCGCGGCCCGATCTTGTTCGTCAGGTGGTCGAGGTGCTCCATCACCTTGTTGTCGCTCCTCCCCTCCTTCAGGATCGAGTCGAGGACGGGGTCGGCCTGGGGCGCGACGAACAGCAGGAGCAGCAGGAGTGTTTTCATGGTTCTTTCCCCATTTTCCTCTTATGAAGGGACACCGCCCCCCGATAGAATACGTACGCCCTCATGAGCCGAGTGTTGACCCGCCCCGCGACCGAGGAGGATTTCGAGATCTTCGACTCCCTCCGCGAGAGCCACTGCCCGCCCGGGCACTTCTTGGGCGACGGCCTCCGCGTGGTGAAAAAGATGCTCGAACGAGGAGCGGTGACGCGCCTTCTCTGCACGCCGGAGTGGGTCGACCGGCTCCCGGCCCCCGAGGGGATGGATGTCCGCACGGCGCCGCGGGAGCGGCTCGACCAGCTTGTCGGCTACCGCCTCCACCAGGGGCTGATGGCGCTCGGGAAGATTCCACCGACCTCCCCCCTTCGAGGCTCGCTCCTCGTGGCGCTCGACGACGTCTCGAATTCGGAGAACGTCGGCGCGATCCTGCGGACCTGCGCGGCCTTCGGGGTCGAGGGCGTGCTCGTCGGCCCGACGACCGCCTCGCCGTGGCTCCGGCGCGCCGTGCGGGTCTCGATGGCCGCCGCGCTCCAGGTGCCCGTCCACTTCGTCGACGACCTCGCGGCCGCGGTCGGTCCCTTGAATTCGTGGGCGGCGCACATCCACGGCGAGCGCCGGACCTACACGGAGATCGACATGCGCGGCGACCTCTGCCTCGTGATGGGCGGCGAGGACAAGGGGCCGAGCGAGGCGGTAATCGCGGCGTGCAAGGGGGCGATCTACATCCCGATGGCCGATGAATGGGATTGCCTGAACGTGGGGGCGAGCACGGCGGTCCTGCTCGCCGAGGTGCGACGCCAGCGCCGGCTTACTTGATCCAGCCTTCCTTCTTCGCGGTCTCGAGCGTCTTGGCGGGTTCGGCCAGGAACTCTTTCTTGCAGCTGTTGCAGCAGATGTAATAGGTCTTGCCGCCGTAGGAGACCTCGATGGAGCCGGTCCCCCCGGTCACGATGCACTTGGGCGCCTCGGACCTGACGAAGGGCACGCCCTGTTTCGTGTACTGGATCGTGGCGGTGGCCACCCACGCCTTCGCGCCCGCCTCGCGCTTCTGCATGTCCCCGATGAACCGGTTGTCGCGGAGGAAGTTGTAGTTGATCTTCTCCTGCGCGCCCTTTTCATCGCCCACCGGGTCGAGGGTCAACTCCTTCCCCGACAGCTTCCCCTCGAACACGGACTTCTTGTCATCCAGGCCGGTCAACTCCAGGTGGTAGACCTTCTTCTTGAGATCGTAGGTGAGCAAGCCGCTCTTGTGCTTCTTCCCGTCCTTGATCGTGTACTGCAGGCCGTACTCCTCCTTGTCGATCTTGTACTCCCAGGACTGGATCTCCTCCCAGCTGTCCTTGGCGTCCTTGCCCTCCGGGGACCACGTGGCCTTCCAGTCGCCCACGAGGAATTGGACGCGCTTCATCGCCTCCTTGGTTGAGGCGGGATCCTTTTCCTGGAACGAGGCGAACGCCAGCGTCATCAGTGCGATCATCATGTTCATATAACCCGACTTCGGTTCCTCCAGTTGCGCCCGGGGACTATACCACGGCCGTTATGTAATGGACGGATCCGACCTCCGTCCAAACACAATGATGTCCGCCGCCGATATCCGTAGGAAGCTGATCGATTCGATCGCGTCCGAACGGCGCGACACGCTCGTCTTCTCGCTCCTCACCGTCCTCCTGACGCCGGCGTTTATCGCACTCTCAGTCGTCATCCTGATGATTGCGCTCAACCAGAGGTAGCCCTCGCGGCACAACATCCTCTGGGACGATGCCGCCCTCGTGCACGCGACCGCCGGCTTCCTCGGGCTCGCGTGCCTCATGTTCTTCGTGAAGCCCGGCAATCACCCGGGACTGTCGGGCTGGGACCTCCTCTGGCTCGCGGCCGGACTCGCCCTCCTCGGCGCGATCCTCTACCTTTCCTACGCGAGCCCGCTCCGAAAGGCCAACCCGCATGGATTCTGGCCGCTCTACGGCGGCCTCGCCATCGCCACGCTCGGAGTCCTCGGCCGAGGCTACGTGCCCCGCGACCATGACTACGTGCGACCGGGCGAATGGACCATCGCCGATTCGCCTTCTGACCGGCAGGCAGAGCAGACCGGCTTCTGGTTCGGCTGGGCGTCGGCCTTTCCCGGCCTCATCCTGGGCTCCTATGGGAACATCTTCGGTAGCTGGTGGCTGTGGGAGGGACTCGGCGACCACGGCCTCTGGTCCGCCTCGGAAGTCCTCCACTCCCTGGGCTCGCGCGATCAAAAGGGCGCGGAGAACCGGCTTCGCGTGGAATCTCCGAAGGAGTCAGGGAGAATCGTGCGATGGCTCCTTCGACTCGAGCTCGTCCGCAAGGTCGAGGGAAAACTGGGGCTGACCTCGGCGGGCGAACGATTCCTCGGGATCAGCGAGTGGACGGTCGCGTGATCACCCTCACGGCCCTTTGAGCTTCTTCAACGACGCCTCCTTGTCACGCAGGTATTTCTGTGCGTCGGGAAGCGCCGAATACTTCTCCTTCAGGATCCTGAGCGACTCCTCGAAGACCTCCACGTCCTTCGCCGACTCCGCGGCCTCGAGGACGAGGTTCCAGTACGCGCCCTGCCAGGGCTCGACGGTCGGCGCCGGCTTGCCGGCCTTCCGGCGTTCGTAGCATTTCTTGGTCGCCGCGATCTTCGCTTCCTCGCTTTTCACGACCCGGAGGATCGCCTCGACCTCCGCATTGGCCACGAGCTCGTCGAGCCTCTTCTTTTGCTCCGCCGACGCTGCGCCGCCCGTCTCGCGGATCTTCTCCTCCGCCTCGCCCGGCTTGAGCTGGCCCAGCTCCAGTCGCGCCAGGACGAAGTCGATCTTCGCCCGCGCGTCCCCCTTCTCCGCCCTCGATTTGAGTTCGAGGAACGCCCGGGGTTTCGCCCCCGTCGCGTCGAATCCCCCGGACGTGAGCGGGCCCGAGTGGCGCGCCAGCACGTTCCCCTCGGAATCCACGAAGAAGACGCTCGGCCATCCCTGCCCCGACATCTGGGCCAGGAGTCCCTGGTGCTTTTCGCCCTGCGCCTGCGACGTGATGTGACAGAAGAGCACGTATCGATCCGCCAGCTTCGAAAACTCCCCGGTGAGAAGCTCGCCGCCCTCGAGCTGGCTGCACGGGACACAGGGGGCGTACGACCGCGTGAAATAAGCCAGGATGGGTTTCCCCGTCCGTCCGCTCTCCTCCCGCGCCTTGTCGTAATCGAGGATCCACGGCGCCTTCGACAGGAAAGGGGATTTGAGTTTCTCCCGGAGTAGCTCCTCGGCTGAGACCTGGCCCGCGGTCATCGAGACAAGCAGCAACGCGAGCGTCACGGCGCGTTCTCCTTCATCCGCGGAAGATGATCCGACCCTTGCGTTCGCCCCTCTTGATGATGACGGCCAGCGGGGGCGCCGACCCTTCACGCGCCCGGCGGTTCGCCCGCTTCCACTCCTCCAGCGCGTCCTCCACGGCCTGCCCGACCTGCCCCTCCACGAACGCCCGCAGTTCCTCGAGCGTCACGCCGGCCACCGGGCGCTCGGGACGCGCCTTCAGGTAGTGGCCCGACGCGTCCTTGATCTCGAACGCGGCGTAGTCGCGATTCTCGGAAACACACCGGTCTTCCACCCGATCGGAATCGCTCTCTTCCTGGAGCTTCCCTCGTCGCGCGATCTCCCGGGCGATCTCACCGAGACGTTTCGCCTCTTTCGCGTGCGCCGCAACATACCCTTTGAGGAAGCGCAGCCGGTCGGTCTTCGAGAGCTTCTGGATCCGGTTCATCTTCGCGAGGAGGTAGAGCCGGTCCTCCACCGGGAGCGCGCGGCAGCGCACGTCGACGCGCTCGAAATCGATCATCCGCATCCCGAGGTCGCGGACCATCACGTTGGAAGGGTTGAAATCGTACTGCCAGACGCCGGCGTCCTGGAGGCGGCGCGCGAACTTTCCATACTCGAAGCAGAGCCGCCGCCGTCGCGCCGCGGGGGTCGCGTCGGAGAGAAGCGCCGCCTGGAGCTGCTCCCATCCGTCGAGCTTCTCGAACGCCACCCAACGGAGATCGCCCGCCTCGCGCACCGCCAGCACGGGCACGATCGGAATCCCCCGGCGCTGGAGCTCGCGCGATACCTCGAACTCGCGCGTCGCCTTCGAGCCGGCAATGAAGGCCTTGATCTTCCGGCCGATCGTGTCCACCTTGTACATCTTGACCAGGTAGGTCATGCCGCCCGGGGCATATTCGACCGTCCGCTTGTGGCGCAGGTCCTTCACGATCTTCTGCTGCTTCGTCTTGTTCTCGAACTCGTTGAAGGCCTCCATGTGCGCCTCGAGGACGCGCGCATTGTCCCGCAACATGAGGTACCTCGGCTCCGATGCCATCGAGAGCCCGAACCCGCGCGGGCATCCGCAGAGCTGCCACCCCAGGAGCGCCACCGTCTCGACCCACCGACGCCGGCCCCGCGACGTCACGAGACCGAAGATCCCCAAGATCACCTCGAGGAGACTCTTGAGCGGATAAAGCGCCCGGACGAACGGGCTCGAAAGCCGGTTCTTCCGGAAGAACGTGAAGAGCGACCGGACGTACTCGATCCGGCCCCTGAAGCGGACCTTCTCGCGGCTTTTACCCTGGAGGTGGACGACCTTCGCGGCCGGCACAAACGCGACCCGCGACCCGGCCCGCCAGGCCCGCAGGCACCAGTCGGTCTCCTCGAGGAAGAGAAAATAGGATTCGTCCAGGCCGCCGATCGTGTCGATCAGCGAGCGCCGAACCATCATGCACGCGCCGATCACCGACTCGACGTCGCGCGGCTCGGTGAACTCCTGGTTCTTGCTGGGATATCTCCCCGGGAGGAACAGCCGAAGGAGGCTCTTGTTCAAGAAGACGGTCGCGAACGACGGCAGGTTGTCGAACGAGTTCTGCCGGCGGCCGTCCTCGTGCAGCAGCTGCGGGGCCGCGATCCCGACGTCGGGATGGCCGTCCAGGTACGTCACCAGCGTGCTGAGCGCGTCGGACGAAAGTCGCGCGTCCGGATTCAAAAGGCAGACATACCGGCCCCGCGACGCGGCGATCCCCTGGTTCACGGCCGCCGCGAATCCGCGGTTGACGTCGTTCCGGATGAGCGTGGCCTTCGGGAAGCGGGAGGCGACCTCGTCGGCCGTGCCGTCCTTCGAGTCGTTGTCGACGACGATCGTCTCGGCGGTCGCGGGGATTGACTCGAGGCACCTGGGGGTGAACTCGCGGCCGTTGAACGTCACGACCACGACGGAGACCTCGGGCGGGGCGGGAGCGCTCACTTCCCGGCCTTCCCCTGCTCCCAGAGCTTGACGTACCGGGCGAAGATGTAGAACGCGGAGCCGACCGCGATCACGAAGCCGGGGAATCCGTCGAGGATGCCGAGCTTCCAGAGGTAGCACTCGAAGAACTTCCACGGCGGATGGAACATCGCCTGGAGGATCGAGGGCTTCCTCCCCTGCTTCACGTACTCGGCCACGATGACGTCCGAGAAGTGATTGATGATGCGGATTTGGTGGGCGAAGTCGCGGTAGGTGAAGTGGTGGAGGTCGGCCTCGAGCCGCCGGACCGGCCCGTCGGGGATCAGCTTGTCGTGCGGATCGACGCCCTGCCAGCGCGCCTTCCCCTTCCGGACGACGCGACATTTCCAGTCGGGGTACCAGCCCCCGTGGTTAATCCACGCGCCGAGGTACTTGACGTGGCGCTTCACCTCGAACCCCGCGAGCCCGTCCGCCTCCCCAATTCCCTTCTGGATCGCGTCCCGGAGCTCCGGCGTGCAGCGCTCGTCGGCATCGAGGCAGAGGACCCATTCGTGGGTCGCGCGGTCCAGGGCGAAATTCTTCTGGGCGACGTAGCCCGGCCATTCGTTGAAGATCACGTTCTGGGTGATCCCCTTGGCGATTTCGACCGTCCGGTCCTTGCTCCCCGAATCGACGACCACGATCTCGTCGCACCACGAGACGCTCTTGAGGCACTCCTCGATGTTGTGTTCCTCGTCCTTGCAGATGATCGTGGCGGAAATCTTCGGCTTCATGGGGGATGGAGCCGAAAGGTAGCACAACAGCGAATCGGGGTCAATGGACGATCCAAAGGGTATAAGGCGATGCAGTCCGAGAGCCGCCCTTGATTTTCAGGGGGCCGCGCATACAATTGGTTAAAATCATGCTGTCGATTTTCAACAAGGCCCAGCTCGCGCAGGCCGGGCCGAACGATCTCTCCGACGAACTCGAACGGGGACGGATCGTCGCGTTCCCGGAATGCCCCATCGAGCTGCCGTCGGAGGAGGACCTCTCGTTCCTCCGCGAGGAAATGCCCAAGGTCCTGAAGCTCAAGAACATCAGCTTCCACCCGGAGAGCGGGCGGATCGTGGGCATCAAGGGCGACAGGCCGGTCATCGAGCGCACGGAGTCGATCCTCAAGACCCAAAGCGGTCGCGTGCAGCACTTCCTGGCGAAGGCGATCCCGGCCCTCGCCCGCGACTGGATGATCGGGACGTCGAGCTTCCGGCCGATGCAGGAAAAGGGCCGCGAGCTCTCAACCCACGCATCCAATGAGCTCGTGCACGTCGACGCCGGCGCGTACGGCGCGACGCACGGCGACCGCATCCTGCGCTTCTTCGTGAACGTCAACCCGGTCGAGGACCGCGTCTGGATCACCAAGGGCGCGTTCCCCGAACTCTTCCAGAAGTTCGGCGAGAAGGCCGGCGTGGCGCCGGGCCGCGGGGACGGCTACCTCCAGGAGGGCGTGCTCGACCGGATGCGCACGGCCACGGTCGGGGCGATCTCGGCGGTGTTGCCGCCCGCGAAGCTGCTCGACTCGTCCCCCTATGACCGGGCGATGCGCCGCTTCCACAACTTCATGAAGGACACGCCCGAGTTCCAGTCGACGCCGGACGGCCACCGCGAGTTCCGGATGAAGCCCTTCTGGGCGTGGATGGTCTTCACCGACATGGTGAGCCACGCGGTCATCTCGGGCCAGCACGCGTTCGTGGACACCTTCGTCGTGCCGCTCGGAAACTGCCGCCTTCCCGGGATGGCCCCTATCAACATCCTCAAGGGCCATCCGTGACCGCTCCGGGAACCCCCCGGATCCTCTTCATCCGTCTGAGCGCCGTGGGCGATGTCATCAACACGCTCCCCGCGCTCGAGGCGCTCCGCCGCGGCCTGCCCGGCGCGCGCATCGGCTTCCTCGTCGAGGATCGCGCGCATGACCTCATCTCGAATCACCCGTCGGTGAACCGCGTCCATCTCTTCCGCCGCCGCCGCTGGGCGCGCTGGCTCCACCAGCCGATCCACTGGGGCGAGCTGGCGCGCGAGACTGTCGCCTTCCTGCGCGAGATCCGCGGCGAGCGGTACGACGTCGCGCTCGACTTCCAGGGCAACCTCAAGGGCGCGGTCCAGGCGCTCCTGAGTGGCGCCTCGAGGCGGGTCGGGTTCGCGCGCGGCCACTGCCGCGAGGCAAGCTACTTCTTCAACAACGAGCACGTCGACCCGGGAAGCCAGAAGATCAACCGAGTCGAGAAATTCCTCTCGCTCGCCGCCGCGCTGGGGGTCGCGACCGACAACGCCGACTACCGGCTTCCGGAATCGCGGGACTCGAAGCGGAGGGTCACGGACTTCCTGGAGTCGCGCGGGATCCGCGGCCACGTCACGATCCACCCGGGGACGAGCGATTTCGGGAAGCTCAAACGGTGGAAACCCGAGCGGTTCGCCGGCCTGGCGGAGCGGATCGGCAGGGAGTATCCGCTCCGGCCGCTGATCACGTGGGGCCCCGGCGAGCGCGGGCTCGCGGAGGAGATCGTGGCCGGCAGCCGCGGGCAGGCGGTGCTCGCGATGGAGACGCGGACGATCCTCGACCTGGCGGAACTCATCCGGAGCGCCCGGCTCTTCGTCGGGTGCGACTCCGGCCCGCTCCACCTCTCGAGCGCGGTCCGGACCCCGAGTGTCGCGCTCTTCGGCCCGAAGGATCCGCGGACCTATGGGCCGTACAACCCCTTCCACCGCGTGATCACGAAGGGCGAGCTCGGCGGGGGTTCGATGGACGAGATCACCGTCGACGACGCCTTCCGCGGCGTGCAGGAGCTGCTCGCCCAGGTCCCTGTCAGTGATGCGTCGCGTTGAGATCCGCGGCGCGGTCCTGTACGTCCAACGATCGGGAGGCGGGTTGCTTCTCCTCTTCGGGGCGATCTCCGGCTCGCTGATCGCGGCCGCCTCGTCCGGGGTCATCCACGACCTGGCCTTCAAGACCTCGGCGATGACCTCCGGCATCGTGCTCGGAGCCGCCGCAATCCTTCTCGCGTTCAGGACGCGGGTCTTCGCCATCCGGTCCCGCGACCGGACACTCGAGGTCATCACCCGCCTGCTCCCCGGGATCATCCGGAAGGAATCGCACCCTTTGGGTTCCACCCGCGCGGTCTTGGAGACCGTCGTCAATCGATGGGGTCGGAGGGTCCAGCACTTCCGGATCGAGATCGACGGGGGTCCCTCCTGGATCCTCGGCTCCGGTTACCCTGGGGACACCGCGGAGAAGCCGGCCCGCCAGCTAGCCCAAGACCTTGGAACGACCCTGACGCTGATCAGCCGGAATCGCCCCCCGTGAGGAATCCCCTGAACCTTCCCCGCCCCCGCCGGTTCATGGGAGCATGCTGCTCCATGCCCACCCATCGCTGAGTTGATGTCGCCGCGAGCCGTCCGGATCGCCCTCGCGGGCTGATCCCCATCGAGCGACGTCTCGTGCCCCGTGATCTTCTGTCTCGAAACATGACCTGGGAAATGACCATGGACACCCTCTTCCACTATCGACTGATTGAAGCCGTCCGGTCCACGCTGCGCCGGGTCGGCGAGGAGCCCTTCGTTCTTTTTCGTGCCCAGAACCCCGAAGACTGGTTCGATCTCGGCTGGCTTCCGGATTTCCTGAGGCTCGGCGAGCACCGCGAGGTTCCCCTGGCCTGGGAGGGCGTTCCGATGCCCGGTCCCATGGACTCGCTCCAGGTCGCGGCCGAGTTGCCGGACGAGGAGACGTACCTTGTCCACCGCACCGGCTCGGTCATTCTCCGCCGCGAGGCACTCGTGTCGTGCGTTGCGGCGCTCCAGGATGACGGGAGGACCCGGGTGTTCGTCGTCCTCGGAGAACGGGAGCCCGGGGCGTTGCAACGACTTCGCGCCGAGTATGACGTCTACGCTCGCCGCCGATCGAGATCGTGGCCCCACCTTTACGTCGTCGGGGGCGACCCGCTGCCGCGCCCGCAGGGCCTCGAATGGGATGACCTCGTCGTTCCCCCGTCTCTCGGCTCCGATCTGCGCCGGCAGGTCGACACTTTCTTCGCGTCACGCGAAGCGTTCCATCGCCTGCGCCTCCCGCACCGGCGCGGGATCCTCCTGACGGGACCGCCCGGCAACGGCAAGACTACCGCACTTCGCATCATCGCCTGCCGTCGCCCCGAACCCTTCTTCCTGTTCTCGCTCACGGACGAGGTCGAGCGATACCAGTTGGACGAGGCATTCAACCGGGCGGCGTATGACGCCCCTTCCATCCTCTGCTTCGAGGACATCGACTCCCTCTTCCAGCAGCCCGGATCGCTCAGCCATTTTCTCAACCGCCTGGACGGGCTCCATCCCCACGAGGGCGTGCTGGTGCTCGCGACCACCAACCATCCCGAGAAGCTCGACGCGGCCCTGACCCAGCGCCCCAGCCGCTTCGATCGCGTCTTCGTCCTCGGAAACCCGGGGGCGGAAGAGCGGCGCCGCTACCTTGGCCGGGCCTACCGGGACGGCTTTGACGAATGCCTCGTCGACTGGACGGACGGGTTCTCGCTGGCCCAGCTGAAGGAGGTCCACGTCTCCGCGTGCCTCGAGGCCATCGAGTCGGGCGGAGCGGCGCCCACGCTGGCCGCCTCGCGTCGCGCGGTCGACCGCCTCCAGGATCAGAAGGGCGCGCTGGAGAACGAATGGGACTTCCCGCGAACCATTGGGTTCCAACCCGACCGCCTGCGCGCGCGGCGCGACATCCCTACCGGAGAAGGCGGACAGGGAAGTCAAACGGTTGAATGACGGCCATGGCAACGTTCTACTTCCTACTTCCTACTTCCTACTTCCGGACGAAGAACAGGGCCAGAACGTCGAAGAGGAAAAGCGCCAGGATCAGCACTTCCAGGAGCAGCATGCGACGCTCGTAGACCTCCGACTGCGCGAGCGAGTAGAGGCGGTCGAGCTCGAGGAGTTTCTGGTCCACCGTCGTCTCCCAGTGGCCCAGGTGGAAGCGGTCCTTGCACGCGAGGTAGACCCGCGCAAGGTACCAGTCGCCCACGAACTTCGTGATGTTCGAGACCTCCTCCGACATCTTCGTAATGTCCATCCGGTACGCCCTGAGCGCCCGCAACGGCGCGCTCGAACCGATGAACAGCCGCGCCGGCTTGTGGTGGCGCTCGAGGTCCTCGTAGGCCTTAAGGAAATGGCGGTCGAGCCGGTCGTCGAGCAGCTTGTATTCCTCGAGCTGCAGGTTGGCGAGCTCGATCATGTAGAGCACGTCGTCGTAGTAGCCGCTGCGGTCGACGACGAGCGCCGCGTCCCAGTCGACGATCGTCACATCCTCCGAGGTGTACGAGAGCGAATGGCGGAACGTCTCCTCGACCTGGCCCTTCGCCAACCTTTCGGGAATAGCCTCCTCGCTCAGGAGCGCGGCGATCTCCGCGCGGTGCGCGGCGGTCCACTCCTCGACACCGCCCCCCACGTTCTCGAGGCAGAAGGCCGTGTACGCCTCCACCGGCGGCCGCTCTTCGGTCGGTTTCACCATGTAGGGTCTCAGGTTTTCCACGACGAGCGCGCCCAGCCGCTCCGCCCGCGCCGTCAGCGTCACACCCCCCACCGTGAGCTGGTGGTACGGCACGAGATCCACCAACTCGCCGACCTCGAACGTCGCCTCGTACGAGATCGAGAGTACGCCGACATCGAACACCTTGACGAACGGCTTGATCGTCACGCGCCCGACGTTCGAGTCGAGTTCCTCGGGCTTGAGGCTGACCGTGAGCGGCCGGTAGAACGGTACGTCGCGCGGGGCCGCGCCGCCCACGCGGATCTGGAACGGGAACGGGCGCTGCGAAAGGACCTCGCGGACGAGCGGGGTGCGGATCTCGCCCGCCACGTCGAATGCGAAGAAGTAGACCACCGTGCCCTTCATGCTTCGAGTCTACAGGAGCGCCTCACCCCGGGGCAACGGGGGGCGTTGATTACTTGTGAGGTTTCTATTCCTTGCCCTCCTGCTTTCCTCGTGCGCGGGCCCCTCTCCTTCTCTCCCCTCTCCCCGTCTCGCCTGGGAGAAGAACATCCTCTCGATCTCCGGCGACGACATCCCCGGCGGCAAAGTCGACGTCTGGTATCTCGAGGCCTACTGCCGGTCGGGCTCGACGAACCAGAAGTGGGACCTGACGACGATCGGCCACAAGACGGAGAAAGTCGGGGCGTCGCCCGACGGCTCGACGATCCGGCTCCACTGCTCCGTGAAAGGCGGCGTCGAGGTCGATCACACGATCACCGCGGGGCCGGGCGAGGTCGACTTCCGGATCGAGGCGGTCAATCGCGGGACGGAGTACCTCGACGCCGTCTGGGTCCAGCCCTGTATCCGCGTCGGAGGGTTCACGGGCGGCAATCAAAAGACCTACGTCGACAAGTGCTTCATCTTCGTCGACGGCAAGCAGACGTTTCTACCGAACGCCCGCCACAACGAGGAAGCGATATACAAGGGGGGGCAGATCTACGTCCCCGAGGGGATCGACACGCGCGACGTCAACCCGCGCCCGCTGAGTCCCGACAAGCCGTCGAACGGGCTGATCGGTTGCGTCTCGGCCGACGGGACGAAGCTCTTCGCCACTGCCTGGGAGCCGTACCAGGAGCTCTTCCAGGGGGTCATCATCTGTATCCACTCCGACTTCCGCCTGGGCGGCCTCAAGCCCGGCGAGACCAAGCGCGCCCACGGGAAGATCTACATCATGGAGAATGACGTCGACCGCCTCCTCAAAAGGTACCGCAGGGACTTCCCCGAGGCGAGGTGAGTCAGTCATAAATCACACCGTTTGTTTTATGGAGCTCCAGCTCCATAAAACAGACGGTGCGTTTCATGACTGACGCTTTGCAAGGGGACTTCGCGCGTTATTGCGTGTCAATTTCCCGGGTCGGAGACTAGACTCAGGAGGTCGACATGCTCACACTGATCGCCGCCCTCGCGCTCCTGTCGCAGGAGCAGCCCGAGGGGGCCACGAAGGAACTTCTCACGGAGCTCAAGGGCTACCGGCACAAGATCCTCTATGAGAGCTTCCGCGACGGGAACTGGGAGATCTACATCGCCAACGCGGACGGCTCGAACGCGACCAACCTGACGAAGAGCGCCGACATCGACGAGCTCTACCCCAAGGCGTCGCCCGACGGCACGAAGATCGCCTTCTGTGCGGACGAGGGCAAGGGTGACGGGAAGGTCCGCAACCTCTACGTCATGAACCTCGACGGCTCGGGGCGGAAGAAGATCGCCGACAACTCCCGCGAGCCGTGCTGGAGCGCCGACTCGAAGCAGGTCGCATACCTCCCCGGCGAGTTCGAGAAGTTCACCTACTCCGACTTCGCGACCAAGGGGATCCGTATCTATGACCTCGCGACGGGGCAGACCAAGGACCACCCCAACAACGCGAAGATCCACCACCTCTACACGCTGAACTACGTCGCCGGAAACCAGTGGTTCGTCTCGACGGTCCACGGCGGCATGGGCTTCAAGCACGGGATCCTGGCGCTCGAGGCCGAGGGCGAGGGCTTCTACGACCTCAAGCTCGACGGCTGCCGCCCCGACGTCAGCCCCGACGGCAAGAAGATCATCTGGGGCCACGGCGACTACAAGATCGGGCTCGCGGAGCTCGACTTCACCTCCAAGCCGCCGACCGCGAAGTTCATCAAGGACATCGTCGAGAGCAAGGACCCGGTCGAGACGTACCATTGCGACTGGTCGCCCGACATGAAGTACGTCAGCTTCAGCCTCGGAGCGAAGCTCAAGGGCAAGGGGCTCAAGGGCCTGC